>JAYVFP010000149.1:0-13333 GCA_043773025.1 Archangium sp.
CTCCTGCACGGACGGCCAACCCCGCTGCACCGCCTCGTACAACACCGTCAGCTCTGGCCGCCGCCGCTCGTACTCGCCACCGTTGCCCACGCCCGTCACGCCCGTCGTCTACTCCGCAGGGCTGACCTTCCCGGGCCGCGGCCCGCGCCTGGACCCTCCAGGTTCAGCTCTTGCCTCGTGAGAACTCCACGCGAGCCTCCTTCCTCCCTCACAGGGGACGTTCGCGGCCCTGTACGTGTCGCAGGTGGTGCCGGGCTCGGTCGCGCGGCGCTCGCCCTTCACGGTGCAGGTGACGCTGCGCAACTCCGGCGCGCTGGTCCGTGGCGACCTCGGTGCGGCTCGGGAGCCAGGGCTGCTGTTGTTGACCGCGCACGGTGGTGCTCAACCGGCGGTGACGGAGCTCAAGCTGACGCGCTTCAATCCGCTGGTGTGGGCGCGCGTGGCACCCGTTCAGGAGGCCGACTCCTGCAGATCGACGCGATGCCCACGGCGTGACACTCGCGTCTCGTCAGCTCGCGCCTGGTGCCTTCCTGCACAAGAAGGCCCTCTCATTCGAACTGCAAGCGGACGGGGGAACGGGCCCGGTCGATGCGCTTCATCTCGCGCGCGGTTCACACGGTCGCCGAGACCGGCGGCTTGTGCCTGGCGAGGGCCATCTGCAGGTCCATGGCCTCAGTCGGCGCCGGGGGGCGACCCTGGTCCCTGAATCAGCCAACGGTCCTTCGCCAGCGCCGTCAACGCCAACCCTGCAGCTGGTTGGGGCTGTTCATTTCAAGCCTGCTCACGCTCTCCGCAGCGCGCTTCATCACCGGCTTCTGCAGGCACCCGAAGTCCAGCGCGTCATTGCCTGCCGGGTTCGAAACCGGCGGCAGCACATCACCCGTCGTGAGGCTCGTGCACCGCGGCCAAGGCGCGTCGCGGACCTCATCTCCGTCAGAATCATACTGTGCTCCAACGTGCTTGAAGCAGAAGCCCAGGGTGTTCGAAAGGCGTCCCGGGGGGCGTGATGTCAGTGATGTCGGCTCCCTCGACCACCAGAAGACACATGACTCACCGGCGGTAGCATCAGACGGAGGGGCCGCGCCCCAGCGGGCCTGACACGAGTTCGGGCTGATGCCCCCTTCGTCGCTTTGGTTCATGGTCGAGGTGACCTCTGCCGGTGCGCACAGCCCGCCGCATTCAAACGTCGACGTGCTAACAACAAAGCGGGGCATGGCGCCGGGCACGCATGAATTCAAGAACACAGAGCCTGCTAAAATTGGCCGCCCGTGCCCGATGCTGCCTGCACTCCCGCACACCCCGATGCTCTCGTTAGCGCTCTGGCTCACGTAGCAGGCCTTGCCTACACCACACGTCACGTTGGCGCTGGTCATCTGAGTCAGCGGGTTGCAGGTCTCTGTGCACGCACCCGCGGCGGCGCGATCGGGGGCGTTGCTGAACAACCCGCTGTAGGTCACACACGCCTCGGCGCCACAACTGGTGGGGTCAGCCACCGCGCAAATCTTTCGACACTTGCCGCTGGTGCGGGTGCCGATGCACACCGCGCCCGCGACACAGTTGTCGAAACCCGTGAGGGGGCCGACCGGTCCTGCGGTGCAGTCGTCGCCAACGAGGACGGTGCCCTCGGTCACGCACGCGATCTCGCCAACTTCAGGCTCATCGTTCAAGTCCACCCAGCTGCACTTCTGCCCAACCCTGCACCCGCTCGCGCCGCCATCGGCTGGGCTCAGCTGGCACTTCGCTGCCCCGGCATCGGGCATTCCTGCATCGGGCATTCCTGCATCAGGCATTCCCGAGTCGGGCATGTCGGCACCAGGGCCTGCGTCCGGAACGCCCGCGTCAATCGGTCCACCACACTCGCACGCTGCGTAGCCTGAGCCTGCCGCATTGCACTGCCGTCCGCCCATGCACCCGCCTGGCCCGGCACACACTTCAGATTTTCCCGGCACGCAGACCGCCGGCGTTCCGCAACCCCACAGCACCAAGACCCCAAGGGACAACAGAACGAATCTCATGCTCAGACCCTGTCACTGAGCTCGGGCAAAAGCCTCATCGAAGTGCCGGGAGGGCGCGCCGAAGCGTTCTCCACCGTGACGCGAGCGGCCAGGCAAAGAAGGACTGGGCCTCGCTCGGGACTCGGCCGACTCTTCATGAGCAGGCTGCCGTGTCTTCAGAGCGCTCATGGACTGCAGCACGAAAGGGGCTTCGAGAGCGAGCACAGCGCGGTCGTGTAATAGCCGCCGGTGTTGGTCAGATACGGGCCGAAGGCCTGGAAGGGCGTCGCTGCGTTGGCCCAGGCTGAGCCGTTCTGTGCGCAGGAGCTCGTGCTGCGGGAGCCGCTGACCGCGCGGTCGAAGTCGATCCACGCGCCAGCCACGGTCGACGGAACGACGGTGGTGTTCGCGCGGTCGTAGTCGGCGATGGTGCAGAAGATCGACCCGGGGAACTGAGCCTGACACTTCAGGTTCGCGCCGGGCACGCCGCCCAGGTTTCCGGTGAAGGTCGCGGTGGTGAACCCGCGGAAGGTGGTCGGCGCAGCGCCACCCCGGCAGCACGCCGCGGGCTTCGAGAGCGAGCACAGCGCAGTCGTGTAGTAGCCCCCGGTGTTGGTCAGGTACGGGCCGAACGCCTGGAACGGGGTCGACGCGTTGGCCCACGCCGAGCCGTTCTGCGCACACGAGCCGGTGTCGCGCGAGCCGCTCGGCGCACGGTCGAAGTCGATCCACGCGCCGGCTGCGGTCGAGGGCACCACCGTGGTGTTCGAGCGGTCGTAGTCGGCGATGGTGCAGAAATACGAGCTTGGGAATTGGGCCTGGCACTTCTGGTTCGCGCCGGGAACGCCGCCCAGGTTCCCGGTGAAGGTCGCCGTCGTGAAGCCCACGAACTCCACCGGCGCCGACGAGAGCACCACCACGCCGCCGTCGACGTACAGCACCGCCCCGGCGGCGCCCTGGGGGCCCGTCTGGCCGGCAGGTCCCACGGTGCCGGTCGGTCCTGCAGGTCCAGCAGGGCCGGTGTTGCCAGTCGGCCCGGCAGGGCCCGAAGGCCCGGCGCCACCCGTCGAACCACTGAGGCCTTGTAGTCCCTGGAGACCTTGTGGTCCCTGCGCGCCGTTGCACACCGCAAGCGCGCCGCCGTCAGGCTGGCCAACCAAAACACCACCCGTAGCGCACGCCGGGCTCATCATCGGCAGGGTGCTCACCGAAGGTGCGGGGCCGGCGGGTCCCTGGGCTCCATTGCACACGTTCGAGATGCCGCCGTCGGAGAGCTGCGTGACGCGAAGACCGCCGGTAGGGCACGTCGCGCCATCGGGCGCGATGGCCGTCACCCGCACCGAAGCGCCGGGAGGCCCCGTCACCACGCCGCCGTCGACGACCCATACCTCGCCTGCGGGGCCTTGCATCCCCTGCGTGCCCTGTGGACCTGTCGTGCCCATCAGGCCAACGGGGCCAGTCGCGCCCAAGTCCCCCTTCAAGCCGGGCTCGCCCTGGCCACCAGCGGGACCCGCAGGGCCCTGTGGTCCGGTCGGTCCGGGGTCTCCTTGAGGCCCGCCGTCCGAGGTGCAGGCAGCAAATACGAAAGTCACGAGGAGGCGAGCACGCATGGTGTCCAGCACAACACCTGTCGGTGACCCGTGGTGCAAACAATTGGATGGATCAAAGCCCGGTTGCGCCCTCGGCCAAACCTCAGTCTCGTTTTGTGACGAATGGCTCGAGATGGCCCTCGACGGCGACATGGGTGACCCCGAGCTGAACGCGGAACTGGTTTTGTCCTGCGAAGCGCTGGAAGAAGCGGTCGAGTTCGATGTTTCCAGACCGAAACCGGACCGCGCTCAATCCAAAGCTGCTCGTCGAAGTCACCAGCACCTCGACCGAGAAGTACGACCGGGGCGAAAAGCTGGAGCACTTCAAACGGATCGCCTCGCTCAGAGAGGTCGTCATCATCTCGCACCGCGAACGGCTCATCGAGGTCTGGCGCAAGGCAGGCAGTCGCTGGTCGCACCACCAATTCCGCGAGGCAGCTCAGCTCACCTCGATCGGTTGTTCGCTCTCGATCGCCGACGTCTACCTCGATCCACTCCGCGGCTGACGGGGCCCTCAGCGCTCTCGAGCGCGCCGAGCGACTGGATGAAGGCATTTCTGGTTGGCCACGAACCACCGGCACGCAAGTGCACCTTCTCGTGAAGGGGCTTCTAAAACTCTCCGCCCCTCGAGAACGCGCCCGGTGGGACCCAGCTCACCGCTGGACGCGCTCGGTGAGCATCGTGAAGTCGAACCGCTGACCGCCGCGCAGCACCGAGAGCACGAGCTTGCTGCCGGGTGGGTGGTTGATGATCAGCATCTCGACGCCCGAGGCATCGAGCGGCGCGATAGGCCTGCCGTCCATCGCGACCAGCAGGTCATCGACGGCCAGACCCGCCCGCGCGGCGACGCTGCCCGCCCGAACGCCGCGAATCACCGGAAGCACGGCGGTCGCCCCGCTCGCCAGCATGTCGTCGAAGGCGAGCCCGAGGTCACCCGCCGCCGCCGATGGCACCTTGCGCACGACGGCGAGCGGCACGTTGACCTGCCCGCCCTTTTCCACCGAGACGAGCGCAGACGCGGTGCTCAGCTCGTTCCAGTCACCCACGCACGACACGTGGAGAGGCCCCGCTGGCGCTGGGTCTTGAGAAAACAGCCCCTTCTCGTCCGTGTGGGGTGCCGTCTCGACATCCCACCGGGTGATGCCGGCGGTGCCCTCGGAGGCGACGAGCACGTGGCAGATGAGCCCTGCGACCGGAGCGCCCGTCGCGTAGTCGACGACGGAGCCCGTCAAGCGCGCGCGGCCGTGGCTCTGCAGCTTCACCTTCGTCGTCTCGCCCTCCTTCACCTCGACGCGCCGAACGTCACCCTCGTGGGCGTTCATCGCCGAGACGAGGTACGTGCCCGCCGGCAACACCAGCCGGAAGGTGGAGCCATTGAGATGACCCTGCACGAGTCGGTCGAGCACAGGCAGCGGCCGGGCGTAGATTGCCGCCGGTGGCTCCTCGTAGCCGTCGAGCGTGCCCTCGATCCCCGCGGGCAGCCGCAGCGTGATGAGCACGTCAGCTCCACCCGTGGCGAGGTTGGGGACGATGGCCTCGGCGCCATCCGGCGCGCGCGCGTGCACGGTCCATGGCCCACCCGGCAACGGCTCGAACGCGAAGACGCCCTGCGCATCACTGACCGCTCTGGGGAGCGCGACCCAGGTGCTGAAGCGCGCTTCCTGGCCGGGCTGCGTCGCCTCCGCGCGCAAGATGACGTCCGCGGCGGGGGCGCCGGAAGCCTCCACCACGCGCCCTCGGAGAATCTTGCGCTCATAGTTGATGGAGAGCGTCACTCCCTCGGCGTGCGAGGACCCATCGGCCAGCGACACGTTCTTGAAGGGCTTTCCAACTGCTGCCGCGTACGGCGTCTGCGCTGTCGCGGAGGCGAAGACGCTCGGCTGATACGCCCCGCCGCCCGTGAGCTGCTGGCACAGGAAGCGCCCGTCTGCGTCCGTCACCGACCGGCCCTCGTCCCCCGTCTCGCCGTGGACATAGAGGACCATCGCCCCCTCCACCGGCGTGCCGTCTGCGCTGACGACGCGCCCGGCGATGCTGGCCGCGAAGCTCAGCTCGAGGTTCAGCTCGCGCGCTTCGCGATCCCCGAGCACTTCGCCGCTCTTGTCGACGAAGCCACCCGCGACTTCGCTGTGCGCCAGCAGCCTGTACCTGCCCGGCGTAAGCCCCTCGAGCGCGTACCGACCCTCTGCGTCAGTCGACGTCTCCACGCTGACGAGGCCCGCGTTGGCCTTCACGCTCGCGCCGGCCACGGGTTTTCCTCCCTTCGTGACGAGGCCATGGAACGAGCCCTGAGGCTTCACCTCGAGCGTGACCTCTTCTTCTGACTTCGAGAGCACGACCCGCTGGGGGGTCACCACGGCGAAGGGCGAGGCCGCGAACATCACCGGCCCCAGCGGGGCCCCCTGGATGACGAAGCGACCGTCTTCCTGGCTCCAGGCCTCTGGCCGGCGGCCACCACCCGAGGTCGAGAAGACCGTCACCCTGGCGCCCGCGATCGGCTTGCCAGCGCTCTGCACGGTGCCACGCAAGCGCGACTGGCGCCGCATTCGAAGCACCGTCTCGTCGCTCAAGCGGCCCACGATCGTCGACACCATGGCGGGCGGCCAGGTCGACCCGCTTGCGAGCGTGGCCGTGACCGCGAAGTCTCCGGGCGCCACCGGGAGTTGGAAGCGCCCATCGGCGCCCGAGACCACCGTCGCCCCTCGCACCGCCTCGGCTCCGGTGAAGTGTCCGGGGTTCGCGATCACGAGCGCTCCGGCCACCGGCGCGCCCGTCTCGAGGTCGACGACCCTTCCGACGATCACCGCCTCGGGGATGAGCACGATGTCGCGAGAGGTTCGGCCGAACACGAGCACCTTGAGGCTCAGCGGGCCGTAGCCTTCGGCGTCGACGTGGAGAGAGGAAGACCCCGGGCGCACGCACAGCTCGAACTCGCCCCGGCCGTTGGACTCGACGCCCAGGCCGCGCGCGGGCCGAACCTCCGCGTGCTCGATGGGTCCGCGCGCAGAGTCGAGGACGTGCCCGACCAGCCGCGCCGCGCAGCCCGTGAGCCGGAGCTCGAGCGAGTCGGGGTGCGCAGTGGGGTCGCGCAGATCCACGTCCTTCACGTCGCCGGTCCGGCCGGGTGCGGAGGCGCTGACCGTGTGCATCAGCGCTGGCCTCGGGCCGAAGTCGAAGGTGCCGTCCTCACCCGTGACACGCTCATCGGCGCGCTGCCCCGCCGGGAGCGGCTCTGGCTCCAGCCTGACGCGCGCGCCAGCCAGGGGCGCCCCTTCCAGCAGCACGCGCCCGGCGACACGCCGAGGAGCGACCCCGGGCTGACCCAGCCACGCGGGAAGCAGAACGCCGGAAGGTGAAGCCTGCGCGCGGGTGGTCAGCGCACCGCCTCCATCGGTCCTCGCCTGCGCGACCTTCGTGGTGGACGG
The DNA here is from genome assembly GCA_043773025.1 of Archangium sp. GTDB lineage: Bacteria > Myxococcota > Myxococcia > Myxococcales > Myxococcaceae > Archangium_A. Next base: position 7,009 of record JAYVFP010000149.1, read on the forward strand.
CCTCGAACCGACCTCGCTCGAAGGCCAGAGCCAAAACCCCAGCAGCGCAAACAAGGAAATCAGCAATGCGACGACCAGCTTGTTCGCCTTCATGAAGAGCACCCCCGGAAGCCAACTGCCTGTGAGCTCGGGTCGCGGCGCGAGCGGAAGCACCAGGCCCAGCCACCTCGAGCGGTCTGCCTCGAAGCGTTCATCGAGCCGCGCGCGCAGCGCATCGACGCCACTCTTGAGCCGCCAGCGCACGGTGCCCGCGGGGACGTCGAGCTGCGCGGCGATCTGCGCGGACGAGAGGCCCTCGTAAAACCGAAGGAAGAGCACCAGCCGCACGGGCTCGGGCAGCGCTGCCACGAGTTGGGCAAGCAAGCGCTGCGTCTCGAGGCGCTCCAACAGCTCGTCAGCTCCAGGAGCCATCTGGTCGCCACGCAGCCCCGTCTCCCTGCGGCGGCGGCCCACGCTGCGCGCGCGCATCGCCGACAGCTTCCGCAGCACGCCCGTCAGCCAGGCCCCCAGCTCCCCGGTGAGCGGACGGCCTGCCTTCGCCGAGGCCTCCCACGCGTCTTGCGCGAGGTCCTCTGCGTCAGAGGCGTCGTCGGTCAGCGCACGCGCGAGCCGGCCCACCCAGTCGCTGTGGGCGAGCGCTTCTTCGGCGCTGAGCGGGCGGCGGCCATTCATCTCGCCCCATGTTGCCGTGGGGTGAGGAAGTGTTGGTCAAAGAGTCACGTCAAAGAACAAGAGGCTCACTGCACGCGAAGCTGCACCTCGCCCGCGCGCCCCTCAGAGCCGGAATAGCCCGTCGAGCCTGACGGCCCGTCGCTGCCGCGTGAACCCGACGAGCCACTCAAGAACTCAGACGTGCCGGGGAATCAGCGCCTCCATCGGGATATGCAGTTCGTCGAACAGCTATCGAATCATCTCGAGCGTGAGACCGCGTTTGCGGTTCATGATCTCCGAGACCCGACTTCGGGAAACGAGGATCGACACCAGGTCCTTCGGCTGCAACCCCGCCTGGTCGAGTCGGAAGCGAATCGCTGCGACAGGATCCGGCTCCTCCATCGGGAAGGCACGTTTCTCGTAGTCGTCGACGAGCAACGCGAGGACTTCCAGCGAGTCGTGCGCCTCGGAGCCAGGCTTGGCGTCCCAAAGGGACTCGATGGCCTTGACGGACAATCGGTAGTCCCTTTCGTTGGTGATGACCTTCAGCTTCACCTTCTTCATCGTGGACTCCTATCGGTCTTCTTCTTGGCTTTCTTCTTCGCGGTTTCCCTGGGAGGGGGAAGCCCAATCTTCGTTACATCGATCGCGTCGTACTCTTCGTGTGTGCCAGCCCATTTGATGAGCACGAGTTCGATGGTGTACCTCACCCAAACAACCAGCCGGTACTTGTTGCCCCCGATGTTGAAGAACCGCGGCAGAGAGGTCGCAGCTCAGGTTCAGCGGGCTGGGCAGGACATCTCGGTGGCGCGGTTCGGGGTCACGGCCTGATCAACCGCGCGAAAGCTCGAGCTTCGGGTACGCCGCGCGAAAGCCGCACGCTTCATAGCTGCGCTGGCTGGCCGTCAACGGCGACGTGCCAGCGCACGCCACGTCACAACCGAACTCCATCGCCGTGCGGAGGCGCGCGTCGATCAACCGTCGTTGTAGCCCCCGGCCCCTGAACTGCGGCAGCACCGAATCACCCGCCAGCAGCGCGACGCCGTCGACCATGCCGAGCAGTCCGCCACCGGCCGGCTCGTCTCCCACGCAGACGATGAACCCGAACGTGCCCGGCACTTCGAGCGGCGTGCTGAAGGGCGGCTCGAACAGCCGCCAGTCCGACTGCTCCATGAAACCTGCCCCGACGAGGCGGTTGTAGAGTTCCGCCTCTTCCAGGCGAACGATGCGCACGTCTTCGACCGGGTCGGCCTGCTTCGCGGTGAGCGACCGAGCCCACAACTGCTGAAACTGATGCACCCGGTAGCCACGCCGTGCCAGCAGCGCCCAGAGCGCGGGATCAGCGCCGGGGCTCAGTTCGAGCACGGTGGGCGTGCCGAGGAACTGCTCGACAGCCTCCAGCTCGGGCTCGGTGAGGGGTGCGGTCAGCCCGAGCGCCTGATTGAGCGGATGGCCCGGCCCTCGAAAGTGCGCGTAGCCACCACCGACAGCCATGCTGCGGCCGCCGGCGGCCTGATTCAGTTTCTCGTTGAGCTGTGCCTGCGCGCCTTCCAGCCGCCGCGCGAGTGAAGTGAGTTCATTCATGAAGGGCTACCCCTCGCACAAAGAGACATCGAGGACGTGGGGATGTTGAAGAGCCTGCCGATGGACAGCGGGTTCATCGACCCGAAGCTCCTGCAGGATTGGGCGGGGCACCTGAAGAAAGGACCCTGCCCTGATGGCGTCGTCGTCGATTGAGTGTTGGGCCCCGGTGGCCCCTCACCCCTGACCGTGCTCCCCGCTTTCGCAGGCAGAGGGGGCGCGAAACGCAGCGGGTGCCTATAACTGCGCCACCCATGCGCACCCTTACCCTGGCTCTCGCCGCCCTGCTTCTTGCGGGCTGCGCCACCCTCGCGCCGACCCTCAGCCGTGTCACCCCGAAGGACGAAGCGAAGCTCGCTGCGGCCGCTGAAGCCTTCTATCGGGCCCAGACGCCCGACCAGCTCCGCGCTGCGCTCGCCGACGCGAAGGCCGCAGGTCCCGACACCGCGCTGCATCACGAGCTCGCGGCGCGGTTGGCTCAGCTCGAGGCGCGTGACGCCGACGTGGTCAAGCACCTCGTCGCCGCGCTCTCCGACACGGGGGGCGACGCGGCGCTCTATCACCTGCACGTGCTCGCCACGCTCGAGCTCACCTGGGCAGAGCGCGCCATCGTGCGTGAGCTGTACGTCTCTGTGTCGGCCTCGCACCCGAACGCCGACGTGCGCGCGCTGGCCTCGTCGCACCTCTCGCTGATGCTCAACGCAGAAGGCGAGTTCGCGGATCGCGACGCGGCCATCGCCAGCATCCAAGGCCAGGTCGAGCTCGCGCTCGCCGGTACGTGGGACAACGACCAGGGCAAGGGCTTCGATCTCGAGTTCGCACCCGAGCTGCGCCCAGGTCTGACCGAAACGTACGAAGGCCGCGCCGGCAAGCTCACCTGGCGCCGCGACGTGCCGAGGGATCCCCGCGGCCGCTACGACCTGCTGATGCTGATGACCCCGACGCGGTGGTCGGCTGCGTTCGCGCAAGGCACGTTCAACGTCGACGCCGATGGCGTGCAGGCGATCAAAATCACCTCGACGGATCCACTCAAGGTGTGGATCGACGGCAAGCTCGTCTTCGCCACAGCTCAGCTCGAGCGCAGCGTGGCTGATCACCTGCTGCTCCCGGTGGACCTGAAGAAGGGCCCGCACACGGTGTTGATCAAACAGGCGCACCGCGAAGGTTCGTGGCACCTCGCTGTGCGCGTCACGCCGTTCGAGGGCCCCGTCTTCAAGCGTGAGCTCGACGAGATGCTCGCCTGGCGCGTGTCGACGCTCGGTGCGATGCCGGCGCGGCAACTGGCGCATTTGGTGGGCTGGGCGCACCTGAGCGCAGGCGGCGCGACCACGGTTCGGTTCGCAGACGCGGCGGTGGTGAAGCTGCCCCGCTCGCTGGTGCTGCGGTCCTGGGTGGTCGATGCCCTCTGGTACAACCAGGAGCGCGGCCGCACCGCGGATCTCCTCGCAGCGCTCGATGCAGAGGTCGGCGCCGAGCTGCCCTTCACGCGCCTGCGTCAGGCCCGCTTCCACCAGCAGCAGGGTCTCAAGCAGAAGGCGCGCGAACGTCTGCTCCAGCTTCAGAAAGATTCGCCGCAACTGCGCGAAGTGTGGGACCTGCTCGCCGACGTCTGGCGGGGTGAAGGGTGGACCGAAGACGAAGTGCGCACCTTGAAGGCGCGCGCAGAGAAGTTCGGCAGCACGCCCGAAGAAGACCTCGAGCTGAGCCGCGCGTTGAGCCGCTACGGCAAACGTGACGAGGCCATCGCGCTGGTAGACGACGTGTTGTCCGAGCTGCCGTACCACCCCGAAGCGCTGCGCCGGGAAGCAGACCTCGCCTTCGAGGCGGCCGAATACAAAGAAGCGAAGAAGCACCAGGAAGCGAGGCTCGAGTCGTGGCCCACCGATTACTCCGCGTGGCTTGCGCTGGCCGAGACGCACCGCCGACTGGGTGACTTGAAGGCGTCCGAGGCTGCGTTGTTCAAGGCCGATGCGCTCTCACCCGAAGCCTCCGTGCCGAAGTCGAAGCGGGGCGAGCTCGCGTACGAGCGCGGCGACACCATCGGCGCTGTCAATCTGTGGAAGCGCTCCATCGAGCTGAACCCTGAGAACGAGGCGCTCGCCAATCGCATCGAGTTCCTCTCACCTGAGACCCGCGGCGAGTGGATGAACGACATGCCCGACGAGGCGCGGCTCGACGCGCTGGTGAAGGCGCGCACGAAGTTGAAGCAGCTGCCCGGCGCCGACGTGGCGTACCTGCTCGATCACGAGGTCACGCTGCTCAACACCGATGGCAGCACCTCGAACGTGGTGAGCGTGGTGATTCACGCGTGGAACTCGCAGGGCCGCGATCGCATCATTCGGCAGGGTGTCGGTGGTGGCCGGCTGCGCCTGCTGCATGCCTATGCAGTCGACGAGAAGGGTCAGCGCAGCGAGGCCAGCAGCGAGCGCAACCGGCAGATTTTCTTCCGCGGCATGCAGCCGGGCTCGACCCTGGTGCTGCAGTACCGCCTCGACACGCCGCCCAAGGGCTACCTCGCCCGCTACTACAACGAGACCTGGAGCTTTCAGGGCGTGGGTGACCAACGCGAAGAGTCGACCCTGATTCTCTGGGCGCCGCTCACCGCGAAGCTGCACGAGTACAAAGTCGGTGAGGCCGAACACAAACAAGAGAAGCGAGGCGAGCTGCTGCGCTTCATGTGGACCACCCGGAACACCGAGCCGCTGGTGAGCGAGCCGTCGATGCCCACCGTGAGCGAGCTGGCGATCAACATTCACCTCTCCACCGTGCCTGATTGGAAGACGTGGTTGTCGTGGGAGCAGGCGCTCCTCGAAGGCGTCTTCCGTGACAGCCCCGAGCTCGAGGTGGTCGCGCGCGGCCTGGGCAAAGGCAACCCCGAGCCCACCGAGCGGCTCGAGCGCATCCACACCTTCGTGATGGAAGAGATCCGCTACCAGCAGGACTACGAGAGCTTCATCGCCGGCGTCAAGCCGCACCCTGCGTCGATGACGCTCGAGCGGCGTTACGGCGATTGTAAGGACAAGGCGGTGCTCTTCATCGAGCTCGCGCGCAAGCTCGGGGTCGAGGCGCACTTCGCGCTGGTGCGCACGCGTGATGCGGGCCCGGTGCGGAAGGACGTGCCGATGCAGCAGTTCAATCACGCCATCGTCTACGTGCCCGAGCAGCCGGGCGTGGCGGCGCGCTTCTTTGACCCCACGGCCGAGCTGCTCGACGTCGCGTCGGTGCGCAGTGATGACGTGGGCACGCAGTCGCTGGTGTTCGACCCCAGGACCAACGTGCACACGTGGCGCGAGATCCCCTACCAGGGGCCTGAAGCGAACCGTGAAATCACCACGGTCGCGCTGGAGATCGACCCCAAAGGTGGCGCGAAGGGCACGTTGACCCTGGAGGCCGTGGGCCGCTCGGGTTCACTGGTGCGCCGCACCTCGAAGAACCAGGCCATCTTCACGCAGGTCGCGCAGCGCATCGCCTCGGCCTACCTGCCGAACGCCACCACGTCTGACGTCCGTGCAATCGAGGTCGATTCGTTGCGCGTGCCCGCGGCCATTCGCATGGAGGTCGCGGCCGGTACGTTCGCGCGCACCGAAGGCGACACGCTGCGGCTCAAGCTGCCGTCTGATGCGAACCCGCGAAACACCTTCGCGCTCGCCACGCGCAACCACCCGTTGCTGTTGGGCACGCCCACGCAGCAGCAGATGCAGCTCGAGCTGACCCTGCCGGAAGGGTTCGAGGCCAAGAAGCTGCCCGGTGGTGGAACGGTGAGCCTGCCCTGCCTGTCGCTGACCCGCGAGGTGTCGCAGGTGGGCCGGGTGGTGAAGAGCAAGCAGACCTGGCGCACCACGTGCGAGCGGCTCTCGGCCTCGGAGTACCCGACCTACCGCGCGAAGCTCGACGACATGGTGCGGCTGCTCGATGACGAGCTGGTGCTCGGCCCCATGAAGGCCGTCGTCGCTGCACCGAAGAAGAAATAGGACCTCCCTCTCCCTGCGAAGGAGACTGTTGAAGTACGCCCTCGACTTCGCTCGCAGGGTTGGCCGAAATAGAAATGACTCCAATCACCGGTCTCCCCGAGCGCAGTCGAGGGGGCACTTAC
>JAYVFP010000150.1:0-13292 GCA_043773025.1 Archangium sp.
CGAAATAGAAGTCACTCCAATCACCGGTCTCCCCGAGCGCAGTCGAGGGGGCACTTACCGCCCGAAGGCGAGGTAATCCCTCGACTCCGCTCGGGATGAGCGGTGTCCGTTCGTTATTTCGATCAACCCTGCGAGCGAAGTCGAGGGATTCTCTTTGCTCGCGCGGCAGGTGGCATCTCGACTGCGCTCGATGCGAACGGTGGGGAACTACCCGAAGGCGAAACCGCCACCCACAACTGTCAATTGCCCTGAGCGATGGCACGATGCGACCGTGTTGATCGGGGCGGTCACTCTGGAGCAGCAGCAACGTACGGAGTTTCTCCACTCGCTGAGCCGGGTGAGCGCCACCCTCGCCTTCCTGCTCGTGCCTGGCTACGCTCTGGGGCTGCGTTTTTACGAAGGTGCCGCGACGCTGGCCCTCGCTGGCCTGGTCTTCGCGCTGCTGCCGTGGGTTGCTCGGCGCACCAGCATCACGGTCTCTGCGCATCTGGCTGCGCTCGCCTACAGCGCCGGTGTGTCGGTCTTCGCGTTCGTGCGCGGTGATCTGCCGCTGGGGGCCCTGGTGTTCCTCATCTTGAGCCCGGTGGTGCTCGCGTACCTCGTCGGTCCGAAGGCGGCGATGGGCTGGGCGCTGGTGGGGGTCATCGTCATCGCCGTGGTGCTCTGGCGCGTCGAGACGGGCCGGGCGCACACGTTGGCGCAGCTGGAGACCCCGGAGGCGCAGGCTCAGAAGAATGCGTACGAGGCCTTCGGTCTCATCGGCATGCTGCTGTTGATGACCAGCATGGCGCTGAGTGTCGATCGACGTCGCCGCGTGGTCGATCAAGAACGGTTTCGCCTGCTCGAGGAACTCAATGAGCGTGCCGCCGGCGAACGGCTGGGCCGGCTCGCTGCGGGCGTGGCGCACGAGATCAACAACCCGCTCGCGTGGATGACCAGCGGTCTGGGGTTCCTCGAGGATCGTTTTCGAGCGGATCCCGATCCCGAAGTCGGTGAGGTGATCAACGACGTGACGAAGGGCGCGCAGCGGCTGGCGGTGATCGTCGCCGACCTGCAGGCCGTCTCGCATCGCGACACCCAGCCGACGGATGCAGCCGATCCCGTACGGGTGCTGCGCATCGTGAAGAGCCTGGCCACCGCTGAAGTGGGGCGGCGCGGTGTGCTCAAGGTCGAGACGCCCGCGTCGTTGCCTCGAATTCGTGGCAATGAAGGCGCGCTCGCCGAGGTGCTGCTGGAGCTCGTGCTCGATTCGACCAGCAACGACGTGAGTCTCAACGCCGAGGTGCAGTCAGGCCGAGTCGTGTTCCTGCTCAGCCCCGTCATCGCCACCGAGTTCGACCGTGCTCGGCGCGTGCTCTCGAACTGGGGTGGTCGTGTCGAGGTCATCGCAGGGGTGGTGCGGTTCTCGTTGCCTCTCGTTCAGTAGAGCGAAGCGCCCCGGCCACTCGAGCGCAGTGACTCGCTCTTCATCTGCTTGACCGCTTCGCGGCGCTGCTCGGGAGCGGCCGACGGCGCGCTCGTGGACAGCCCGTAGATGGTGCTGTTGGTGGCGCGTTCGTCAGCCATCGAGCCCTGGCCCGCGACTTCATCGGCCTCGAAGAAGATGGCGTCGTTGTCCTTCAGCCGGCGCTTGGCGCCTGCGTAGTCGCCCTGGTCGATGGCCTCAGCCGCCTTCTGGTAGTTCACCGCGGCCCGCGCCTTGTTCGCCATCACCACGGCGGTCTTGTCGCGCTTGCCCAGCGCCAGGGTGTTGTCTTCGGTCACCATCGCCTGGAGCGAGAGGCGCGCGTCGGCCGGCTTCTCCGTCAGCAGGTCTTCGTACGTGAGCTGGAAACCGGCGATGTCCACCGAGCCGTTGCGAACTGCAGGCGACGCGCTGAGATGCACGACGAGCTTCTCGACCTGGCGCGCAGAGAAGTCGGGCAGCGTGATGGTGACCGTGTTGCCGAGCTGCGAAACAGGCCGACCGTAGACTTCCACGAAGCGCACGCCGTCGGGCAACGTGAAGCTCAGGTTCGCGGTGCGGGCCACCATGGTGCCGGCCTGCTCGAGGTCGCGCTGGAACAACTGCGCGGTCGCCGAGGCGTCGTTGATGAAGCCGTACGAGCCACCCCCCACGTCGGCCAGCCGCTGCATCAGGTCTTCATTGAAGTCCGAGCCGACGCCCAGCGAGGTGACCGAGATGCCCGAGTCACGAATGCGGCGCACCACGTTGATGAGGCCCTGCGAGCTGGTGATGCCCACGGTCGGCTGACCATCGGAGAGCAGCAGCAGGCGGTTGACCCGGAAGTCCGACTTCGCGCGGTCGATGTGCTTCTGACCGGCAACCAGCCCATCACCGATGTTGGTGCCACCTTCGTCGACGATGTTGGCGATGTAGCGGCGCAGCTTCACCTTGTTCTGCGCGGTGGCGAAGAGCCCACCCAGCGCGCTGACGTCAGTGCCGTAGTGCACCACCGAGATGCGGTCGTCATCGTTGAGCAGCTCGACCAGGCGCTGCGCGGCGGCGCGGGCGTTCTGAATCTTCGCGCCCGACATCGAGCCGGAGCGATCGATCACCAGCGCCAGGTTCACTGGAGCCCGCTTGGCGCCGGGTACGTCGACCGCGCTCACCTCGAGGGTCGCGAAGACGTCGCTGGTGCCGGGCACCAGGTAGGGGTGCGAGAGGCGGCCGGTCAACGAGAGCGAGCCCGGGTTGGTGACGGGCACGACGACAGGGGGCGGCACGGGCTCGATGGGCGGTGGGGGCGCGTTGACCACCAGAGGCGGGGTCACGCCCGTGAGACGAGGCAGGCCGATCACCACGGCCAGGAGAAGAAGAACAGCCGCTGCAGCAAGGAAAGCGCTCGTCCGGTTCATGGGCGGCTTCAAACGGCCGGCGCCAGAAACGGATCTGAAGGGTGGTGCATTCACCCAAAACGACCAAGAATCACGCGGTTCGCCCACCCCGGAATCGAAAGAAGGCCGAAGTGACCGAACGTGAGGACTTGGGCAAGACGCTCCCGCGCACGGGCTCGAACCCCGCGCCGAAGCCGGGCGAGACCGAGCGGCACGTGCTCCCGACCCAGAGCGAAGGCCGCTACACGTTGCCCGAAGGTCAGGTCGATCCCGAGCTCGGCCGCGGTGGCATGGGGCGGGTGCTCACGCTGGTCGATACCCACCTTCGGCGAGAGGTGGCGGTCAAAGAGCTGCTGCTGGAGCACACGGCCGAACGCAGCTCGACGGGGCCGCTGCTCGAGAATCTCTTCGTGCGCGAGGCCCGGGTGCTGGCCCTGCTGGAGCACCCCGGCGTGGTGCCGGTGCACGAGCTGGGAAGGCGGGCTGACGGCACACCGTATTATTCCATGCGCCGCATCCGGGGCCGCTCGCTGGCCGCCGAGCTCGAGGCCTGCGCCAACCTCGACGAGCGCCTCGCGCTGCTCTCTCACTTCATCGACGTCGTGCAGACGGTGGGCTTTGCGCACAGCAAGGGCGTGGTGCATCGCGATCTCAAACCCGAGAACGTGATGGTCAGCCGCTTCGGTGAGACGCAGGTCATCGATTGGGGCCTCGCGCTGGTCGGCAACGAGCGCATCGAGGGCGGCATGGTCGCGGGCACCCCTTCGTACATGGCGCCCGAGCAGGCCGCCGGCGTGTCGGCCGATGCGCGCAGCGACGTGTGGGCGCTCGGGGTGATGCTCTACGAGTTGCTCTCAGGTCAGTTGCCATTCAAGGGCGCGGGCCCCACTCAGATTCTCGACGCGGTGCAGACCAGCCCGATACCGCGGGTCAAGGAGCGCGAGCCTCAGGCGCCTGTGGCCTTGCTGGCCGTGGTCGACAAGGCGCTCGAGCGCGATCCCTCTCGGCGGTACCCAGACGCGGGAGCGATGGCCGATGCGTTGGAAGCAGCGCAACGTGCGCGTGCACCCCGGCCCATGGCACTGCTCCTCACGGCCGCGAGCCTGGGCGTGCTCGCGTTGGGCCTGGGCGCGTGGGCGCTCACGTCTTCGCTTCGGGCCGATGACGCAAGACGAGATGCGCGCATCGCCGTCGATGATGCCCAGCGCGCGTCGGCTGATGCGCAGGCCAACGCGGCGCTGGCGGCCTTCCGAGATCGCGACACGCTCCTGGCGAAGAAGACCGCTGAGTCGGTGGCGTTGCATCCACTCGCGCGCGGCGTGTCGTGGCTCGCCGAAGAACGCGGCGTACCCGAGTCGTTGTGGAACGTGAAGATTCCCGCGGGCTGCTCTTCTCTCGCGGCGGCAGGCACCACGGTGGCATGCGCCACGCTCAACGGCGTGCTGCTCTTCGGCGCTGATGGTGCACCGCTGGGTGAACTGTCCATCGGCCCGCGCGGGTGGCAACACGCGGTGCTCGCGCTCGACGAGAACGAGCTGGTCTCGGGTGGCGATGATCGCCAGCTCCACTACTGGGACGTCGACGCGAAGAAAGAGCTGCGCCACGTCGAAGGGTTCTCCGCGGCCATTCGTTCACTGGGCTTCGATGGCACCGACGTGCTGGTCGGCCTGGGTGACGGCGAGGTGATGCGGGTCGCGCCTGATGGAACGATGAGCTCCGTCACCAAACATCCGCGGCTGGTCTCTGCGGTGGCGGGAATGCCGGGCCAGGTCGCTTCGGTCTCCGAAGGATTACTGCGGGTCTCTGGCAACGTGCCGATGGAGCTCGATCGTCACGTCGGTGCAGTGGCCGCGCTCACCTCGACGGATCTGGTGCTGGGCGTGGAGCGTTCGGTGCTGGTGGTGCACGACGGCCAGGCGAGCCGCGTCTCTTCAGGCCATCGTGATGACGTGACGGCGTTGGCGGTGGTGCCGGCTGACGACACCAACCCTGCGCGGCTGGTGAGCGGGAGCGCTGACGGCACGGTGCGTTGGTGGTTCTCTGACGGCACGCTGGAAGGAATGCTCTCGGGGTTTGCGCCCGGCGTGCAAAGCCTCACGGCGACGCCCGATGGACGGCTGCTGGTGGCCACCACTCAACGGCGCCTCGAAGCGTGGCGCTTGCCTGCGCGCACCCGGCCCGCAGATGCGATCGGCGTGCCTTCTGCGCATGCGTGGTGGCCGAACGGCGGGCTCGTCACCGGGTATCGTGATGGTCACCTGCGGAGGCTGGACCCCGAATCCGGCGAGGTGCGAGAACTCGAGGCGCGGCACAACGGCCCGGTGCGCGGGGTCGCGCGGGTGTTCGGCCCCGAGTTGGCCGACAGCGTGCGCTTCATCTCGGTGGGCGACGACGGGCAGGTGCTCGCTCAACATTGGAACGGGTCGGTCGAGCCGCTCGACACCATCGCCGGTGCGCGCGTGATCGCCGTGGCCACCTCGCGCGTGGGCGACCTCGCGGCGTGGGCTGCCGATGATGGAACGCGGGTGCTGTGGAGCCTCGTTTTCAACAAGGAGATCTTCCGCGAGAAGGACACCCTGGTGCGCTCGTTGGTGTTCTCCAACGACGGCAAGACGCTCGCGATCGGCCGCGAGGACAAACACGTCGAGCTGCTCTCCGCGGCGACGGGGAAACAGCTTCGGGTGCTCGACCCCATCGACAGCGCGGTCACTGCGCTCGCCTTTTCTCCCGACGACGCGTTCCTCGTCAGCGGCTCAGCGCAGGGCCACGTGACGCTGTGGGATCTCGGCGCGGCCCGCGTGTTGCGAACGTGGAATCAGCCTGGCGCGCGCGTCTCAACTCTCGATTTTCACGCCGAGGGGAAGCTGCTCGCCGCCGGGAGTGATGATGGGAGTGCGTGGCTGTTCTCCGTTTCCGATGGGGCTCTGTTGGGTCAGGTTCCCGCAGATTCAGGGGATGTTCTGCTGGTGGCCTTTACTGAAGACTCGCTGTTGATCGTCGGGAGTGATCGAGTGGCGCATCACCTGCACCCATGAAGTGGACTTCACGACGCAGCACGTCACGCACCGTGTGCGCAGGCCCGTTAGGGTTCGGAGAGTCATGGAAGCCCTGAAGCGGATCCTCGTCATCGACGATGCCGAAGACGTTCGCGTGCTCGTGCAACGGCAACTCGTGCACCTCGGGTACGAGGCGCAAGGCGCGGGCAACGGCGTTGAAGGATTGGAGTCCATCGCGGAAAACCCGCCGGATCTGGTGGTGTGCGACCTGCGCATGCCCAACCTCGACGGCCTCGGAGTGCTCAGCGTGCTGCGCGAGCGGTACCCCTTGTTGCCGGTGGTGGTGATGTCGGGTGAAGGGCTGCTCAACGACGCGGTGAGCGCGCTTCGCCTCGGCGCGTGGGACTACATCAGCAAGCCGATCGCAGGGATGGCGGTGCTGCAGCTCGCGGTCAGCAAGGCGCTCGAGAAGGCAGAGCTGATCCGCGAGAACCAGCGGCAGCGGCAGAAGCTCGAGCTGGTCTACCGCGAGCTCGCCGATGATCAAGACGCCGGCCGGAGGCTCCAGCTGGGGTTGTTGCCCGAGAATGGCCGCAGGCTGGGCAGCTTCACGTTGACCCGCGAGCTGTTGCCCTCGTCGTATTTGAGTGGCGACTTTCTCGATACGTTCACCATCGACTCGAACCGCTGGGGCTTCTACCTCGCCGACGTGGCGGGTCATGGCGTGCCCTCGGCGCTGGTGACGGTGATGTTGCGCACGTTGGTGGATCGCCAGGTCCTCTCGGCTCACAGCGGTGACGGCGCAATCCTCGGGCCCTCGAGGTTCTTGAAAGAGCTCAACAGCGCCCTTTTGCGCCAGGGCCACGAGAAACACGTCGCGCTGTTTTACGGATTGGTCGACGAAGAGCGGCACCAATTGCGCTGCGCCAACGCGGGCTGCTTCCCGTGGCCCATTTTGATCCAATCGGGCAAGGCGATCCCGCTCGAATTGCCGGGCATGCCGTTGGGTTTGATGGCCACGGCTGATTACGAAGAGAAGTCATATGAGCTCACTGCCGATGCCTCCCTGGTGGCCTGTACTGACGGTGTCTTCGAGGTGATGGGCCCGGGGACTGTGGACGAGAAGAGCCAACGCATCGCCGAGGCTGCGCGGTACGCCAACTCGGCGGCAGAGCTGGTGAAGGCGCTGGACGTGGGGGCGAGCACTGTTCGCCCTGACGACGTCGCCGTGATGATGTTGAAGCGAGGAGGCGCAAATGCGGTACGGACATCGTGATCAGTTGTCGTGGCTCTCGTTCGAGGAGGCCATCAAGTACACCGAGTGCCGGCAGCTCAAGGCGTTCCTCGATCAGGTGGTGCTGCCCGAGATGGGCGACACCATGGTGATCGACCTCTCCCACGTGCCCAGCATCGACAGCACGGGGCTTGGGCTGCTGGCTTCGATCGGGCGCTACAGCTTGAGTCACTTCAGCCGGCGCGCGGTGATTCTGTGTCCCGACGGGCAGGTCTCGCAGTGTTTGAAGGCGATGCAGTTCGACAAGCTCTTCACGCTCACCGACGAGCTCGAACAACCTGAAGAGCTGCCGCTGACGCACATCGATCCGCCGCTCAAGCCCGGTGAAGGCATGGCCGCGGTGATGTTGGGTGCGCACAAAGAATTGTCGGAAGTCGACGAGCGCAACCGCAACCGCTTCAGCGACGTGGTCGAGGTGCTGGAGCAGGCCGTGAGCAAGGCGCGCCACTGAAATGAACTGAACTCCCTCTCCCTGCGAAGCGGGGTGAGGGGCCTAACGAAGCGCCGAGTACAAACTCGCGGTCTTCCGAGCGGCCCGGCTCCAGGAAAACTCGGCAGCCCTCGCCAGTCCCTTCTTCGCCCAGTACTCGCGTTCGGTCGAAGAGCTGAGCCAGGCCGAGAGCAGGTCCGCCAGTCCGACGACATCATCGGGCCCCACGCGAGCCGCCCCGTCGCCGCACACCTCAGGCAACGAGCCCTCGGTCGACACGATGGTGGGCACGCCCAATCGCATCGCCTCGAGCGGCGGCAGCCCAAACCCCTCGTACCGCGAAGGAAACACGAACACGCCCGCCCGCTTCATCAGCGCGTAGAACACAGGGTCTGCGAGGTACCCGAGCATGCGCACGTCGACGCCCCGCTCCTTCACGCGCCGCAGCTCTGCCTCGATGGGCCCCGAGCCGAACCAGCGCTGCCCCGCGAGCACGAGCGTGACGCGCTTCCCACCATCGTGCAGGCGCTCCACCGCGCGCAGCACCAGCTCGACGTTCTTCCGCGCGTCGAGTGCACCTGCGTAGAGAATCCACGGTGACTCGAGGCCCAGCGCCTCGAGCCACTTCAGGGTGGTGCTGTCGGGGGGCGCCACGCGCTCGACGTGATCCACGCCGTGATGCACCACGGTCAGCTTCCGCGCGTCGACCGCGAACCGCTCGAGCACACTGGCGCGCGCGGTCTCGCTCACGCAGATGACGTGCTGCGCGACCACGAGGCTGCGCGCGAGCCAGAGCCGGAACTGCCAGCGGAAGCGCGCAGAGACGGTGTCAGGCAGGATCAGCGGCACCAGGTCGTGCACCGTCAGCACGTAGGGCACGCCGCGGGTGCGCTCGAGCGGCAAATTGAAATTGGAGACCGCGTGGAAGAGCGAGGGCGTTCGTTCGCTAAGCCAGCGGGGCAGATGACCGAGTGTCCACCCGGTGCGGTTCAAGTGACCGCGCGGTGCTTCGCCCGTGTGCCGCGCACCCCAGCGGTGGATCTCGAGGCCGGTCTCGCCGAGCGCGCGGTAGAGCTCACGCGTGTAGAGGCCGATGCCGGTGATGGGCTCGTCCCAGAGGGTGGCGTCGAAGGCGACGGGAGACACGGCGCGAGGCTCGTACCGTTCCTCCCGAGAGCAGTCGAGGGAGTACTGCCCGTTCCCCCCCGAGAGGGTTGGCGCAAATAGAAATGACTCCAATCACCGGTCTCCCCGAGCGCAGTCGAGGGGGCACATGCCGCTCGAAGGCGAGGTACTCCCTCGACTCCGCTCGGGATGAACGGTGTCCGTTCGTTAAAGTCGAGGGTTCAATTCCGCTAGCTCTCGACGCGGCAGGTGCAGACGCCGACCCACGCGCCCGACTTGCTCTTGGCGAGCGTGAAGATCAACTTGCTGACGTCGTCGTCGGCGCACAACACGCCGCCGATCACCGTGCCCGTCTTCTCGAGCAACTTGCCCGCCTTCTCGAGCGCCTTCTGTTCATCCGGGTCGAGGTACTCGTCGAGCCCCTCGAACTCATCGTCGTCGAGGTTGGTCATCAACTGAACCGTGGGCACGTTCTCTTCGCCCTCGGTGGGTCCGTAGAAGGTCGACAGCTTGCGCTGCTCATCGCCGCCGACGGTGGCGAGCTCCTTCTGGCCGATGCGCAACGCACCGTAGAAGGCCTTGTCGTCTTCGAGATCGACTCCAGACATCACGCAGGGGAAGTACTCGCAGTCGGCGTCACTGCTGTGCACCACCCCGCGCAAGGCGTCGGCCACCCGGGTGGCCTGCTCGAACTCCTTCACCGCGCTCGCGTTTTCGGGCAGCGAGAAACGTTCGGTCAGGGCCTTCGCCACCCCGGGGAAGTCCTTGGAGATCGCCTTCCTCGCCTTGGGGGAAAGGTGCAACACGCATTCGACACGCCGTTTGGTAGCCATGGCGCATCTTGCCTGACTGGGGATTTTCCACCGCTGAAGGCGACGGTTTGAAGTACAGCCGAACGGCCGTGGCACAGGTTCATCAGCTCATTCCCTGTTTCACTCCCAACGACGCCATGGGTCAGGCAGCGGTGGCCTGGCAACGTGTCGCTCGCCACCTCGGCTACACCGGAGAGGTCTACGCCGACGAGGTCGCCCCTGAGTGGCACTCGTTGGTGCGGCCTGCTTCGGCGTTACGGCCGGGGCCCGACGATCTGGTGCTCTACCACCACGGCATCGCCTCTCCTCTCGCGGGGAGGCTGATGCACCTGCCCTGCCGCCGCGGCGTGGTGTTTCACAACGTCACGCCTTCACGTTTCTACGCGGGCACCCGGTTGGAAGAGGCGCTGGTCTGCGGCCGCGCGCAGCTCACCGCCCTGGCCGATTTCGTCGAGCTCTCCATCGGGGTCTCGCAGTTCAACGCGCGCGAGCTTTCTGCCTCGGGTCATCGCAACGTGAAGGTGGTGCCGCTCTTCGTCGAGCCTGAGCGCTTCACGGCGGCCTGTGTCGACGCGCGGCTCTCGGCACGGCTCTCGGGCGCGGGAAGACCGAGGGTGGTGAGCGTCAGCCGCGTGGTGCCGCACAAGCGCATGGAGGATCTGCTCTCGCTTCATGAAGAGCTGCGCCGCCTCGCGCCCCGCGCCGAGCTGTGGGTGGTGGGTGGCTACGCCGCGGGCAACGCCGACTTCAAGGCGCTTCAGCGCAGGGCCGACCGCATCGGGGGCGTGACCTTTCTGGGGCGCGTCAGTCACGCGCAGCTGGTCGCCGCGTATCGCAGCGCAGACGTCTTCGTCTCGATGTCGGAGCACGAAGGGTTCGGGGTGCCGCTGGTCGAGGCGATGGCCGCCGAGCTGCCCGTGCTCGCGTTCGGCGCCGCGGCGGTGCCCGAGACGATGGGCGGCCGCGGCATCGTCTTCGACGAGAAAAATTTCGCAGCGCTCGCTGAGCTGGTGCAGTTGGTGACGACCGATGCCGAGCTGCGCGCGAAGGTGATCGCAGGTCAGCAGGAGCGGGTGGCCGAGCTCTCGTTCTCTGCCACGCGTGACGCGCTGTCGAAGTGTCTGCCGAAGGTTCCTCGTACGCCGACGAAGAGCGGTCGACCGCGGGTGGCGGTGGTGGTGCAGCGTTACGGTGAAGCGCTCACGGGTGGAGCAGAGTCGCTCGCCCGGCAGGTCGCCCTGCGCCTCGCGCCGCACGCGAAGCTGGAGATCCTCACCACGTGCGCGACGGATCACCTGACCTGGGCCAATGAGCTCCCCGCGGGCACCTCGATGGACGAGGGCATTCTGGTGCACCGCTTTCCGGTGCGGCGGCCGCGTCACCTGCGCCCGTTCAACCGGCTGTCCGATTCACTCTTCGGCAAGCCGCTCGACTTCGTGAGCGAGTCGCACTGGTTGGCGGAGCAGGGCCCGCTCGCGCCCGGCCTGCTCGAGGCGATCGCCTCGCGTTCAAACGACTTCGACGCGTTCCTCTTCATCACCTATCTCTACGCGCCGACCGCGTGGGGCGTGCCGCTGGTGGCCCACAAGGCGATGGTGATGCCCACCGCGCACGACGAAGCACCGTTCGAGTTCGGTGCCTTCGCCGACGTCTTCGACGCGCCGCGGCTGTTGGTGTGCAACACGCCCGAAGAGGCCGCGCTCATCGAACGGCGTTTCCCTCGAGCCGCGCGCAGACGCGTGGTGGGCACGGGCATCGAGCCGATGCCTGCGAAGCCCGAGCGGTTTCGCGAGCAGTTTGGGATCACCGGGCCGTACCTGCTCTACCTGGGCCGGATGGAGGCGGGGAAGGGCGTGGTCGATCTGGTGCGCCGCCATCAAGCGCTGGTGAGCTCTTTTCACGACGCACCTTCGCTGGTGCTGGCGGGCTCCGGCAACGTCGCGCCCAGGGGCACGCGCGTCATCTGCGTCGGCCGCATCGACGAGCAAGCCAAGTGGGATGCGCTGGCCGGTGCGCTCGCGGTGGTGGTGCCCAGCCGCTACGAGAGCCTGTCGCTGCTCACCCTCGAGGCGTTCTCGGTGGGTACGCCGGTGATCGGCAACGCAGCGTCGGACGTGGTGGTGGGGCAGCTTCAGCGCAGCGGGGGCGGGGTGCCGTTCAACCTCGACGACGACGCCAGCTTCAGTGAAGCGGTGCGCCGCATCGGAGAAGAGCGGGCGGCGCTGGGCAAGGCAGGCAAGAAGTACGCGGCGAAGTCCCAGTGGGACGTGGTCGTCCGCGCGTACCTGGAAGAGTTCGAGCAGATCCGGAGGAAGTCATGAAGCTCCTGGGAAAAGACATCACGCCGGCCAAAGTGATGGCCTTCGTAGGTGAACGGTTGCAAGCGCGCGGGCTCGCTCTCCCGAGTGAAGACGGGCTCAGTGAGGACGGCGTGGAAGCGCGCGTCGATCCCTTGAGCTTCAATCTGCAGGCGCTCGAGGCCAACTCCGACGCGACGCAGGGGTTGCCGCTCGAGACGCATCGCGACGGCCTCTCCGGGCGTGCGGTGGTGTTGGCCAAGCAGCTCTTCCGCAAGGCGGGGCAGCTCTTCATCAACGAAGCGCTCGGCCGTCAGCGCGTGTTCAACGGCCACGTGCGCGACTCGTACGCGCAGATGTCGGCCGAGATGCTGCGCCTGCGCCGCCGCGTCGACGAGCTGGAGAAGGAGGCGGCGGTCGTCGCTGCGCCTGCACCGGTCGTGAAGCCCAAACCGCAGCCCCGCAAGCCGCCCGCGCCGCCCTCTGCGCCCCGGCCCCTTCCCCGCACTTCGCGTCGAGGTAAGTGACCCATGGGCAAGTTGATGTTTGGGTGGGACGACACGATCTCCTGCATCGAGCCGGTGGGCGTGAAGGGCGAGAACGATGAGCCGCTCTGCCTCGCGTACAAGACGAGCAAGCTGTTCGTCGGCGCGGGCGTGTACCTGAAAGACGAAGGGTACGTGCTTGGCGACCCCGCGCAGAAGGGCATCTATTACCCGTGGCCTGATGAGCCGCAGCTGACGAAGTGGCAGTCGGCGGGGCTGATTCCGGATCCCCTGCCCGCGTATTCGATTCCCTTCGTCGAGTACGCCTTCGCTTATTCGTTGTGGCTCATCATCGCGGTCATGGTCGCCTGGGCGTTGGCGAAGAACGCGTTGACGAAGCGGCGCCAGCAGCGTGATGCGCTCATTCCGGTGCACTTCGGGCCGCCGACGGTGGTGACGGAAGGTGATCGTTTCATCAGCGAGACGGTGAAGGCGATGCTGCAGCCGCACGAGCAACTGCAGCACCAGGCGTTCGCTTTGCGCGATGCGCAAGAGACCTCGCACATCTACTTCGTGGCGTTGACCAACCAGCGATTGATCCTGATCAGCTCGAAGCGAAAGTTCCGCGGGCTGGTGTTCGAGAACCAGGGCGTGGAGGAAGTGCCCCGCGCGCAGATAGCCGACGTGAAGGAGAGCTCGTACGAGCTGACGTTCACGCTGACCACGGGTGGCCAGTTTCCGCTGGTGGTGCCGGCGAGCGAGAAGGACTTCAGCAATCAGAAAGCGTTCGTGCGCGACGTGCCGCGATTGCTTGGTGCGGCGAAGGCGGTCGGCCCGGTCGTGCAAGTCGCTTGAGTTTGAAAGGCAGGCCTTGAAGCGGGTGGGCTGAAGGATGTGGCTGGCGGTGCCGCTCATCTCGAGCAGGGAACCGGCTTCGCCGGCGATTTCTTTCCGAAGAACAACCGGTCCTCCTGAGCGAAGTCGAAGGAGCACTTCCGCCTCGCGCAGCAAGTGG
>JAYVFP010000151.1:0-4322 GCA_043773025.1 Archangium sp.
GTCGCGACGAGGTGCACCTGCACGGTGCTGCCCTTCGCACCCGAGAGCACCGTGTGAATCGGAGGCAGCGCCTTGAACGCTTCGCCTTCGAGCTCGATGACGTCACCGGGCTTGTCGAGGCGATCGCTGGTGGTGCTGTAGAGCTGAAACTGCACGGGCCGGCCGAGCGTGAGCGTGAAGGTGCGAGCGGAGAGATCGACCGTCTCGCCTTCCTCGAGGCCGCGGGGAATCAGGCACACGCCCTTCTTCGCGCCGTCGGCAGAGACCACTGCGTAGAACGCCCGCGGAGCACCGCCGCCGATCTTCTTGCCCAGCGCCTTTCGCGCGAGGCCTGAGTACGCAGCACCGCGCGCGACCGCGAGATCGAGTGAGTCGTGCGGCAACGTCGGAATGCGCGGCGCGTCGGGCCAGAGCGCGGACATCGAGTCGAGGAAGGCGTCGGTCAGCACCGGCGAGTTGAAGACGCCGCCGTTGAGGAGAATCGCGTCGGGTCTTCGCAGCGCCCCCGGAGAGTGGGCCTTCAAGAAGGCCACCACGTGACGGGTGATCGCCGCGTCTTGCGCGAAGGGCAGCCCGAGCTCGACGACCGCGCCGCGCTTGATGGCGGTGGGCACGGAGTCGGCCGTCACGGTGGGGAAGAACCCGCGCGCGACGACTTCTTCCACTTCGGCGCGGGTGAGCTCGGTGCTCAACGTGCCGCCGATGAGCTTGCTGCCACCCGAGGCGATGCTCAGCTTCTGGCTCGCGGGTGCATCCTTACCGAGCAGGGCCTCTTTCGCAGCGCGGGAGACCTGCACGGCCTGGCTCCACTGAGCGCCGGTGAAACGGCGGCCGTCGGGAAAGAGCTTGGTTTCCAACTGACGCGCGAGCGCCGCGTCCATGTTGTCGCCGCCGAGCAGCAGGTGATCGCCGACCGCGAGCCGTTGCAGGGCAGGGCCTTCGGGCAACATGGCGACCCGCACGAGGCTGAAGTCGGTGGTGCCGCCTCCGACGTCGACGACCAGCACCAGGCTCACTCCGGCGAGCGCGGTGGCCAGTGTGTCGCGGTGACGCGAGGTGAAATCGTAGAAAGCGGCTTGTGGTTCTTCGAGCAGTGAGAGCTTGCCGAGCTCGAAGCCTGCATCACGCGCGGCCTGCAGGGTGAGCGCGCGCGCGGCTTCATCGAACGACGCGGGGATGGTGAGCACGACATCCTGATGCGCGAGGGGCGCTTCGGGGTGAGCGTGGTTCCACGAGTCGGCGAGGTGCTTGAGCAGCGTCGCTTGTGCTGCGACTGGAGAGAGCCGCGGAACATCAGCCGTCGCGCCCCAGGGAAGAATCGCAGCCTGGCGATCGACGCCCGAGTGAATCAGCCAGCTCTTGGCCGACGTGACGACCCGGCCGGGCACGCGGCTGCCTTGCCATCGGGCGAGCTCACCTGTGGCGAGTGCCGGGGCGACCGGAGTCCATGGCAGCGCGAGCGAGCCCTCGGGAAATTCACCGTCGAAGGGCAGGTACACGACGGAAGGGTACAGAGCGCGCGTTGCCACCTCACCGGGGCGAACGAGCTGCGGCACAGGAAAATCCTGAACGCGCGCAGCGACGCCGGCAGACGGTTCGGTGAACGCGACCGCGCAGTTGGAGGTGCCGAGATCGATGCCAATGACGTAGCGGGACGACACGACCGTTCAATGAAACGGCGGGAGGCGTGGGTCAAGCCCTTATCTCCCAACAACCCCAAGGTTCTCCCTCTCCCCCGCGGGGGAGAGGGTCGGGGAGAGGGTCTTTTCGTCACTTGTTGTTCACAATTTCAACCATCGCCGAAGGAACTCGGTGGGGATCTGTTCGTTCGTGGCCGAAGGGCCAAGCGCAACTCTTGACTGGTCGTGCGCCGGCCAACTATGCCGTGGCGCGTCTCGCAGGACTTCGGGTCGGGAAAGGCGTGAAATGAGGTCGGAGTCGCGATGACGTTCACCCAAGAAACGATCTGTCGACTGCTGCTGTGCACGGCTTTGAGTGTCGTGTTTTCAGCATGTCTCGAGACCACCGCTGAGCCCGATTCAGGGTGCCTCGGGGAGGGAGGGTGATGCGAATGAGCCGGAGGTTTGTGGCTCGGTGGGAGGCTGAGCGGCTGAGCGAAGTGCTTCCAAAGATCGAGTTACATCCGCGCCTCCACGAGTTGGTCCGGGCGCCATTTGTAAGGCGTGCTGGCGGCCTACTACTTGAGCCGCTCGTGGCGGACGCCACCGGACCTGAGTCGTTTCAGGACACGACCGGGTACGAGGCCTTTGTCAACAAGTTCCACGTGGATGACCTTGTCGATGAGGCTGGCACCTCAGATAGGGACCGGCTTCGTATTCTGATTCAGCAGGGAACCAAGGCGGCCATCGAGCTTTCAGAGAGACTGAAGAAAGAGGGAAGTTTTCGAGTGCTTCTCAGTTTTGATGCGGATCTTCCCACAATGACTTTACGGTTCTTTGCGCGCCGCGAAGGCGAGAACTGGGGCGCGGACGATCCCGATGCATTTCCGCTCGAAGAGGTACTTCTGATCGATACAACACATACTCCAGCCAGCTAGAAGCCGAGGAAGACGCGCCGGCGTTTTCACAGGGTGGCATCAACAGTTCAGAGATCCTCTTGTCGCTGTACCGCAGGAGGGCCAGCCTAAATTTGATGTGGCTGGTCCTGTCTGATGGGAATGCGAGTGCTGTCTCTCGCGATCCTGAGGCACTGGCCGATGAACGCTACGTTGTTCATTGAGCATCAACTGGACACTCGTGCATCGTTGGCTTTCAGGTCGTCGCTGGAACGCCCGCAGCCTTGTTCAGCTCCTCAAGCAGATCCTTGCGGTCCTCTGCTTCGGGCAGCTGGCCCTTGTTGTTCAGGATCTCCACCATCGCCGCAGAGAACTCGGTGGGAATCTCGACTTTGTCCTTACCTTCCACCGGGGCGAGACCCGCGCGGTACGCCACGTTCAACGCGTCGAAGATGCGCAGCTCGAGCGCGCCCGCGTTGTCCGGCATCGCCTTGCGCGCCACCGCGAGCACCTCGAGGTTGTGTCGGCACCGCTCGACCGTGGCACCGCCCCACGCAGGCACGAAGAACGCTTTGGCGAGCAGCTCCCACGTCTCTTCGCTCACGCCCTTCGCCAGGCTGTCGCGCGCTGCATTCAAATTCGCGGGCGCCTCAGCCCACTCTTGCCGTTCGCTCCACGCGCCCATCACCATCAATCCGCCAAGCAGCACCACCACCAGCGTGGCGGCGAGCGCCGGGCCCCACCAACCCCAGATCGTGTGCAGGTTCACGCCCATGCCGATGAGCCCGAGCAGCCAGATGGGCAGAAAGAACACGCGACCCTTCAAACCCACCAGGTCACTCGCCATGCTGATCACCGTGATGAGCACGCAGCTCAAGACGTTGCCCTGCGTCGAGTCCATGAACTCGGGGAAGAAGTAGAAGAGCGGGCCCAGGAAGAGGCCGATGATGAGGCCGACGACGATCGCGAGCGCGTTGAAGATGATCATGAAGCCTTTCGGGAATTGGGCATTCAACCAGAAAGATTTGCGCTGGTACGGGGCTTGAAGTGCTTCTGCGCATGGCTGACTACAACGACCCATCCCCCGACTTCCCGCCCCGGCGCAAACGCATCTGGCCGTACTTCGTGGTGCCTTTCGTCGCGATGGTGGTCGGCTACCTGCTCGTCTACCGCATCGTCAACGAGCCACGTGGCCCAGAGGGCTCACCCCAGGTGGCGCTCAACGAGGTCGAGCCGACAGGGCTTGTCGACGGCGGGCAGCCCATCTCGGTCGAAGAAGGTGACGCGAACCTCAGAGAGCAGGCTGCGGCGTGGTCGGCTGATCAGCTCTACGCGCGCTGGCTCGAGTCGGTGAGCCTGCGTCACCTCGTCGCCGCCGCGCAGTTGGTGGCCGACGGAGAGAACGTGAAGCCCGCGTTGCCGTTCCTCGGTGTACCCGGGCCCTTCGCGGTGCGTGAAGTGAGGCCCGCTCCAGCGCAAGAGCGCCTCTTCATCAACTCCACCACGTACACCCGCTACGACGTGCTCGCGCGCGTGGCTGGTTCAGTGGACGCCGCGGCCGCGGGTGACGCGTACAAAGGCTTCAAGATCTTCTGCGACTCGGCGTTCGCGGAGATCAGCCCGGCCGGCAAGGTCTTCGACGAGGTGCTCGCTTCAGCCCTGCGCCGCTTCACGCAGCTTCGGGTGCTGGAGGGCGAGGTCGAGCTGGAACCCAAAGGCGCCGTCTACGCCTTCAAGGACCCCTCGCTCGAGGCGCTCAGCGCAGCCGACAAGCAGTTCCTGCGCATGGGGCCGAAGAATGGCCGCG
>JAYVFP010000152.1:0-4314 GCA_043773025.1 Archangium sp.
TCGGGATGAACGGTGAGCGCTCCCTATTTCGATCAACCCTGCGAGCGCTCTTTATTTCAAAAAAACCTGCGAACGCAGTCGAGGGATTCCCTTTGCTCGCGCCTCAAGGCGGCGTCTCGACTGCGCTCGGTGGGGGGCTCGGCGGTGAGATAAGGTCCCCTTCCATGCGCTCGTTGATCATCGCCGCCGCTGCCCTGTCGCTTTCCGCCTGCTGCTGTCAGAGCCGTGAAGAGAAGCTCAAGGCCGCCGAAGACGAGGGCAACTTTCTCATCGCGGCCAAGGCCAGGCTGCTCAAGGGCGCGGGCGAAGGCTTGAAAAAGGAAGGCAAAGAAGCCGCCGAGACCATCGCTGAAGGCGGCGGTCAACTCGTGAAGGGCCTGGGCAGCGGCATCGAGAAAGGCCTGATGGAGGTCAAGTTCACCCCGCACGAGAGCGTGGCGAAGAACGGCCTGGGCGTCTCGCGCGCCGCGCGTGGTGAACAGGGCACCGCGCAGCACACCATCACCGCCTACGTCACCTTCGAGAAGGGCTTCAACGGCACCCTCGAGATGCGCGCCTACGACGTGCAGGATCGTGAAGTGGGCCGCTCGAGAATCGACACCAACGAAGGCGAGTCGGGCGCGAAGTACGTCGACTTCACCTTCGATGAGCGCACCCCGCTGATGACCGCGGGCCACTTCGAGCTGCGCGCGACTTCGAAGTGAGCGCCGTGGGGTTCGAGGAACTGCTGCTCGCGTCGACCTCGAGCGGCCGGCGCGCGTTGATGGAAGGCCTGGGCGTTCCCTTTCGGGCCGTGGCCCCCGGGGTGGATGAAGACGTGCCGCCGGGCACGACGCCTGCGCAGGCGGTGGCGATGCTGGCCGAGCGCAAGGCCCGGGCGGTGTTCGACCGGTTTCCCCGCGCGTTGGTGATTGGGTCTGATCAGCTCGTCTCCTCGCAGGGGCAGATGCTGGGCAAGCCGGAAAATGGTGCAGCGGCTCGCACGCAGCTCGGCTCGCTGCGCGGGAAGACACATGAAATTCTCACCGGCGTGTGTGTGATGGGTGCGGGCTTTCTGCAGACCGAGGTCGATACCGCGCGGCTCAGCGTGCTGCCGCTGGGTGATGAAGAGCTCGACGCGTACGTGGCGACCGGTGAGTGGCAGGGGTGTGCGGGCGGGTATCGGGTCGAGGCGCGCGGTCAGGCCATCTTCGAGCGCATCGAGGGGGACCGCGCCGCGATTCAGGGACTGCCGATGCAGCGCTTGACCCGGTTGCTTCGGGACGCGGGAGTGAAGTTCTTTTGATGAACCGGCGCCGCCTCTTCAGGGTCAAGGCGAGTCTGCGGTTCACCTTCGCGTGGGAAGGTGGGTTCGAGCTGTTCCGCACCGTCGATGTGAGCGCGGGTGGGGCGTTCGTGAGTAGAGCGGATGGGGCGGTCTTGCCGGCGCTCGGGGTGGTGGGGGAGTGCGCGTTCAATCTGGAGTCGATGGAGATTCGCACCGCGGCTCGGGTGGTCAGAGTGGAGGCCGATGGGTTTGGGGTGGTGTTCGAGGGGTTGGCTCGCGCTCATGAAGACCGGGTGTGCGGGTGGATCTTCCGGCAGGAGACCCGGAAGACGGAGGTCTGATCCCCCGCGCCCTGCTCAGCGGGGTGAAGGGCCCATCTGCTTCAGCAAACAGACTAGGGTGCGCCGCTCGATGCGCCTCGTGCTGCTGTTGATGATTGCTGCTGCTTCGGTGCGCGCGGAGACCATCCGTTTCGCCGTGGTGGTGGGCAACAACGCAGGCCGCGGTGCGCTGCCGCCGCTGCGCTACGCGGAAGGCGATGCCGGCAAGTTCGCCCGCGTGCTGCTCGAGCTGGGCGACGTGAGCGCCGAGCACCTGCAGCTGCTTCAGGGCCGGCAGGTCAAAGACCTCGAGCAGGCGCTCCTTCGTGTTCGTGAGCAGATCGACGCGGTCAAGCGCACTCCAGAGAACCGCGCGGTGCTGCTGTTCTATTTCTCGGGCCACTCCGATGGAGAAGGGCTCGAGCTCGGCAACGAAGTGCTTCCGTACTCGCGGCTCAAGGGCATCCTCGCGGGTACCGGCGACGTGCGCGTGGTGGTGGTCGACGCGTGTCGCTCGGGCGCGGGCTATCGCGAGAAGGGTGGCAAACCCGCCGAGGCCTTCGCCATCAAGCTCACGGACAACCTGCAATCGACCGGTGACGCGTACATCGCCTCGAGTGCAGAGAGTGAAGCGGCGCTCGAATCGAACGAGGTGCTGGGCAGCATCTTCACGCACCACTTCGTCTCTGGTTTGCGCGGCGTGGCTGACCTCTCGGGCGATCGACTGGTGACGCTGGGCGAGGCCTACCGCTACGCCTACGATCAGACGGTCTTACGCACCGTGTTGCTCCCCGCGGGCGTGCAGCACCCGACCTACGACTACAAACTCTCGGGTCAGGGCGAGCTGGTGCTCTCCACGTTGCAGCGCGCGACTGCCCAGTTGATCCTCCCGCCCGGCACTGAACGCGGCGTGGTGACCGACGTGCTTCGAGATCAAGTCATCGCGGAGATCGCCAACGCCACCACGCGCGAGCTCGCGTTGCCTGCCGGCGAATACGGCGTGCGCGTCTTCAAGTCGGGCCAGAGCTTCGGCGGCCGCATCGCCTTGAACGAAGGCACGCGCCGCGAGGTGAAGTGGGAAGAGCTGCGGCAGCTGAGCAACTCGGTGCAGGTCGCGCAGAAGGGCGCCTTCGTCGCGCAGACCATCACCGAGAGCGACCGTTGGCCTGAAGAGCACATGGTGGGCCTCTCGGGCGGCATCGTGCCCGCCGTCGCGCCGTTGGGGTTGCAGGGCGCGGCGCGGCTCTCGTTCGAGCCCCGCTTGAGTGCGGGCCTGAGCTTCGCGGTCGTCGGTTCGCACACCTCGCGGGGCACCGTCTCGGAGAGCGCGGCAGAAGCGAGAGTCGGCTGGCGTTACGCGTGGCGGTTCGGGGTGCTCTGGCTGGGCCTCGGCGCTGAGGTCGGTCCTTCCCTCATCTGGCAGCAGACGGGCAACGGCGTGTTGTTCTCGTTCGCAGGCATCGCCGCGCCCCGGGCCAGCGTGCGTTTCCTGGTGGGTGGGCCGTTCGTGCTCACCCTCGAGGGTGAAGCGGCGGTCGCGTTGCTGAGCATCGACTCGAAGGTGGCCGCGGCCTTCAGGCCCAGCGGCACGGTGGGCGTCGGCTTCCGTTTCTGAGATGGTGCGGTTCCCATGGTCTCCCGAATCGGCGACATCCTTCCGAAGCGCGTTCCCACGGTCGTTCCTCCGACGGTGACGAAGCTCAAGCTGTTGCCGCTCAAGGCGCACATCACGTTGCCGCCGAAGCTCGGCCGGCCGCCCACCACGGCAGATTTGATCATCAAGCGCACCTTCGACGGGCTGACCCCGGCGGCGGCGGCGAAAGAAATCACCCGCCGCCACAACGGCCCCATCGCGGCGCAGAACAAGACCCTGGTCGCCACCACCGTCGACGCGCGCGTGCGTGACATGCAGGTGGCGCTCAACAACGTGTTCACCAAGGGCACGCCCAACCGCCAGTTCCTCGACAGCCATCAGCCCGCGGCCATCACGGTCATCGGCTCACTCGCGGCGAGCAGCGCGATCGTCTACCAGGTGACCAAACCCAACCAAGAGCCGAGGTACTTCACGCGAGCCTGGGGCAACGGTGGTTTCGTGGAGACCACGCCCCCGAAGCAGGTGGTGATGGAGGCGCGGCTCAGCCTCGATCCACCCGCGCTGCGGATGGCCTACCCCGAGTGGAAGAACAAGGCGCTCGCCGGGCAAATCACCACCATCACCGAGCTGTGAAAAACTCAACGACGGCGCAGCACCAGGCCGCCCGTGCCCACCACGAAGAGCCCTTCTTCATCGGCCACCCCGGCAGCGAGCGCGCCCTGCGTCACGCTGGGGGCCACGTCCAGCCAGCTGGTGCCCACCCGCCGCAGCAGGCGGCCGCTCTCGCCCATCGCGAACATCGACGAGCCGTCGGGAACCAGCGCGTAGAACGGGTCGAGGTTCATGGATCCGCTGATGGCCTCCTGGGTGTAGGTCGTGCCGGTGCGGCGGTGAATGGTGCCGGAGTGCGAGGCGAGCAGCAGGTCGCCTGAGCCCAGGAACGCCGCCGCGTTGAAGTTGGAGCTCGTGTCGCACGGGGGGCCGGCCGTGAACGAGCGGTCGGTCAACGAGAAGGAGAGCACCGTGCAGCCGTAGCCGACCACCACGAGCTCGGTCGCTTTGCCGTTGACGTCTTTGCGCAGGGCCAACGAGGTGGGGAACGGCGTGCCCCCGGGTAGAGGCATCGCGCGCCA
>JAYVFP010000153.1:0-40631 GCA_043773025.1 Archangium sp.
CTCCCCGAGCGCAGTCGAGGGGGCACTGACCGCCCGAAGGCGAGGTAATCCCTCGACTCCGCTCGGGATGAACGGTGGGCGCTCCTTATTTCGAAAAAACCCTGCGAGAGCAGTCGAGGGGCACTTGCTGCGCGAGGCAGAGGGACTCCCTCGACCGCTCTCGGGGAGACCGGTGGGGGATCTCAATCTTGCTTCGCAGGGGCCAAGCGAGCGCAAACGCTGCGTGATGCGTCGCCCACGACGCGCGGCTAGAACCCTGCACATGGCCAACGAGCTCTTCCCCGTGAAGCCGCACATCCGCGAGAAGGCCCACATCCAGAGCATGGAGGAATACGAGCGGCTCTACCGCCTCTCTCTCGACAACCCTGAGTGGTTCTGGGGCGAAGCGAGCAAAGCGCTCTCGTGGTTCTACCCGTGGACCCGCGTGTTCGACGCCGACTACGACGAGGTCGACTTCGCCTGGTACTCGGGCGGCCGCCTCAACGCCTGCTTCAACTGCGTCGATCGCCACGTCGACACGCAAGGCGACAAGACCGCGATCATCTGGGCCGCCGACGAGCCCGGTGTCTACAAACACATCACCTACCGTGAGCTCAAGCACGACGTCTGCCGCATGGCGAACGTGCTGCTCTCGCGCGGCGTGAAGAAGGGCGATCGCGTCGCCATCTACATGCCGATGATCCCCGAGGCGGCGTACGCGATGTTGGCCTGTGCGCGCATCGGCGCGGTGCACTCGGTGGTGTTCGGCGGCTTCAGCGCCGAGGCCCTGAGAGATCGCATCGTCGACGCGAAATGCAAGGTGGTGATCACCGCGAACGAAGGCATGCGCGGGGGCCGGCGCGTTCCGCTCAAGACCATCGTCGATCGCGCCGTCGAAGGCATGTCACTGGTCGAGACCGTGCTCGTTGCCCGTCGCACCGACGCCGAGCCCGCCATGCAGACCGGCCGTGATCTCTGGCTCGACGAGGAGTGCAAGAAGCAGCGCTCGACCTGCACGGTGGCGTGGATGGGGGCCGAAGATCCGCTCTTCATTCTTTACACCTCGGGCAGCACCGGGCAGCCCAAGGGCCTGATGCACACGACGGGCGGCTACCTCGTCTACGCGGCGCACACCTTCAAGCACGTGTTCGACTACCACCCGGGCGACGTCTACTGCTGCGCGGCCGACGTGGGCTGGGTGACCGGCCACTCGTACATCGTGTACGGCCCGCTCGCGAACGGTGCGACCACGGTGATGTTCGAGTCGATCCCCACGTATCCCGACGCGAGCCGCTACTGGCGCATGGTCGACGAGCTGGGCATCAACATCTTCTACACGGCGCCCACGGCCCTGCGAGCGATTGCCCAGGCGGGCCACGAGCCGGTCAAGAAGTACAAACGCACCAGCCTGCGAATCCTGGGCTCGGTGGGTGAGCCCATCAACCCGGAGATCTGGCGCTGGTACCACGACGTGGTCGGCGAGGGCCGCTGCGCGGTGGTGGATACCTGGTGGCAGACCGAAACGGGCGGGATCATGATCAGCGCCTTGCCGGGCGTCACGCCCACCAAGCCGGGCTCTGCGACGCTGCCGTACTTCGGCGTCAAGCCGATGCTGGTCGACGCGGCCAGTGGTGAAGAGCTCAAGGGCAACGGGGTGGAAGGTGCGTTGTGTTTGACCGCTCCGTGGCCTGGGCAGGCGCGCACCGTGTGGGGCGATCACCAGCGTTTCAAGGACACGTACTTTACGCAGTACAAGGGCAAATACTTCACGGGTGATGGCTGCAAGCGCGATGAAGACGGGTACTACTGGATCACCGGTCGCATCGACGACGTGATCAACGTCTCGGGTCATCGCCTCGGTACGGCCGAGGTGGAGAGCGCCCTGGTGGCGCATGAGGCCGTCGCGGAGGCCGCGGTGGTGGGCTACCCGCACGAGATCAAGGGGCAAGGAATCTACGCGTACGTGGTGCTGTCTTCAGAGCACGCGAACCAGAGCCCCGAGCAGATCCGAGGCGCTTTGAAGGAAAAGGTGCGGCAGGTGATTGGGCCGTTCGCTTCGCCTGACGTGATTCACATCGCGAAAGGTCTGCCCAAGACGCGCAGCGGGAAGATCATGCGGCGGATTCTCAGGAAGATCGCCGCGGGCGAGTACACGGGCCTGGGTGACATTTCGACGTTGGCTGATCCCGAAGTGGTGGCGCGGTTGATCGAAGAACACCAAACCCGCTCGAAATAAAAACTCCCTCTCCCTGCGAAGCGGGGTGAGGGGCCGTCGGGCCACGGAGCGGGCCCTCATTGCGCAGGCAGAGTTTTGACCTGCTCGATGACCGACCACGTCACCGCCGTGAAGAAGCGCGACCGCGAACATCGCCATCTTGCGCCTCATCGATGGCTCTCCTTCACCCGGTCCCACGCAGGGCCGAGCGTGAGCGCGTAGAGAATCACCGAAGTCCGTCGACGAACCAATGTCTCAGCCTTCGGGGCCCGGGTGTCCAACGGGCTCCACACCCTGGAGGTGTCCTTGAAACTCGCCCTGACCTTGTCCTGCGCCGTCGCCGTCAGCTTGTGGTCGCAACGCGTCGAAGCCTGCGGCTGCTTCACGCCCCCCAACCCCACGGTGCCGGTGCTGCAGGCCGGTGAGCGCATTCTGTTCGCCGTGAAGAACGGCGAAGTGACCGCTCACGTGCAGGTGCAGTACTCGGGCGCGGCGGGGCAGGAGTTTGGTTGGTTGTTGCCGCTGCCTTCGGTGCCCACGCTCGAGCTCGGCACCGATGAGCTCTTCACCCGCCTGCTCACCACCACGCAGCCGCGCTACCAGATGAACACGGTGCTCGATGCGCACTGTCAGCAGTTCAACTCCGGTGCGGGCGGGGGCCAGGCGACGAGCGGAGGGTTCGCCGACGCGGGTCTCAGCTCGCAGGCCGACGCGGGCATCAGCCCGTTGGTGGTGCAGGACTCGGTGGGCCCCTACGACTACGCGGTGCTCCGGGCTGATTCGAAGACGGCGATGCTCGACTGGCTCGCGACCAACCGGTACTTCGTGCCCTCAGGCACCGACGAGTCCGTGGCTCCGTACATCCGCGAAGGTGCCTTCTTCCTCGCGCTCAAGCTGCGTGCGGGCAACACCACCGGCGACCTGCTCCCGGTGGTGCTGCGCTACACGAGCGATCTCGGCGTCATTCCCATCACGCTCACGGCGACCGGCGCGACGCAGAACATGGGCGTGCAGGTGTGGATGCTCGGCAACGGCCGCGCCATTCCCCGCAACTACAACCACGCCGTGCTCAACGACTCGGTCATCGACTGGCCCTCTCGCGGCGCGAACTACAACGACGTGGTCATCCGCGCGGTCGGTGAAGCGCCGGGTCGCCACGCCTTCGTCACCGAGTACGCCGGCCCCAGCACGGTGATGCGCGGCGTGCTCACGCCTGCCGGCCGCTTTGGTGCGAAGTCGGAGTTCGCCACCGCTTCGACGCCCGAGCAGTTCATCGACCTGCTGTTCCTGAGAAATTTCGCCGCGCCTTCTTCGCTCGCGCCGTTCGCAGGTCCGGTGTTGCCGGGGCCGCTCAAGGCGACGTTGGTGAAGTACCTGCCACCGCCCCCGGGCGTCACCGCCGATACGTTCTATGCGAACTATCGCACGCTCGAGGCGCAGGCGCCGCCGCCCGACTTTCAGCCCGCCGCGATGGCCGACGAAGTGTGGGAGCGCGTGGTGGTGCCCACCCAGAACGCCTCGAAGCTGTTCGACGAGCAGCCCACGCTCACCCGGCTCTACAGCACCATTTCTCCGGCTGACATGAACAAGGACCCCGCGTTCGCCTTCAACCTCGCGCTGCCTGCGGTGAGCAACGTGCACACCGCCACGATGAAGGTCAGCTGCAATCGAAACGGGTACGAGAGCAGCGCGGTGCTCACCACCGAGCAGGGTTGGGATTTGCCGTATCCCGAAGGTCGTTTCTCCACGGTAGGGGTGGATCGTTCGAAGCTGCCGGCCTCTTTGCTCATCGAGGTGTTGCGAGAGGAAGGCGCGCCGGAGAACGTGGTGAACAACAGGCCGATGAACCTGGGGCTCGTCGATCCCGTGAAGCCTCAGGGCTGCGGTTGCCAGAGCGGTGCCCAGGGGTTGCTGGCGTTGGTGGGCCTGCTGCTTCTGCGTCGAAGAAAGTCTTCCTCTCCCTGTGGGAGCGAGAGACGGGAGTGCTATGCGCGAAGGCCATGGTTCAGAACGTCAACACCGCGGTGACCGACCCTGCCGTGCCCCGCCCCGGGTTCGGTGCGCCAGAGCCGCAGCAGCGCAGCTCGTTGGTGCCCGTGTTGATCATCGGCGCGTTCGCCCTCGCAGGCATCGTGCTCGCCGTGGCGCTGCTGACGTTCTGAGTCAGGCACCACCTGATTACGTCGTGTACTCCGCGTTCACCTGCACGTAGCGATACCCGAGATCCGACGTCATCACCGTCGCGTGCCCGCGCCCATCACCGAGCTTGAGCTCGAGCTTCACGTCTTCGGTGGCCATCGCCTTCGAAGCCGCGGCGCGATCGAACGCGGTGGGCTCACCCTGGCGGAACACCTCGATGCCCTGCAGCACGCACGACAACGACTTCGGGTTCTTCACCTCAGGGGCGTTGCCCACCTGGCTCGTGAAGCGCCCCCAGTTCGGATCGTTGCCGAACAACGCGGTGCGCACGAGCGCCGATGAAGCCACCTTCTTCGCGATCGCCTTTGCCGCCTCATCGGAAGCCGCGCCCGTCACCTCGATGGTGGTCACCTTCGTCGCACCTTCACCATCACGCGCGATGAGCCACGAGAGCCGCCGCGCCACCGGCTCGACATGCCGCGCCCAATCCATCGGGGGGGGCAGCGCCCGCGTCGAGAGCAGGAGCAACGTGTCGTTCGTGCTCGTGTGCGTGTCGACGTGCACCGCGTTGAAGCTGCTCGAAGCGATGGTGGGCAACGACCGTTTGAGCTGCTCGGCGCGCAGATCCCAATCGGTGGCCATGAACGCCAGCATGGTGGCCATGTTGGGCTCGATCATCCCCGCGCCCTTGCAGACGCCCGCGATGGTGGCGCCGGCGTGCTGGGCGCAGGCCTCCTTGGGGTACGCGTCGGTGGTCATGATGGCGCACAGAAAGCGGCGCCCTGCTTCCACGTCGTTCGCCTTCTCGGCGAGCGCCGCATCGATGCCGGCGCGCACCTTGTCCATCGGCAGCTTCACGCCGATGACGCCGGTGCTGCACACCAGCACCTGCTCGAGGGGGCACCCCAGCGCCTTCGCGACGCGTTCGCACATCTCGAGCGCGTCTTTGTCTCCCTGCACGCCGGTGCACGCGTTGGCGTTGCCCGAGTTGACGATGACCGCGCGCACCAGCCCGCCCGAGCGCACCAGGTGGGCCTTCGAGAGCACCACGGGCGCGGCCGCGTAGTGGTTCTGCGTGAAGAGGCCCGCGGCCGACATCGGCGCGTCTGACACCAGCAACCCCACGTCAGGATTTCCGCTCGCCTTGATGCCGGCTTTCACGCCCGCAGCCCACAGGCCCTTCACCGAGGTCAGCGTGAACTCTGCGGGAGGAAACGACGGCACCGGCGGAACGGGGATGCTCATGAGCGCGGCGATTTACAGCGATGCGGCGACTCTGTCTCGCTCTCCCCGCTTCGCGCAGGGCGAGGGGGTCTAGAGGAGTTTCATCAACTCAGCCAACGCACCCGCGCGCGTCGGCGCCATCTCGGCCGTCGCCTTGGCGATGATCAACATCGGCTCACGAGGCTGCAGCGAGAGGAACATCCGCGGAGAGATGGTCGCGTCCCACATGGTGCGCGCCTCTTGCAGCCCCTTCATCAGCCGGGCCTCACCGAGAGCCACGTACAGATAATCTGCCAACGGCGAAGGCGAGATGTCGAAGCTCGAGTTGGTCGCGCGCCCGCCTTGCAGCAGCTGCCGCAGAATCGGGTCGACCAGATCTTCCCGCTCGACGTGCGGCGTGGGGATGAACTGCTCGATGCGTTTCATGTTCGCGCCGGGCGTCTCAGCGTTGCCACCGATGAAGTAGGGGAGAGGCCCATCACCACCCGACTCTGAGGCGAGCGCCTCGATGACCGACGACGAGTACAGCTTGCAGCGCATGTACCGCACCGCCAACTGAATGTTGTTCGCGGCCGCGGCGATGCGCTTGCTGTGTTCTTCGGGTGAAGGCTCACCACCCCAGGTGTGAAACACGCGCTCGGCGGGGAGCTTCGAGAGGAAGCTCTCCATCTTCATCAGCGCCACCCGGTAATCGCGAATGCTGTACGTGGTCGGCGTGTGGAGCGCCGGGTTCGTCTCTGGCAGCAGCTTCCAGGTGTTGTCGAGGAAGCGCGCGGGATCGGGGTCGGCGAAGTTGCCCACGTCGTTGTTCGACAGCCGGGTCGCCCTGCGCACCATCACGCCGATGTCTTCGGCCCCGATGCCCAGCGTGGTGAGCCGATCGCGCAACGCCACCGCCTCACCATCACGGAAGGGAATGCTCGCCTCGATGCACGCGACCACCGCGAGGATCTGCTCTCGGGTGAGCACGCCTTCGAGTTCTTTGGCGGCGACCAGCCCGCTGGCCAGCTCGTTCAAACCGCTGAAGGGGGTGAGCACCTGGCCCGGGGTGCACCCGAACACCTCGAGCACGTCTTTGGCGGTCGGGTCGGTGCCGCAGTGAGGCAGCAGCTTCCAGCCGTGTTCACTCGTGTCGCGCGCCACCAGCGGCCGGAGCAGCTCGGCGTAGTGCGTGGGCACGTCGAGGTCGACCTGCACGTAGACGATGTCGTGGTAGAGCGCGGCCAACGTCTCGATGGCATCCGCATCGCGCACGAGCTCGAGCACGTGCTGATGGGTGTGAAACTCGCGCGCGCGGGAAGAGAGGGCCTGGTGCACGGCCACCGCCCACCGCTCGACGAAGAGCGGTGGAACACCCAGTCCCAGCGCCTCGACGGCGCGGGAGTACGTCTCGATGATGCGGTGGACGGGGGAAAGCCCCAGCTCCTCGGGCATGAGCGGTGGCAGCGTAGGCCCCTCTGGGGCGCAGACAAGTCCTTTCCCAGCGCTTGACTTCGATCGGGCCAGCCGGTGACTAGGGGCCTATGAAGCTCGCGACCTTGCGAACGGGTAGCCGGGACGGCGCCCTCCTCGTGGTGAAGAGAGATCTCTCGGCCTGGACCCTCGCAACAGGCGTGTCGCCCACGCTGCAGGCGGCGCTCGACATGTGGGATGAGGTGGAACCCAAGCTTCAGGAGCTGGCCGCGGAGCTCGAAGCCGGCACCGTGAAGAGTGAGCCCTTCGACGCGAACAAGCTGATGGCGCCGCTTCCCCGCGCTTACGAGTGGGTCGATGGCTCGGCCTATTTGAATCACGTCATCCTGGTGCGGAAGGCGCGCAAGGCCGAGCCCCCGCCGACTTTGAAGACGGATCCCCTCGTGTACCAGGGCGGCTCGTCCGAGATGCTCGGGCCCACGCAAGACATCGTCGCGCGTGATGAAAAATTCGGCGTCGACTTCGAGTCGGAGGTCGCCGTCGTGCTGGGCGACACCCCGATGGGCACCACCTCGGCGAACGCGGGCAAGTACGTGCGGCTGCTGATGCTGGTCAACGACGTGACCTTGCGAAACCTCATCCCCGATGAGCTCGCCAAGGGCTTCGGCTTCTTTCAGGGCAAACCCGCCACCGCTTTTTCACCCGTCGCCGTCACACCCGATGAAGTGGGCAGCGCGTGGAAAGAGGGGCGGCTCCATTTGACGCTGCAGACCTTTCTCAACGGCACGCTGGTGGGCGACCCGCACGCGGGGCCTGAGATGCACTTCAGCTTCTTCGACTTGATGCAGCACATCGCCAAGACGCGAAACTTCACCGCGGGCACGATTCTGGGCAGCGGCACGGTGTCGAACGAAGACCGCGCGCGGGGCATCTCGTGTCTTGCCGAGGTGCGGATGATCGAGACCATCGAGACCGGCGCGCCGAAGACGCCGTTCATGAAGCACGGCGACCGGGTGGAGATCGAGATGAAGGGGTCCGACGGCCAGAGCATCTTCGGCCGCATCGATCAGCGCGTGCACATCACCGGCTCGTGAAGAGGATCGGTTGGCCAACCCTCTCGGGATGAGCGGTGCCCGTTCGCTATTTCGATGCGAACGGTGCGCTTCGAGACCGAAGGGGAGTTCTTCCGCGCCACCGTCCCCTATTCAGTGTCGTCATCGTCGCCAAAGAGGACGCCGACCTGGAGTTCGATGGCGTCGAAGGGCTCTGCACGCACCCGCTCGGTGCGATCAGCGATCAGCACCTCGATGTAGCCTGCAAGGGACCATCGGTAGACGGCGAGGGTTTCTTCCACCGGATCGACGAGCCAGTAATGCCCGACCTCGTGGTGATGGTACGCCCGTTTCTTCTTGATCAGGTCGTTGCGTCTGTTGGTCGAGAGGACTTCGCAGATCCAGTCGGGGCGAACGGTGATGGGAACCTCGGCAGGGAGAACCGTCAGCCGCTCACGTCTCCAGCCCGCGATGTCGGGCCGGAACACCTCGGAGTCCGCCAACATGATTTCCACTTCAGTGGCGAACCACCAGCCGCCGGGCCAACGGCCTCCGGGGCGTCGGTCGTACGGTCCCAATCGGCGGAACAGGCGCCCCTGAGCGCCCCCGTGGCGACCCGATGCTGCGTCCTTTTCCACGAGGACCCCATCGATGAGCTCGTGCCTTCGATGCTCCTCGGGGATCGCCAGGAGATCCGCGATCGTCGCTTTGTCGACCTTTGCCGCATCGCTCACTGCCAAACCCTACCGCATTCCGGTGACTGCCTCCGCGCGCCACTCAATGAGCGTCGTCGTCTCTGTGCTTTCGGTGAGCTCCACCCTTTTGGGCGGGGTTGAGGCGGCTGGGTAAACTGACCGCGCGCCGATCGTCGCTCAGGAAAGAGCGGCGACCCAGAGCCCATCGGACGACTGCAGGTTCCCGCAATAGGCGCAGATGAGGCTCTCTCCGCCGTCCTCACGAAGCGTTCCGTGCTGGTGACAGGAGAGGCAGTATCCCGGGCGAACGTCAGAGACAGGCCACTCCCAGAGTGTCCTGCCGCCGGGATCATCTACGAAGCGCACGCCGCCGAACTCACTCTGCAGACGAAGGGCATCGAGTCCGGTCAGCGGCCCCAGCAGTTCATCGTAGAGGTCACCGAAGACGCGCGAGGCCGCATAGTGCTCATTCTGGTGAGTCACGTTGACGGAGCGCGGCAAGGCTCCACGCACCAACTGCACGCGCCGTCTGCTGTCCTCGTCGAGAGCGTACGACTTGCCCTCATCGGTCGACCTCACGACGATCGCGATCGGGCGCGCATCCCTGGCGTCCGGAGCAGGGCTCGCCTGTGCGACCTCGACGAGTCCTTTGGTGACGCGCTCCAGGTCGGCGACGATTGAGTCTTCAGGGAGCCGCCCAGGAACGAAGAGCGCGTGCACCTCGTCCTGCACCACGACCTCGCGGAGGCCCTGCTCCCAGGCGAGACGCAACATTTCGAGAACGCGTTTGACCGTTTGGGGTTCGGTTGCATCCGGCGCGAGCACGTCGAGAAAGCAAATCACTTCGTTGCCGCCGGGAGGTACCTCGAGGCGCTGTGCCTCGAGCACTCCCGGGTCTTCGACTTCGACGAGTTCGAAGGAGCGCACAGCGGTTTGAGCGTATCGAAACGCGTTGACCCCTGTCTGGGCCTTCGGCGAAATCACCTTCTGCGCAGTCAGGTAAATCATGTCGAGGCCGCCTCGCGCGGTCGAACGTGCTGGTGCGGCGTGATGGGCTGGTCTCTTCTGACGTCACGAACCGGATTTTCAGCCCTCACCCACGAGTAGTGGGCCGTGGTGTCTTCGGGCGTGTGCGTCACCAGCGACAACGCCATTCCAGTCTGCTTCTCCACTTCTCCAAAGAGATCCCAAAGTGATTCTCGGAGCGGGCGCCGATCGCCCTTGGCCACGTCGAAGATCTCGATCGTCCATTCGCGCCCGTCGAAGTCTCCGGTGCTGGTTCTCGAGTCGGTCCAGCGCACCGGCCGCTTGCGCGCGTGACGTCGCACCAAACCGAGAATGGCATCGCGTTCAGTGATCCTCATCAATGGCCCTCGAACCAATCAGCGCACCAACAAGTTCCCGCGCGCTCTTCACGTATCCTTCAGCCTCTTCTTGGCTGCAGTCGTCTCCAGAGTAGTAGTCAGCTTTGGTTCGGGCTTCCCGGAGATCTTCGAACAGTACTGCCTGCTGTCTGTCGAGCACCCGAACTCGCTGCGCCAGACGGGCAACCTCATCGTGTTTGAAATACACCACGCCGGGTCGAACCTCAGGCACGTCCTCGCCGCGCTCCTCGAGCTTCCACCAAAGGGCCTGATAGACCGCGTAGTAGGCGCGGCTCGTCGCTGCGTTCGAGCAAGGATCTTTCAATCCCACCAGGGTTCCAGCAGCCGATAGGTTTTCGCGCGCCTTTCGTTCCACGAGTCGACCTTACTGCACCCAGCCTGGAATCCTGGCGGCCTGCTTGAGCCACTTCGCCAGCTGAGCCTCGTCGAGTTCATCCTCTTCATGAATGTCGAGGTACCGGGTGTTCTTGTCTTTGCTCTCCCCGGGCGGAAGCGGCCGCAACGCCGCGCCGCGGAAGAACGCCAGCTTCAGAGAGCGCGCGAACACGTGGATGCCGAGGAACCAACCCTGGCCCTCTACGCCGTACAGCGCTGAGTTCCACTTCACGGCCTTCCTCACCGGGGGCACGGTCTTCACGATGAGCGCGTCGAGGCGCTTACCGAGGGCGCTCTTCCAGCCCGGCATGGCGGCGATGTACGCCTTGACCGGCGCGTCGCCGAAGCCCTTCGCGATCTGCGGGTTGCCGCCCGAGAGGAGCACCCCTTTCTTCCTCTTCGGGGGGGCCTTCCGCTTCGTCTTTTCCACAGGCTTTCGAGTCTTCATGAGCGTGCCGTTGATAACCCGGCCGCCACTCGGTGGTAGCTTCCCGCCGCAGATGACGCATTCCCTCGAGTTCGAGTTTCTCGGCGACGACGCCGATGGCCAGTTCGTTCCCGTTGGTGGTCCGCTTTCCCAACTGCGCGGCCTGCTCGCCCGGCAAGACATCGACGGCGCGGTTCGCCTCTACGAAGAGACCGGTTCTTCAGCGCGCGCAGGTCTCATCCTCGAGGCCACCACCGCTTCGTTCGAGCTCAAGAAATCCATCGCGTTGATGTTCAAGCGCGCGCGTGATTTCGCCGCCGCGGGCGAGGTGTACCAAACGCTCAAGCTCGACGCGGAAGCTGCGCCCTGTTTCGAGCAGGCCAACGACTTCGTGCGCGCGGCCGATGCGTGGAAGCGCCTGGGCGAAATCATGAAAGCCGCTGCCGCCTACGAGCGCGGGGGCCGGCTCGACGACGCGGTGGCGCTCTATGGCCAAGCGGGCTCCAAGGAGCAGATGGCCGAGACGCTGGCGCGTGGCCAGAAGTTCGAAGCCGCCGCCGCGCTCTACCGCGACCTCGGCAACCTGCACGGCGAAGTCGAGACGCTGCGCGCCTGCGTGGCCGCCACCCCCGACGCCATCCAGCCCACCATGCGGCTGGCCGAGCTGATGACCCACCACGGTCACACCGACCGCGCGGTGGAGTTGTTGATGACCAGCATGCGCTCCTCCGAGAAGGCGCGAAGCGATGGAGGGCTGCTCGAGT
Source organism: Archangium sp. (assembly GCA_043773025.1). GTDB lineage: Bacteria > Myxococcota > Myxococcia > Myxococcales > Myxococcaceae > Archangium_A. The sequence goes on from JAYVFP010000153.1 coordinate 11,669, forward strand.
ACCTCGCTCGCCTGCTCGAGTCGACGAACAACCCGGCTGCCGCCTCCAAGGTGCGCGCCCGCATTCCCCCCGCGCCTTCGAAGACCCCTCAGCCCATTCCCGTCTTGCGCGCCGCCTTACCCATGCCCACCGCCACGCCCGGCGGAGACGCGTACGGCTTTCTGAAGGCGCTGCCGATGTTCGCCGACCTCTCTCTGGAGGACATGCGCTCGTTGTTCCGCGTCTGCGTGCAGCACGGCTTCGGCGTGGGCATGAACCTCATCGAGCCGGGCCAGGCAGGCCGCGGGCTCTTCGTCATCATCGACGGCCAGGTCGAGGTCTTCAGCGGCATCGGCCCCGATTCACGACTGCTCAACACCCTGGGCGTGGGCGGCTACGTGGGTGAAATTTCGCTGCTGCTCGACGGCCCCACCTCGGCCCGGGTCACCGCGCGCACCCAGGTCAAGGCGCTCTTCATTTCCCGCGAGGCCTTCAAACAATACGTGTTCAACACACCCAACGCGGCCACGCGCATCTACCGGCTGTTCAGCAGCAACCTCGCAGAACGAGTCCGCACCTTGTCAGCGGGGCGCTAAGCTGGTTTTCGTCAGTGAGCACCTTCGAAGAACTTGCAGAGCAGTTGTCGATGACAGAGCTGATCCGGCTCCAGGACGTGTTGTCCAAGGCGATCGTGCGGCGGTTCGAGAAGCGGCTCGCGCTGGTGTTCAGCGACGTGGTCGGCTCGACGCCGTACTTCGCGCGTTTCGGTGACGAGTCGGGCCGCAAGCTGCAGCAGCGCCACTACGACCTCGTGAACGCAGCCATCACGCCTGAAGGCGGGCGGGTGGTCGATACGGCAGGTGACGGCGTTTTTCTGTGCTTCGACAGCGTGACCGCGGCGTCGCGGGCGATGGTGGGGCTGCAGCGATCGATCGTGCGCGACAACGATTCGCGCGCGCATGAACACCGCCTCAACCTGCGCATCGGCGTGCACATCGGGCCGGTGCTGACCGACGGCGTGCTGGTCTCTGGCGACGCGGTGAACTTCTGCAGCCGCGTGGCGGGGTCTGCGGGCTCGGGCGAAATTCGCCTCTCCCTGGCTGCGTATTCAGAGCTGACGGAGATCGAGCTGCGTCTCAAGAGCCGGCGTCAGCGCGCGGTGGAGCTCAAAGGCGTCGACAAGCCGCAGGAGCTCTTCGCGCTCGACTGGCTCGATGCGACCAAGTTCCCCACCAAGGTGCGTTTCGAAGACGGCTCTGAGCAACGCCTGCCCACGCTCGACGTCATCCGCTTCGGGCGCCTTCGGGAGCAGGACGGCGCGACCGCCAATGATGTGGTGATTACCTTGTCTGACGCCAACCTGCAGAGCCGGATCAGCCGCTGGCACTTCGAGCTGCACCGGCGCGCGGATGGCTTCGTGCTGCGTTCGGTCTCGACCAGCACGACGGAGATCGACGGGCGTGCGGTGGCGCGAGGGGAAGAGCTGTTGGTGCGGCCCGGTGCGAAGGTGCGGCTGGGTGGGGCGCTGACGCTCGAGTTCGCGTCAGAAGATTTCTCGCAAGAGATGACCTTGCTGCCGCCCTGATTTCGAGCGGTCCCTCGACTGCGCTCCTAAAGGAACAACCCTGCTCTCGGGAGGACCGGTGTGAGGAGCGCCTGTTCCTCCGATGGAATCGCCGGTTCCCTGCTCGGGACGAACGGTCATGCGGCGAAGACGATGTCCCACTCCGCCAGCTCGCCCTTCACCATCACCTCGACCACATCGCCGACCTTCTTCCCCAGCAGCCCCTTGCCGATGGGTGAGCCCGGCGTGACCACATGCAGGAACCCATCACCGCCGGGCCCGGTGAGCTCTTCACCCGCACCGGCAGGCGCCATGAACAACGTCTTGCCGCCCTCACCATCTTCCAACTCGACCAGCGCACCCAACCCGATGCGCTCGCCCTTGCGAAGTGACACGGGCTTGAAGTCAGTGACGGCCTCCCACGCGCCCTGAGCTGCCTCCAACCGCGTGCGCGTGGCCGCCGCGAGATTGACCGCCCGGGGCGCGCCGGTCTTCGCCTCGAGCCGCGCGTCTTCCGCCGCCCGCAGGGCCTGCTCGTAAATGCGCTTCAACTTTTCGGCGAGCTGTCCGGTCAGAAAAACCTTGTCCATACCCCCGAGGCTAAATCGCCCCCGGGAGCGCTCAAGATTTCGGCCGAAGCCAGGCAAGACCTCACCTTGAGCGCCTCGTGGGACTCAGCGCGGGGCTTCCACGCTGCAGGGCAAGACGTCGCAGCTCTGGATGTAGAGGCCCGGTGCGCCCACCAACGTCGAGGGGGTTCGGCGTCGCGGCTCGGCCAGCGCGCTGTGCGAATCGAGCGCGTTGATCTCGAGGGCGAGGTCGACACACTCCACCAGCAGCAACGGCATGCCCGCCCGCCACCAGACGTTCTGCACCGGGCAAGGCGCTTCCGCGGGTGTGGACGCGAGGGTCACCGCGTCGACCACCGTGAAGCGGCCCCCGCCGTACAGCGCCACCAGCGCGCCATCACCGCTGACCCGCAGGTGAACGTTGCGTGAGCTGGGCAGCGCCCGCGTGGCCGACACCTCGCCCGCCGCCGACAACGCGATCAACTGACCCGAAGGCTCGAGCCCCACCACGCCCTTCGCGGTGCCCACCAGGGCGGCCGGCGCGAACGCACCACGCTCGACGAACGCTCCGTTCTCGAGGCGCAACAAGGAGCTGGCCCCGCCGTCGAAACCAGCCGAGGCGATCCACAGGCCTCCTTCACCATCCCAGGTGGCCTGGGTGATCGCGCTGCGGGGAAACTGCGTCGCGGTCGGCTGACTGCCCGCGCACACCACCAGCAGCCGGGGCGACCACGCGGCGACGCTCTTGCCATCGCGGCTCACTGCGAAGCCCAGCCGCTCAGGCACCGCGCTCAGCAGGCATGCGTTGAGCGCGCCGAACGAGGGGTCGGTGGTCGGAGACGTCGCCAGGTACGGCAGGCTCGTCAGCGACAGGTACATGATGCCGCCCAGCCCCACCGCGAGCGCCACTGTGACCGCGAGGGTCAGGGTCTGCAGGCGCTTGTTGGGATTTCGCCGGGGAGGCGTCACGCGCAGCGCCTTACTTCAGTTCACTTCTTGACGCGCGCCTTGAGCTTCTTGGGCCTGCGATCCTGCGCGGCGAGCACACCCGAGAGTCCTTCGGGCAGCGCGTCGAAGGCCACGCCGATGCGGCTGTAGACCGAGAGTTGCGGGTTGCCCGCTTCGGCCCAGGCCACCGTGCCGCGAAAGGCGACTTCTTTCTCTCCGACGAGGAAGAAGCCGTGCACCTTCGAGCCCGGCAGGAACACCTGAGGGAGCTCGGCCTGAAACCCACCGCGCGACACGTCGGCGGAGAGGGCGGGAAGCCTTCGCCCCAAAGACAGCGGGAGGCGCAGGGTGCGGCGGAGCGTCTGGCGGCGCGTCGTCATGCGCCACAAAGTGGCACAGGGGTGTTGCTCGTCCAGTTTCCGGCCCCTCATCCCCGACCCTCTCTCCCCATGGAAAGGGAGCGTCAGGCGTCGCGGGAAACGGCGAGCGCCGCATCAGGAAGGCGCAGCAGCGCCACCTTCATCGCGGGGTTGGCCACCACGCGGGGCGGCGTGAGTGACTCGACCCGAATCGCGCGCGCACCCGGGTCGAACACCCCCCCGATGAAGAGCTTGAGGCCCGCTTCCTTGAGCGCCCAGACCGCGGCCTGCGTCTCGCGGCTGGTGAACGCGCCGCACGCCTCGGCTTCACCTTCCGAGAACACGCGCCGCGCGATGCGGGCGATGCGCTCACCATCGATGTCGTCACACACGTCGATGCCCACGCGCGAAGTGGCCACCGCCGCCACCGCCCAGCCCCGGGTGTGGCTCAGGTTGATGACCAGGTCCGTGCGCGGCACGCCGTCGAGCGAGACCCGCGGCGCCCCCGACTCGAGCGGGAGCACCTGCGTGCGTGAAGGCTCGAAACCCATCGCCTGCGCCAGAAGCCGCTTGGCCACCCGGCGCCCAGCGAGCCACTCACCACGGCGCAGCGGCCAGGGCATGTCTGCCAGCAGCGCGCGTTCAGCCTCCCCCAGCGTCACCTCGACCTCACCTTGTTCACGGCGTTCAGCCAGCACCCAGGCGCCGAGCACCTGCTGCACCACGCCGGGTTCCAGGGGCACACCGGGTTTCATCATCTGAGTCGCTCCACCTCGGCCAGCCGTCCGCCGCGGTCCCGCTTCATCAGCCCAGGTCTTCGTCGAGATCGAAGTCAGGCACCTTCGCTTCGGCCTGCTTCATCTTGGTCTTCACGAAGGTGTCGTCAGCCGAGCTGCTGGGCGCCTTGCTGGGCTTCTGCGCCTTCACCGAGCGGCCCAGCGCCGAGTCCGTCAGCGACATCGCGCGAATCTGCGCCTGCAGCCGCTCCGGGTCGAACACCGGCGGCTCTTCTTCTTCATCACGCGGCATGGCGTCGATCGACGGCTTGAAGCTGGCGAAGGTGTTGGTGCCGGTCGGGCTGCGTTTGACGGCGGGGTGCGTGCCGCTGGTGGGCGTGAACGCGGGCTGCACGCCGGTGGCAGGTTTGTACGCGGGCTGCGTTCCGGTGCCGGGTTTTGCGGAGGGCTTGAAGGCGGTGTGCGTTCCCGTGGTGGGCTTCTGGGCCGCCGGGCGGGGCGGGGCAGAGGGGCGAAACGCGAACTGCGCGCCGGTCATCGGCTTGAGCGCGGGGTCGGGCTGGGCGAACTGGGTCTGCGGCGCGCCGGTGATTACGTTGGCGCGACGCAGCAGCGAAGAGGTCTCACCCGTCGACATCTCGTCGAACGGAAAAAGGTCAGGTGGCGGCTGTGGCTGCTCGTCGTCGTACGGATCGTCGGGGTCGTTCGGCATGACGGGCAGAGGTTAACCCCAACGCCCCGGTAGATCGACTCCGCCCACCGCACGTTTGAGGGGATTCCACCCACACCCACCTGAGCTCCCATGCGCCTGACTCTGCTGACCCTGCTGTGCTCGCTCCCTGCTTTTGCGCAGTACAACCGCGGCGCCGGCCACAACGCCCCTGCACCCGCCTCAGTGCAGGTCGAGCGCGTGGCCAAAGACGGCAAGAAATACATCGCGACCGAGGTGCGTGAAGCGGCCCGCGATGGCTACGGCAACGCTGCCGGTGCGCAGTACGATCTCGCCGTCGACGGCGCGTTCAGCGGGCAGACCGTCTTCGTGGTCGACCTCTACCGGCAAGACTTCAGCCGCGCGGCCGAAGCCATCAAGCGCAAGGGCTTTTCGGTGGTGCGCTACCAGGAGGTGCCATCGCTGGCCGAGTTCAAGGCGGGCCTCGCGAAGTCGAACCAGTTCTGGATCATCTCGAGCTGCGACGACCAGGTGCACCTCAGCAAGGAACACCAGGCGGCGGTGAAGAGCTTCTTCGACGCGGGCCATGGCGTGTACCTCTGGGGCGACAACGATCCCTGCAACGCCGACGCAGACTCGCTGGCCTCGATGCTCATCGACGCGCGCGTCAAGGGTGACCTCTACGGCGACCAGGTGGTCGGCCGCTCGGAAGGTCCGGGCAAGGCGGGCGTCGCGCGGGAGCACCTGCTGAGCACCGGCGTGGAAAACATCTACGAAGGCATCACGGTCGCCACGGTCAAGCCCGCGGGCGCGATGACGCCGGTCATCTACGGCTCGGCGGGCAACCTGGTCACCGCCGCGTTCGAGGCCAACAACAAGCGGCTGCTGGTCGACGGCGGCTTCACGCGCCTGAGCAACAAGTGGGACTCTGCGGGCACGGGCCGCTACGTGATGAACGCAGCGGCGTGGCTGGCCAACTACGAGCGCTTTGGCGACGCGGTGGTGGCGGGCGACTTCAAGAAGAAGTGAACACCACTTCAGCGCAGCGGCAGCTCGCCCGCGAGGCGAAGACGTTCTTCGGTGCTTCCAGCTTACCTGCCCGGCGTCGCTGCATACTTCTCGGGGCGCACCACCTGCACGTCGGTCACCCAGGCCGTCACCGACCAGGTGGGAAAGTACTTCTCCGACAAGGCGAGCAAGATGGCGTCGACCACGTCGACTGAAGCGACCAGCTCCATGCGTACCGAGGGCCCTTCGAACTCACCTGAGCCGAGCCCCTCGCGGGCCCAGCTCATGGCCGGAGTGAGCGTGCAGCCGGGAACGCCGAGGGTCTTCAACTCATCGACGAGACGATCACGCAGCACCGCTTCAGCGACGATCACCAACAACTTCAGCGGACGGGTGTCGATGGGCATTCACCCAAGTAACACCAATCACTTCGTGACGGTGCGCGTGAACTGCTGAACGCCCTGGCCATCGTAGAAGGTGGCCGTGAAGCTGCGGCCGTTGATCACGACGTACGTGAACCCGAGCGCATCGGTCTCGTAATACGTGGGGTTGTTGCCCTCGAGCGGAGTGGTCGACGCAGCGCCTCCCGAGACGATGAGCTGGGTCTGCAGCGTCGAGCCCGAGCGCGTGCAGGTGTCTTGCATCCACTGATTATTGTGGTCGTGGCCCGTGATGTAGAAGTCAGCGCGCCCGCACACCCGGTTCTCGACGAACGACTTCACGCCCGCGCCGTTGACCAGTGGAAGAAAGGGCAGGCCGTCGTAGCTGCCCGCGTTGCCGTGCTTGCCGTTCGACTTGTAGGGGTGGTGCGCGAAGACGATCTTCCACAAAGCGGTCGAGCCCGGCACCCAGGTCTCGAAGTCGGCGCGCATCGTGGTGTCGGCGCTGAACATCGAGCGGTTGGTGTCGGCGACGAAGAACTCCGCATTGCCGATGGCCCACTTGTAATGGAAGGCGGGCAGGCGCCACTTGGGGTTCACCGCGGAATAATCGATCTCGTTCTGCCCCTTGGCGAAGTCGTAGCCGATACCCTCACCGCCGTAGTCGTGGTTGCCCAGCGCCACGTAGAAGGGCGCGTTCACCGTGGCGTAAGGAGCGACGAAGGCAGTCTGCCACTGCGCGTCGGTCGTCGAGCTGACGCCGCTCGGATAGAAGTTGTCGCCCAGCAGCACCACGAAGTCGCAGCCCTGGGCCGCGCAGACGGTGCCGATGGCGGCGCCGACCGTGGCCTGCCCCGTGTTTCCTTTGCCGGTGTCGCCGATCGCCACGAAACGCACCACGGTGCCTGCGTCGGCTGGCGAGCCACCTCCGCCACCCGTCGCAGTGCCGCCACCCGTCGCAGTGCCTCCACCCGTCGCGGTGCCGCCACCCGTCGCCGTTCCTCCACCCGTCGCCGTGCCTCCGCCCGTCGCCGTTCCGCCACCCGTCGCCGTTCCGCCACCCGTCGCCGTGCCTCCGCCCGTCGCCGTTCCGCCACCCGTCGCCGTGCCGCCACCCGTCGAAGCGGTGCCTCCGCCGGTCGCCGTGCCGCCGCCCGAGCCACCATCGAGGTCTTCAACGGGGTTCATTCCGCACCCGCCCAGGAGCGCGGACACAGAAATCAGCGTGAGGATTCGGGACATGCCTCGCCACAGTGAAAATGGTCGGTTGGCCGTGTTCACACCGGTCTTCTCGAGCGAAGTCGAGGGAGCACCTCCGCATCGCGCAGCAGTGGCCTCTCGACTGCGCTCGATGCGAACGGTGGGTTGTTTCTCAGCAGCGGTGAGCGGTTCTCGATCGGTCAGAATCACTGTGGGGAAGTCCTAGCACTGCCCGTCCTTCGGGGGCGAGGCCCCGGCGCGTCGACGGCGCAGGAACAGCAGCACCCCGAATGCCAGCAACGGATCCACCGTGGTGCAGCCGCAGGAGCTGGGCTTCGGCGTCACTGTGATGGCAATGAAGGCGGGCTCGCTCGAGGTGTCTGCGTCGAGAGAAATCACCTGGAAGGAGATGAGCTCGGCCACCTTCACGTCAGGTGCGATGAAGGTGGTCTGGGCCGCGTTGGCCTGCGCGAGGGTGACGGTGGCCTCGCCCTGCTGCTGCCAGAGGTACGTGAGCGGGTCTCCATCGGCGTCGGTGCCGGTCGCCTCGAGGGTGGCGGTCTGGCCTGAGCTGACGGTGGTGGATCCGCCCGCCATCACCTCGGGCCTCCGGTTCACGTTGCGTACGGTGACCGTCACGTCGTCGGTGTCCATGCCGCCCTTGCCATCGCTGACCGTCACGCGGAAACCCAGGGTCTCGCCCGCGACGCCGACTTCGGGCGAGGTGAAGGTGTCATCGAGCAGCGAGACCGAAGTGCCCGAGGTCTGCGACCAGGTGACGGTGAGCGCGTCGAGATCACGATCGCTCACGGTGCCGGGCAGCAGCGTCACCGAGGTGCGCTCGGGCACGGTGATGCTGGTGGTGCCTGCGACGATCGGCGGGTGGTTGGTGCACAGGTTCCGGTGCGGCACGGCGTCGACGAACGGCTCGGTGGTGAGCCCGTTGACCTGCACGTCGTCGAGGTTCCAGCCAGAGGTGCCGTCTGCGTCGTCGGTGCCGATGCGCCAGCGCAGCCACACGGTGCGGTTCGCGTACTGCGTACCGAAGTCGACGGTGACGGTCTGCGCTGAAGATTGTGAGCCGCCGAACGCCTGCTGCCCCGCGAGCGGGTTGTTGGTCGAGGCCTCGAGGGTGATGGGATAGCTGGGCGTGAGCGCAGAGCCAGGCACCGCGCTGAAGTTCACGCCGTCGGTCGAGACCTCGAGCCTTCCGCCGTCGAAGTTGCGAAAGTTGACGCTCGTCTCGAACAGGTAGGTCTGCGTGAAGGTGACGGTGAAGGGGCCCGCGCCCACCGCCAGCGGTGGCGAGGTCGCGGTGCTCTCACCCGCGCCATCCATGCCGCGGCCGGTGAGCACGTGAGAGACAGTGTTGACGGTGCGCACGAACCAGAGCTGCTCCCAGGGGAAGTTGCCGTCGCCCTCGAAGGCCCAACCGGGCGCGTCGTTCTCGAAGGTCTCCTTCATCGAGGGCAGCAGATCCGCGTTGAGTCGCACCGTGGCGCTGGTCTCGAAGCGGCCCTGCAAGGCCGAGATGTCGGGGTCCTGCACCACGAGCGAGACGACCGAAGACTGAAAGCCGGCCGTGATGCCCAGTGAAGTGGGCACGCTCACCGTGACCACCGTGAAGGGTTCGGTCGCAGGCACCATCACAGGTGAAGGTGAGAGCTGCAGTGACGGGTTGCTGCTGCCGAGCCGGAGCGTCGAGCGGCTCAACCGCCGTGTGCCCACGTTCATCAGCTTGACCGTGAGGGTGCCCGTCTCGTTCGAGTCGAGCTGCCCATCGGCGTCGCAGTCGTCGTCGGTGTCGTCGAGCGTGACGGACACCAGCCGGTAGTTGCCGCCCGGGCCGGTGAAGTCTTCGGCCAGCGGGGTGTTGGTGATCGACCGGCGATCCGTCGACTGCGCCAGCACGCCGAGCCCACGCTGGGCGAACGCCTCCTGGAAGAGGGGGAAGTCGAGGGTGGGGCTCTGGGCTGCCACCACGGCCAACATGGCGTCACGCGCTTCGATGAAGGTGGGCAGCACCGGCGTCGCCTTGAGGGCTGCGACCAGGTAGCGGCCCATGGTCAGGCGCGCGGCTTCGGTGGTCACGCCGGGTTTCCGCAGCAGCTTGACCTGCGCGTCCCACAACATGCTCGCCCAGACCTGACCCGCGTTGTGCACCTGCGCGTTGTCGAGCCCTCCGCCCACGTCGCGCGGAGCCGTCACCGGCAAAGGCACGTTGGTGCCCACGTGCTTGAAGGTGAGCGGGTTCTTCGTGCGATCGGTGGAGTACGGATAGCGGCGGAAGCCGAAGTAATGGGCGGGGCGCGGCGCGCCGTCCCAGTCGGGGCCGCCCACGCTCCAGCCTCCGATGGCGAAGGTGCCTTGCCAGAGATCGTTGCCAGCGCGCCCCGTCTCGGCGTCGCGGATCGACAGCCACAACGAGACGAAGTCACTCCAGCCTTCGCCCATCGCGCGCGAGGGGGTGTTGATCAGTCCCATCGAGTCACCGATGAGCCGGCCGGTCAGAAAGTGGGCGAACTCGTGCGCGACCACGGTGGTGTCGAGCGCCACGTCACGTTCACGCGCGCCCGCGGGACGCTCGAGGTGAGCGCTCATCGTCGCGCCCCCCAGGGCCAGCTCGCGCAGCCGGGTGCCGGCGTCGGCCTCGACACAGACCGCGACCAGCGAAGGCTCGGTGAAAGTGAAGCAGCCCGTGGCGTTGATGATCAACGCGGCCACGCCCGCATCTTTCGCAGCGTCGAAGCGGCGCGCGATGCTGCAGCCGTCGAGCGGAGCGTCGAGGATCACCACGCCGCCCGTGTAGGAAGCGGCGTTGGCCCACGGGTCGCAGCCGCCGAAGCCGCCGTCGAGGTCGGTGACGGTCTTCACCGCGCCGGTCACGTCCCACGTGCGCGAGCGGGTGACGGCGGGCGGCGCCCCGAGGAAGGTGCCGCCATCGGGCAGCGCGGTGGTGGTGATGGTGAGCGTGCTGGGGCGCGGCTCATCGAAGAGGAAGAGCTGCATGCGCCCGGGTTCTCCATCGGCGCGCGTGCGGAAGCTGGCGTTGTTGCGGCCGAAGAAATCGTGCACCTCGACGTTCACGGCGTCACCGCCGAGGCCACCGCGGTTGAAGTTGTCCCGTTGGCCGTTGCGGGCGGTCTCGTTGAACCCGAGATCGTAGAGCGCGTCGTGCAGCCAGTTCGTGACGAAGAAGGCGTGCGTGGCGGAAGCCGAACGCTGCGAGGGGGCGAAGTCGGAAGGCTGTGACAGGTCGTACGTGAAGTCGAAGGTCGCGCTGGTGCTGAGGCCCACGCGCACGTCGCCCCCTCCATCCAGACCATCGGGCGCGACGAGGTCGGCGTACGCGTGCACGTTGTTGCCGGAGAGCTCGGTCGCGCCCGCGGGCAACCAGGGGTCGTTCGACATGAGGCCTGCGTTGTCGAGCGTCACCAGCACCGGGCTCGCGTTAGCCGGGTTGAAGGTGTCGGCCAGCGCGGTGGGGTGGGGCAGCGCCGTGTCACCCGCGGGTGAATCGAGTGGGCGGAACGGGGCGAGCGGATCAGCCCAGACCTTGTACGTGTGCGCGGCGCTCGCCTCGAGATCCGCAAGACACAGCAGCCGGCCATCGACTGCGCTCAGCACGATGGCGTGCAGCTTCGAGCTCGTCTCCACTTCGAGATGCCAGGCGGGCACCAGCGTCCAGCCGTCGTCGAAGTACACCTGGCGCGCGCGGGGTGGAGACGCAAAGAGGCTGCCGCGCTCGTACAGCGACCAGCCACCCGCACGTACGGTTTGCAGCCGGAGCGCCTCGGGCGCGGGGAAGATGCCGGTGAGGTGCTGCGCGGCGGTGGCGATGGCGGTCGAGGCGCTCAGGCGGAATTCGCCCAGCGGGAGCGGCTGTGTCGCCAGTGAACCCGTGAGGGCGATGAGCTCGTACCGTTCGGTCATCACCACGTCGAGCTCATCACGCAGCAGCGGCACGCCCTCGTGGGCGCGCGCGAAGCCCACGATCACCGCGCCCTTGCCGAGGTCGTGCACCTCGGAGATCACCAGCCGGCCAATCATCGCGGGCGCGAGGCGGTACACCGCGGCGTAGCGGAGCAGGTGTTGCCGCGCGGCCTCCTGCGCGGTCAGGCCCTGGTCGCGCAGGGTGCGTGCGCCGGGAAAACGTTCGGCCCAGAGCATCGTGGGCACCCCGCGCCTCGGCTCGACGGCGGTGACCAGGCTGCGCGAAAGCAGCTCTTTGGCCTCGGGGCGCAGGGCGTCGGTGAGGGCCTGCTCCTTCGTGTTCTCGAGAAACGCGTCGTACTCGCGCGGAGCATCGGAGGCTGCGAGCAGGCCAGTGACGACGAGCGAAAAGAGCATGGGCCTGGAGCATGGCCATTCCCCGCGCGCACTGCGAGGGGTATGTGGGCTTCAGGCTTTGCAGGGGGAATACATGCACGTTCGAACTTGGGGTTGGCTGTGTTTGTCATTGGTGTGGGTCGCGTGCGCTCCGAAGCCGATGGGCGAGTGTGGAGGCAACCTCTGCACCGAAGAGCAACGGTGTGAGGCCAAGACGCTGTTGTGCGTGACCGACGACGCGCCGGTCATCGCGGTGACCCCGCGGTCGGGGGTCGTGAGCACGCCGACGTTCGAGCTGACGGGCACCATCAAGGATGACGTCAAGGTGACGGCGGCCACGTGGCACATCGGTACGGGGGCGGCGAGCTCAATCTTCATCGAGCCCGATGGGCGCTTCGTCATCACCCTCGAGGCACCACGGGTCGATTCGCAGGACGTGGTCGTCACGTTGCGGGCACAAGACCAACGCACGGAAGTGACCGCGCAGGTGTCGGTGAAAGTCGACCGCGTGGGGCCTTCATTCCGCGTGGTGCGGCCCGTCGTCGGCAGCCTCATCGGCGCGGCGACCTTCGAGCTGGCCGTGGAGACCACCGATGGCAGTGGCGCCGTTTCGACCCTGCGAATCAACCAGGCCTCCATTACCGCGCCGCAGTCCGGAGCGCAGGTCGCTGCGACGATCGACGTGCCCGTGACCGCGAACGGCGCGCCGCTCGAGGTCGAGCTCCTCGCCACGGACGCGGCTGGCAATCAATCGCGTGAAGTCGTGCAGTTCATCGGCGACCGCGTGGCGCCGGAAGTCGCCTTCGTCATGCCGACGCCCAACCAGTACGTCATCACCGAACGCTTCAACGTCCTCGTGTCGGTGGTTGAACCCAGCCAGGTCGGAAGCGCGGTATTTCAGTTCGGCGGCGCGACCGTGGTGGGCACTGAGGTGTCGCCGGGCCAGTGGGGCGCTGAGCTCACCACCGCCATCGTCGAGCAGGATCAGCTCATCAGTGTCGAGGTGACCGACGCCACGGGCAACGCGACGACCCTTCAAACGACGGTGAAGGTCGATCGCATCGCGCCCACGTTGTCCGTCACGGCCCCTGCTTCCGCGTCGGTTCACCGCGCCGCCATTCCGCTCTCCGTCTCGACGTCGCAAGGAACCTCGCAGGTCACCGCGGTGCTCGAGGGCCAGCAGGTCATGCTCACGGGTGGCCCGACCTCGTGGACAGGCGCGCTCCCCGTTCCCCAGCGAGATTTCTCGGCCGCGATGGTGCAGGTCACCGCGCGAGATCTCGCGGGCAACAGCCGCGTCGTCACCGTACCCATCTCGGTCGACACCGTGGCGCCGGTCATCGCCTTCACCTCGCCGAGCGCCGGCCAGAAGTTCAACGCGGCGCAGCTCGCTGCAAACCCCAACGTCACCGTGACGTGGTCGGTCACCGACGCTGATACGCAGGCGGGCACCACCACCATCAACGGAGCTGCAGGCACGGCGACGACGCGCCAGGTGGCGACCTCGGCGACTGACAACCCGACCACCTACGTGACGAGCGTCGTGGCCGCGGACCGCGCTGGCAACACCACCACGACGAGCCTGTCGTTCTCAGCGGATCGGGTGATTCCCACCATCACCAGCTGGGAGCCTGCGGCGAACGCACGCAACCTGGAACGCACCAACACTGTCATCGCCTTCTCTGAGCCGGTCTTTGGGGCGCAGGCGACGAGCCCAGGGCTTGTGGTCGCGGGCTACACGCCCGTTGGAGACGAGTGGTTCGTCGTACACGCGTGGTACCGCGTGCCGCTCGACGCGGTCGCAGGGCGCGTGCTGGAAGTCTCTGTGCCCGCCCTCGCTGATGACCACGGCAATCCGGTAGCGCCGCAGACGCCCCGAAGGTTTCATTTTGCTACGACCATTTCTGAAGGCGTTCTCGCAACGAACGTCAGCACCTTCTCTGCTGCTTCGGACGCCGATGGTGCTTTGACGGTGGCGTACACAGACGCGACCACCCGTCAGATCCACGTGCTCCAGGATCGCGCGGGCACGCTGACCCCGACGACGCTCAATGGCCTTGCCACCAAGGTGACGGTGAACGCGTCGAACGTCGTGAACCCCACCACGCTCGTTTCTACGCCCTCGTTCGGAGTCTCGTCGTTCGACTCCTCAGCCAACGCCTACAAGTTCTTCTGGTCTGTCGATGGCACGGTGACCTCCGTCGCCAGCTCGTTCGCTGGAGTTGCCATCGGCCAGGGCCCGCTCAACAGAGAACCGACGACGGCGGCCACGGGGTACGTGGTGAACTCCACGTATACCCGGGGCGCCCATACGGTGACGCTCCCGTCACCCGCCAACATGGTCGTGGCCAACTCTCCCGACAGTTGGGTCGTGGTCACCCGCTCCGGAAGCACCCTGTTTTGGAGCCGCTACCGGTGCAATCGCGACACGCGCATCTTCCCCGGGCCGGACACCTTTACTTGCGGCGGCACGGAGTACAGAGGCGCGCTGTCCACGGTCGTCCCCACGTCGATCGAGGCCGTGATCACTCGGAGCGGAAACTGCCTGCTCATCAGCGCGCTCGGCACCAACAATCAGGCGGCATTCTACCAGCGCCTCGACAACTGCGACGGTTCACTGGGAGTGAGCCCCCCCGCGAGCTGCAACAGCAACCTGAGCATGCTGGTCGCGAACGGCTTCATCAATCAGCGCATTGCGCCCTTCGCTGCCAACGGAGAGGACACGATCCTCTTTGCCTTTCCCGCCAATGACAACATCGCAGGCAATTTCCGGCTCGAGAAGATGTTGCCCGGGGTCTGCGATTACAACACGACGTTCAATACGATCGTGAACGTGCCGAACGTGCGCGAGTTCGCGCCGATTCAGATCGGCAACCGCGCGGGCCTGCTCACGGTCAACACCAGCAACCAGCTTCGCATCGACTACCCCTGATCTGCCGCGTGGCGATAAGCAGGGCCCATGCCCTCCTTTTCCACGCTGCGCATCGACGCTGATCCTCTCAACCCGCGCGTCGCCCGGCTCGTGCTCAACCGGCCCGAGAAGCTCAACGCGATCAACGAAGAGACCCCGCGTGAGCTGCGCGCCGCCGTCGAGTGGGCGAACGCCGAAGCGAGCGTGCACGTCATCGTCATCGAAGGCGCAGGTAAGGGCTTCTGCGGCGGCTACGATCTGTCGATCTTCGGCGGCGGTGACGGCGACCACCCCTGCCAGCAAGAGCGCCACCCGTGGGATCCGCTCGACGACTACGCGTACATGAAGCGCAACACCGAAGACTTCATGTCGCTCTGGCGCAGCCCCAAGCCCACCATCGCCAAGGTGCACGGCGCCGCCGTCGCCGGTGGGAGCGACATCGCCTTGTGCTGCGACCTCCTGCTGATGGCCGACGACGCCCGCATTGGCTACATGCCCACGCGCGTGTGGGGCTGCCCCACCACCGCGATGTGGACCTTCCGGCTCGGCGCCGCGCGCGCCAAGCAGATGATGTTCACCGGTGACACCATCGACGGCATCACCGCGAAGGCGTGGGGCCTCGCCAACGACTCGGTGCCGGTCGACCAACTCGAGACGCGCACCCGCCAGCTGGCCGATCGCATCTCAGGCGTGCCGCGCAGCCACCTCGCCATGCACAAGATGGTGGTCAACCAGGTGCAACTCACCATGGGCCTCGAGCAGACCCAGAACCTCGCCACGCTCTTCGACGGCATCACCCGCCACAACCCCGAGGGTCTCTGGTTCCGCCGGTACGCGCAGACGGAAGGTTTCAAAGCGGCGGTGGCGTATCGCGACAGCGGCCAGCCCATTCCCGAAGGCGACGAGGCGCGCGAGAAGATTCGCGAGCTCGAGAGCAAGCGCAAACCTCAGTCGTAGCTCTCGAGGTGCAGCTGCGCCCGCTCGGCGAACCCGTGCGTCTTGAGCACCTGGCGCACCTCGAGCAGCATCTTCTTGACCCCGCACACGTACGCCTCGGGGCGGCCGTGTTCAGCCAGTTGCTTCCACAGGTCGAGCACGTGGGTCTGCACGTAGCTGCGGTAGCCCTGCCAGTCGTCGGGTGGGCGTGACATCGAGAGCATGAAGCGCAGGCGCGGGTTGCTCTTTTCCAGCGCCTCGAACTCTTCCCGGTACAACGCGTCTTGCGGGGAGCGCACGCCGAAGAGCACCCACAACGGCGTCGTTCCCCTCGCCGCCAGCGCGTCGTGAAGCATGCCGCGAAAGGGCGCCACGCCCGTGCCGGTGGCCACGAAGAGCGACGGCCCCGCATCGGCCGCGCGCTGGAACATGCCCTGCGGCCCTTTGACCTCGAGGCTGGTGCCCACCGGCAGCTCGTGCAGCCAGGTGCTCCCTCGGCCTTCATCGACGCGGGTGACCACCAGCTCGAACCGGGGGCCTGCGCTGGGCACCGAGGCGATGGAGTACGAACGGCGCAGCGGCCTGTCTTTCTCATCGAGCAACGGCAACACCAGGCTCACCCACTGCCCTGCGCGGAAGCTGAACGGCTTGCCGTCGACCCGCTCGAAGACGAGCTCGCGCACGCGCGGCGTCACCATGCGCGCCAAGACCAGCGTCGCCTCGAACGTCTCGGGAACCACCACCCGTTGCACCACTGCTTCCATGCGGTGCTTATTAGCCGGGAACACCCGGCCGCTTCGGTGTGTTGGCGAGGCCCATCGAAAGGAGTACGGAGAGCCCCATGCTGCCGGTCTTGTATCGCTTCGTGTTCGAAACCGACTTTTCCAAGGCGCTCCTCTACCTGGTGGCGCTCGGCCTGGTGGCCTACTCGGCGATGAATGGCTGGCGGAACGCGGGCGGTGTCGACGCCAGGGGCAACCCCATCGAGCCCACGCCCGACGAGCGCCGCAATCGCGCCATCACCTACGGCCTGGTGGGCGTCGCGCTGGCGGGTTTCGGTCTTTATTACGCGCTGCCCAACGTGCCGATCATCGGCCGCGGCAAGGGCGAGGGCATTCCGATTCACACCTACGGCGTGATGATTGGCCTGGGCTTCATCACCGCCACCACCGTCATCTCGTGGCTCGCGCTGCGCGAGTGGCCGGGCAAAGAAGGCGTCGAGCGCAGCCTGCAGATGTACGACCTGGCCTTCTATTGTTTCGTGGGCGGCATCATCGGCTCGCGCGTGCTCTTCGTGATGGTGAACTGGAAGGACTACGCCGCCGACCCGGTGAAGATCTTCAGCCTGGGTGGTGGCCTGGTCTTCTACGGCGGTCTCATCGGCGCGACCATCGGCTCCCTCATCTTCGCGCGGAACCACAAGATCGAGTTTCTGCGGCTGGCTGACCTCGCCATTCCCACCGTGTCACTCGGTCAGGCCTTCGGCCGGCTGGGCTGTTTCTCCGCCGGCTGTTGCTGGGGCGACGTCACCACGCACGAGAAGGCGCCCTTCGCGGTCGAGTTCCCCGGCTCGCAGGCGATGAACCTGTTTGGTGGCGTGGGTGGCACGCCGAGCCTCGCGTACAGCTCGATGGTCGACGCCTCGAACGAGTCGCGCTGGGTGGTGGAGTCGACGGGCCAGGTCTCTGCGCAGGCCGTCGATGGCGCGGTACGCATCAGCGACTGGGTGGCGACGCACGGTCACACGCTCCCCATTCATCCGACCCAGCTCTACGAGTCGTTCGGGCAGATGGTGCTCTTCGCGGTGTTGATGACGGCGCGCCGTTGGCGACGGTTTCACGGGCAGATCTTCGCCCTGTGGCTCATGTGCTACGCGGTGCTCCGCACCTCGGTCGAGCTGTTCCGCGGAGACCTGGAGCGCGGCACCATTCACGGCCTCATCCCCAGCATCCCCACGGGGGCCTGGTACAACATCTCGACCAGCCAGTTCATCTCGATCGCGATGTTCAGCTTCGGCACCTACCTGCTGGCGAAGAACCTGCGCGAAGTGAAGGCCCGCCCGGCCGTCGACCTCACCGCCCTCACGGCAGCCTGACGCCTTCCAGTAGTTCTGGGTAGAGTGGCGACCCCGTGCCGGCAAGAGTCGATAAGGCCATGGCTGACGGCAGCGCCATCAAGGGCTCCGAAGATGCGATGCAGCGCTGCAACGAGCTCGATGCCGAGTTGGCCGAGCTTCGGGCCGCTTACGAGCAGTACTTCATGGGCAACGACCGGTTGCCCCCGCTCAAGAAGCACGAGGGGTTCAAGAAGCAGTACATGAAGCTCAAGAGCTCCTTCGTGCGCCAGACGGCCGCGAAGTTTCGCATCGAGAGCATCGGCCAGAAGCTGCTCACCTTCGAGCGACTGTGGGAGCGCACGATTCAGCAGATCGAAGCGGGCACCTACAAACGCGATGTGATGCGCCTGAAGCGCCATCAGAAGAAGGACGAGAGGAAGAAGCAGACCTCCGACTCCGACTCCGACTCCGACTCCGACTTCGACGTGGATGAGGATCTCGATCTCTCGGATCTCGATGACGGCGCTGATGATCTCTCCTCGGCGTTGGCGGCGGCAGAGGCCGCGGCTTCGGCTCGTGTTGCGGCGGCTCCGCAGGTCAAGCCGGTGACGGGTATCGCGCCTTCGATCATGCCGGTGACCCCTGCCGGGGGCGTGAGGCCAGTGGTGACGACGCCGCCGCTGGGTTTGAAGCCGCTGACACCGCCCATCGCGCCGCTCACCCCGGCCATTCCGCCCAGGCCCAGTGGACCGCCGAAGATCAGCGCGCCGCTGGCCACGGGTATCGCGCCGGCCATCAGGCCTGCGGTGTCGACGAGCTCGAATCCGGCCATCCGTCCGCCGGTCACAGGCTCGAACCCGGCGCTGCGGCCTGCGGCAGTGGCGCCTCCGCGGCCTCCGACGGCAGGTGGTGGCGACGGCGGGTTGTCGGACACCAAGGTCAAGGCGATCTACGACGCGTACGTGATGGCCAAGAAGCGGTGCGGGGAAGACACCAAGGCGGTGACCCTCGACTCGGTGGCCAACTCGTTGCGCAAGCAGGTGCCTGAGTTGATGAAGCAGCACAACGCGAAGACGGTCGAGTTCAAGGTCGTCATCAAAGACGGCAAGGCCGTGCTGCGCGCCCTTCCGAAAGACTGAGCAGGAACACACTGTTGGGGAGAGGGCTGACGCTGAAATGAGATCCGAATACGTCCCCTGGCTCATTCTCAGCGCGGTGATCGCTGCGCTGATGATCTTCAAGCGCCTCGGGCAGATTGCACCCGACAAAGCGAGGGCGCTGGTGAAGTCCGGAGCAAAGCTGATCGACGTGCGAAGCGCAGCCGAGTTCGCCGCAGGTCACATCGATGGCGCGGTGAACGTGCCCGTCGGCGCCTTGAGTGACGACAAGCTCGGGCCCAAAGACCAGCCGCTCATTCTCTACTGCGCGTCGGGCACGCGGAGCGCGATGGCCCGCTCGGTTCTCAAGAGCCGCGGCTACACCCAGGTGTTCAATCTGGGCGCGATGAGCCGCTGGTAAGGCGGCCGATCGATATTGTTTGCGCACTGGGTTTCCACCACCGGTCTCCCCGAGCCCAGTCGGGGGGGCACTTGCAGTGCGAAGGCGAGGTAATCCCTCGACTCCGCTCGGGATGAGCGGTGCCCGTTCGCTATTTCGGTCAACCCTGCGAGGTGGAAACGTAAATTCGCCCAGCCGCCTAAGGCCTCGCGCAGGAAGAGCTCTCGCAGCGAAGTCCGCTGACCGGTGCACCCGCGCCGCTCAAGGCAGGGAATCAGCATGACCTCTCCGTGCTGCAGGACCTCGCGATCCCCGTGACGCGTTGCCTGTTCACGATGCCCGGAGGACGAGCGGCCTCGAAGAAGGCGGTAGGTCACGGCCTGCGTTCATCGCGCATCGCGAACAGGCCTCTGTGCCGCGGGCGAGGATGTTCACGTGACGAGGTCGGGGCGGGCGACTTTTCCAGCCGTGTTGCCGGTGATGACACGCGTGTCATCACCGGTAACACGGCATGGAGAGGCGACCGGGGGAGGGACCTGATCACCTGAACATTCTCGCCACCAAGAGAGAGGCCTGCGCGTGACGAGCGCTGAAGACGACCCTCAAACACGGCCCACCCTCGAGGCTGTTGGTCTGCCTCTTCCACGCTCGCTCCCCGACGAGCTGCACCCGGGGAAACGCCGTCTTCAGCTTCCCCCGAGACGCTCGAACTCCACCGCCGCTCAGCGCACTCCGACGCAGAAGATGCGCAAAACCTCCGGCCCGTCATCCTCTCCCCCGCGGGGGAGAGGGAGCTCAGGGGACAGCTCAGAAGCAGTTCTGCACGTACTGAATCTCGAGGGGGATGCCGGGCTGTGGCGTCGCGGTGCTCGCGAACTTGATCGAGTTCGACGCGGCGTCGTACCACCACGTGGTGCAGCCGGCTTCCTGCGCACAACCCATCACCACCTGGCCGTTGACCCGCACCACCACCTGCTGCATCGCCTGGTCAGGCGTGTTGTTCAGGTAGAACTGCGTGCGGTACCCGAACGCGATGCGCCCCAGGTTCTGCAACGTGGCCGCCCAGTTGGTGTTGCAGATTTCATCGAAGACGCCCGAGGTGAAGTTGACCACCGGGCGATAGCGGGCGCCGTCGACCGTCTGAGCGTCGTAGGTGCAGGTGCCGGGCGCCGTGGACATCGTGGGCCCGATGGTGCTGAACGTGAAGTACGAGAGGCGCTGGAAGCCTTTCACGTTCACCAGCAGGTTTTGGTAATAGCTGACCGGCTGCGTCGACTGCTCCGTGGCATCCGTAATCACCACCACCGCCAGGTTCGCGTCCGTGCGCAGGAAACCGGCATTCTCGGCGGAGATGACCGGGGGCGTGAGCGCCATGACCGCAGTCGTCAGCGCGACCTCGGTGCCGGCGCCGTTGGTGCCGACGTTCACCAACCGTGAGAACACCTGACTGACCGAAGGCGTCGTGGGCTTGACGAACTTGAGGCCCGTCGGCTGGTCGACCACCAGCTTGCCGCCCCAGCCCTTCGACATGTTGTTGAAGCAACCCGCGCCGGGAATGCACTCAGACTGAGCCTCGGTCGTGGTGGTGACGCCAATCTGGTAGTCGACGTTGGCCGAGACGGCGTACTGAATGAACGAGTTGAAGTTCGCCGCCAGCGCCGCCTGCTTGTCGGCCATCGAGCACGAGTCGTCGACCACCAGCAGGATGTCGGCCTTGGGCTGGAGATCCTGCGTGTACGTGTCGACCTGAACGCCGGTGGTGTCGCCGCGCCCCTGCAGGCCGACGAGGTACGTGATGCTCTGACCGTTCTGGATGGCGTCGATCGCCACGGCCCCCGAGTCGCTGCCCACGTCGATGGGGCGGTACGCCGCCTGGAACGTGATGGGCGCGTTGCCGCCCGGGTTGATGGTCAAACCACCGCCGGGAATCGTGGGGCTCGAGGTGAGGCGGAACTCGGGGCAGGGCATCGTGCCCGGGCAGTTCGGCCCACCCGGCGGCTGGCCACCCGGCGCCTGCATCGAGAAGCCGTTGATGGTCACGGGCGCCGAGCACGTGTTGTAGATGTTGAAGGTGCGCGAGGCCGAGCTGCAACTGACGCGCACGGTGCCGAAGTCCATCGGGTCAGGGGTGACGGTGAGGCACGCGGGGCCCACCGAAGCCCTCAGCGGAATCGAAGCCTGCGGGCGCGCCGACGAGGTCGAGTTGAAGACGAGCTGGCCGGTGAGGGTCTGCAGCATCGTGGGCGTCGGGCCCGAGGGCGCAGCGCGCACCACCACCTGGAAGGACTCCTGCGGCTGGAGCTCCTTCTCGACGATGTTGCCGCCGACGATGGAGAACGCGAGGTCGCTGCCCGCGCCCAGCTCGATGCCCGAGAGGTAGCAGGTCTCGCCCGCGGTCACCGAGGTGTTGGTGATGGTGATGGGTAGATCCTTCGTCGTGCCCGGCGTCACCAGGCCGTAGTTCGCCATCGCGGGCGAGGTGATGAAGGTGCAAGGCGGCAGCTGCTGCACGTCGGCGGCGAAGTTCACCGTGATGTTCGGCTCGCTGCCGTCGTTGCTGTGCAGCACGAACGTGGCGGTCTTCATGCCGATCGACTGCGGGCGCAGGGTGACGGTGAAGTCGACGAAGTTCGAGCCGGCGATTGCCTGCAGGCCCACCGCGGCGTTGTAGGGAGAACCGAGCGCCACCTGGAACTCGGCGGGGTCCGTGCCCGGGCCGGGCGTGAGGTCGTACAGCGGCAGTTGGCCGGGGGTGCCATCGCTGGCCACTTCACCCAGATACAGGTTCGACCTGGGGTCGGGCATCGGCGGGCGGCTGCCCACGTTCTGCACGTTCACCTTGCGCTGCACGGAAAAGGTGGAGTTGCCGGGGAAGAAACCCACGCGGCCAAACGACAGGGTGGGGCGCGGCGAGACCCGAATGCGGGGGCCACCGCCCGTGCACGAAAGCATGATGGTGCCACCCGGGGTCTGGGTGAGGCCGGTCTGGAAGGTGACCGTGCCGGTCCGCCCCCCCAGCAGAGAAGGGTTGCACGCGATGCGCATGGGGAAGGGCACGCTGTTGCCGGGGATGCTGAGCTTCGTCGCGTCGGTGCCCGCGGGCACGGCATGATAAAAGTCGGCCGCGTTCGTCGAGGAGACCGCGGTCAACACGATGGGCACCGAGGCCGGGTTCACGAAGATGACCTCTTTGATGGTCTCCGAGCCCGGGTTCACGAAGCCGTAGTTGAGCGAGGTGGGGCTCCAGGTCAGCGTCTCGTTGCTGCCTTCGCCGCGCAGGATGACGGTGGTGACGGGGCACTCGCCGGCGCCGGTCAGCGTCACGGTGGCCTCGTACCGGCGCAGCTCGGTGGGGGAAAAGGTGAGCACCACGTTGGTCGACGACCTCGGGGCGACCGGCACCTGGCCCACGGGCGTGTTCACCGCGTAGCCGAAGTTCGCCGCGTCAGGCCCGGCGATGGCGCCCGCGTTGCCGAACGCCGGGAGGCTGGTGGGGTTCTGGAAGGGCACCGAGAAAGGCAACGTCTCGCCGATGGGCGTCTTGCCGAAGTCGATGATGGTGGGGAGATCGCACGCGCCCTTCTCGCCCTGGCCAATCAAGGTGATGATCGCCGTCGAGTCTTCGAGGCGCGTGCCTTCGGTGCTCAGCCGCAGCTTCGAGAGGTAGTTCCCCTTGAGGCCGCGCGGCGTGAAGCTGACCTCGAGCTCAGTCTGATCGTTGGGCTGCAACTCGATGGCCGCGAACTGCGACTGGAAGAGGCTCGTCTGGCTGGTGACCTGACCGGGGGGCGGGCCGAAGCTCACCTCGTCGCCTTCGCTCAGCTCGAGCGTGCTCAAGGTCAGCTTGTTGGCGCCGGTGTTCCGCAGCGTCATCGTCAGGCTCTTGCGCTCACCGACGAGCGCGAGGCCGAAGTCGTAGGTCGCGTCGCGGTTGGTGATGCGCTCGCCTTCGGCATTGCGCCAGATGACGACGATTTCTCCGTTGGTGCGGCCGAGGTTCTGGCCATCGCAACGGCAACCAGAAGCGGCGAGCACGAAGGTGAACAACACCAGCGCGCTGCGCGCGAAGAACGAGTGAGGCATGTGGGAACTCCGGGGAAGAGTAAGGCGCGGCGCATCCTCTAGCTGTGCGCAGAGGAGATCAACCCCCCGACATGTACGAGCCGAAGATGCGTCGTGATGAGCTGACGCACCGGTCCGCACACCACGCAAATTCTCAACCGCTGAGAAGTACTCGGGCGATCCACTTGTGGGGTCTCGATGCAATGAGTAGAGGCTGCCGGCTGTAGATTTCGGGGACTGAGCCGGCCCCTCAGGGAGAAAACCACAATGCGTTCCAACACCACCCAGGCGCTGGTCCTCGGGGCCACGATTGGCTTCGTCTTCGCCGTCCTTCCTTCTTCCTGCGGTAAGCCGACCCCGATCGTTCGCTGCAACGCGAGCAACTGTGACGGCTGCTGCGACGACACGGCGCAGTGTTTCAAGGGCACTTCGTCTGAGGCCTGCGGCGCGCGCGGCGCGACCTGCGCGGTGTGCGCGGGCGGCCAGATGTGCGCGAAGATCGACCTGAACGCTGAGTTCGGGGGCGCTTGCACCGGCGGCACCACGGGTGGTGGCGGCGGCTCGACGGGCGGCGGAGATGGCGGGACCACGGGTGGTGGCGGCGGCGCGACCGGCGGCGGCAGCGGCTCTGACGGCGGTACCTGCAACGCGACGAGCTGCGCGAACGGCTGCTGCACGGCCGCGGGCGTCTGCATCACCAGCACCACGCCTTCCCGCTGCGGCACTGGCGGCGCTGCGTGCTCGAGCTGCATGATGGGCAACACCTGCGTGACCGGCGCGTGCGCTCCGTGCACCGGCTGCATCGACATCAACACCGGCACCTGCCAGGGCGGCATGTCGGGCACCCAGTGCGGCAAGATGGGCGGCTTCTGCCAGGCCTGCGACAGCGCGGCCGGCCAGACCTGCCAGGGCGGCACCTGCTTCGGCGGCACCACCTGCAACGCCAGCACTTGTCAGGGCTGCTGCGACGGCAACAACTGCCGCCTGCCCACCACGTACACCAACGCGCAGTGCGGCCAGGGTGCTTCAGGCGCGGCGTGCGTGACCTGCCTTGCGGGCGCGATGTGCGACGCGGCCGACGCTGGCATGTGCACTGGCGGTGGCGGCACCGGCGGTGGCGGCGGCGGCTTCCCCGGCCTCGATGGCGGCTTCGGCGCCGGTTGCACCACCAGCTCTGAGTGCTCGGCGGGCGAGTGCTGCGACTCGTTCCCCCCGATCCTCGGCGGGGCGTGCGTTCCCGCGAACACCATGTGCGAGTTTGGCGGCGCCAACGCGCTCATCTGCGCGCTCTTCGGCCCCTGCTCGTGCAACGGCGCGACGCAGGCCTGCGAATAACAGGAACGAAGCCGGTCCAGCGGCACGCTGGGCGAGCGCAGCTGGAGCGCAGCGGAAAATGCGCCGAGGCGAAGTGACCAACCAAGAGGGTGAGGGCATCACGTGGGCCCTCGACACCAACGGCTCACACCTCTGGTTGAAGACGCCGATGGGCCTCGCGCTGACCACGCGTGAGGACCTCGACCTCGCACCCAGAACGCTCCAGCGCCTTCGAGAGCAAGTGACCCTCGAAGGCGTGCACGCTGATCCCGCTGGCTGCTTCACCGGCACCGGCACGTTGAAGCTCGGCCAGACCGAGCTCGCGCGCTGGAACGGTCAGACGCTCACCACCCTCACCACGCTGTGTCCGTTCGAGCTCCGCTATCTGGCGGAGACGGGCTTTCCCCACCCCCGCGCGCACTCTGGCCGCGACGACTCGCCGCTGACTGATCTGCACACGCACTTCGCCGGCTGTCCGCGCGCGCAGACGCTGATCGCCACGGCCCTCGAGCACGGTCTTCGCCTCAACGCAGCGTTGCTCGAAGAAGCAGGCATTCGGGGGCTGAGCTTCGAGGTGCTGCTCTCTGAACTCGAACCCGCGCACCTGCGCAAGCTGAGCTCCGCGCTCTCACTCCCGGCTGATCGCCAGAGCACCTTCCGCGACATGGAGCGCGCGTACCGGCTCCGCGGGCCCTTCACGAAATCCCTCACGCTCTTTCCTGCGCTGCTCGACGCGGTGGCTTCTGACTACGCCGCGATGGGCGTGCGTCACGTCGAGCTCTCCATCGGCGATCTCTACCGGCGCGACTGGCTCGAAGCGGCCAGCGAAGGCGCTGCGCGCGCGAAGGCGAAGCACGGGCTCACGCTGCGATTTCTCACCGCGATCTCCCGGCACAATGATCCCGAGTGGGACGACGATCTGCTCGCGCGGTTGGAGAGACTGGGCGACTGCCGCGAGCTCGTGGGCGTGGATTGGATGGGCCACGAGACCAACTCGACGCGCGCGTTCATGGAACGAATCACCCGCATCGCCAGGTGGGCTCACGTGCATCGCCCGGGCTTCGTCATTCGCGTGCATGCCGGCGAGAATCCGGCCTTTCCGCAGAACGTGAAGCTCGCGTGCGAGGCGGTGGCGGGCTGCGACGTCACGTTGCGCATCGGTCATGCGCTGTACGGGAGTGCTGAGGCGGTCGCGTTGCTGCGTTGCTGCGGAGCTCGGGTGCGTACGTCGAGGTGAACCTGACCTCGAACTTCACGCTCAACAACATTCACTCGACGAATGAAGTGCCGTTGGTGCAGTTGCTCGAGGCGGGCGTGCGCTGTGTGTTGGGGACGGATGGGCCGGGGCTGTACGGGACGACGCCGGGTGATGAGCTGCGTGCGGCGCGGCTCGCGGGGGTGAACGACGCGCACCTGCGCACGCTGCGGATGACCGAGCTTCAGTATCTCGCGAGGGATCTCGAGGTGACCTCGTCGCGACCGGCGCACTTCACCGTGCCGGAAGAATCGCCGCCCCGTTCGTACACGCCGGAAGTGGCCGCGAGAAATGAGAAGGCGCGAGAATCGCGCAGGAATCGACTCCTCGAGAGACTCAACGAACTGAACATCGCCTCCACTGTCTCCCTTGGCCCCCTTGGCTCCCCCTCCCCCGCGGGGGAGAGGGTCGGGGAGAGGGCTGTCTGCATCGCCGGCGCCTGGAAACAAAGCTGGGCGACTTCCTCCGCCGAGAGCCGTGCGAGAATCATCGCGGTCCTCGAAGAGCTGATCCCCGCCCTCCCAGCAGACACCGTGCTCGTCACCGGGGGCACCTCAGCCGGAGTCGAAGGCGAGGTGCATCGCCTCGCGCTGCTCCACCAGCGCCGCGTGCTCGCCACCATCGTTGAAGCGACTGACCCTGCCGATCTCGGTCCAGGACCGACGGAAGCGATTCTCCTCGCGGCGACTCCGCACGAAAAGGCCCCGAAGCTGTACGGCTTGATGAAGGAGCTCGACGCGTTGTGCTTGTTCTTCGGCGGCGGCAACGTGGTGCATGACGAGCTTCGCGCGGCGGCAAATCTGCGGCTGAGGTACCTCGCGCTCGGAGGTGTGGATGGCGCGAGTGGACGGCATGCGTCGCAGGTTCCGCAGCGGGCGTTTCATTCGGCGGGTGAGGCTTTGTCTCGTTTGGATGATCGGTCGTTCTTTCGCGCGGCGTTTGCTCCGTTCTGGCACCCGGGCGTCAATCCCACGGTGGATGTGGTGGTGTTGCGCAAGGTGGCCCCTCACCCCGCTTCGGAGACCGGTGAAAGAGGTGCCTCGACTCCGCTCGGCACGAACGGAACCGGCCGAAATCCGTTCAGCCCGAGCGAAGTCGAGGGCGTACTTCAACAGTCTCCTTCGCAGGTCTTGTTGATTCGCCGGCATGACGACGCGGCGGCTGAACCGGGTCAGTGGGCGCTCCCCGGTGGCTTCGTACACACCCACGCGGCGCGAGGTACCCCCTTCGTTTTTGATGCCGAACAACCACTCGAGACCGCCATCCGTGAACTCGACGAAGAGGCCGGCCTCGACGTGAGCGCGTTGCGAACTCGTTTTCAGCTCATCGCGCAGGTGGAAGGTCGAGGCCGCGATGAACGCGACAGCCCCGCAGCCTGGAGCCGCACCTGGCTCTTCCGCGTCACGCTCGAGGGGCACCGCGCCGTGGCCGGTGGAGACGATGCCTCTGACGCACGCTGGTTCCCGCTCGATGCGCTGCCATCGCGGCTCGCCTTCGATCACGCACAACTGCTCGCCCTCGCACTGGAGTCCCCATGAAACAACTGCGTGAGCTCGGACTGACCCAGGGCCGCGGGCCGGTCCCGAAGAGCCTGCTCAAGTGTTGTCATCAGGGCCGGCTGGTGGGCGGCTTGAGCATCTCGCTGCAAGCCACACCCGACGAAGTGGTCGGCGCGCTCACCTACGCGATGGGCGTGACGACCTTCAAGGTGCTCGACGTGCGCACCTCGACGCCGCTGGTGATGGAGATCGGCTGGGGCGACCTCGTCGAGAAGTGGGAACTCGAGAACGTCGAAGCCCTCGTGCACAACCTGAACGATCTCTTCCGTGAGGAACCGCGGGTCAAGCCGCTCGTGGTGCTTGGAGAGTGGCAAGACATGTTGCAGGTCTGGGCCCTCGAGCGTGAGGTCTTGAAGAAGCTGCTCTCAGGCCGGCTGCTCGACGAAGCGCGCAACGCGCCCGCCTTGCGGCGACTCTTCGCAGACTGATCAGGCCACGGCTGTCAGACGGCGGGCCTTCATCTCAGCGCCGATCGACTCGAGCTCGTCCACGTAGAGCAGCCGCTTGAGCGCCGGGAAGACGATCGACTCTTCCAGCGCGTGGTGCTCCTCGAGTCGCTCGCGGAGATCCTTCACCGCCGCGCCCAGCTCGAACCGCAGCGCGTGCAGCCGCGAAATATCGCGCGAGAGAACCATGCAGAGCAGCCGCACCCGCGCCATCGGCGCCTCCAGCGAGAGGTGCTGCCGTTTCATCTTGCCCAGCGCATCGTCGACCACGCGGTGTCGGCCCATCAACCGCGGCGCCACCGACTGGTCTTCATCATCGCAGTGCATCGGGAGCTTCCACTCGACGTGAGCCGCGATGGTCGTCGCGGTCTCTCGCGCCCCACACGTCGCGCTGCCACTCGAGAGGGACTCCGCCATCGAGACGATCTGGCGGGCTTCGATGTGCGCCTCGAGCAGAAGCTCGACCACGTCGCGCTGCGGGGTCGGGAGGTCGAGCACGGGGTGACGCTCTAGAGGAAATAGGGGAGGGCGTCACCGTCAGCCTGATGACGCAGCGCTCCTTGCTACGGGAAGGTGACGCCTTTTCACCCCAAGGCTGGGGCTGCCGGTGCCGAAAGCATCCGGTAGGGTACGTGGTTCGTAACGAGGGCTTCGATGCTGGCAAGGAGTGACCGTCGGGAGTGGGCCGTACTGGGGCTGGTCGCCCTGGGCTGGTGTCTGCTCGTCGCACCGGTTCTCCACCGCCAGACGCACGTCGAAGGCACGAAGCACTCGCATGGGGTGCCGGCTCAGCCGCAGCGCTCTCATGGTGAGGGCAGCTTCGAGCACCAGTTGGCGGTGTTCGTGGCTCTGGGCGAGGCGCCGGTTTTGGTGGCTGGTTTGACGGCCGTCGAGACCGACGAGCTGCTTCTTCTCGAAGCGCCCCGGCTCTCTTCGATTCGTCGCGTCGAGATGTCTCAAGCACCGTAGCGAAGGCGTCTGCCCTGTCCCCAAACCCTCTCCCCCTCGGGGAGAGGGAGCGCAGATTGAGCAGTCCTTTTCCTTCCTCCGGTCGCGAACTCCCATGCGTGTGCTGCTGTTGTTGTCTCTCGTCTTTGCGGGCCCGGTGTGGGCTCACGAAGGCGAAGAAGAAGAAGAGGTGCTCGACGCCGGGGTGCCGCTCATGCCGGCGACCGTCGTGCGCA
>JAYVFP010000154.1:0-13088 GCA_043773025.1 Archangium sp.
CCGCCGCACCGTGCGCGCCATCGTCACCCACCGGGCCACCGCAGAGGCCATGCTGCGCAGCATGGGGCTGGCCTGCGCGCCGACTCCGCTGCCCGCCTCACAGCCACCACCCCAGCGCTCGTTGTCGCTGTGACGGCCAAGGCTCTCGGGCGAGGCTGACTCGCGGGGCACCCGCACGCCGGAAGTCCTGGAATGCGTCTCCGCACGCCCTCTCCAGTCCTTCCTCCGCCGCGGCCGACGAGCCCGTTGCGCTCGGCTCTCCCCTCATCCCACCCTGCCTTCCCTCGATTTCGCCGGGTTGTTCTTCCTCTCTCTCTTCGGCTCGATGCTCTTGCGTTCACCCTCGCTCAGAAGACCGAGCGCGTAGGTGGCGAAGGAAGCGCGGCGGCGAGAGTGGCCGAGGATGTCGCCAACGAGCTCGAGGAAGTCATCAAGACGCGCGTTGCCCGCATCGATGAGGGTCATGACCGTGTTGGATCAAAAGTCGGTGAGCAGTGCAAGCCGCCGGGCCACCGCGAAATCGCGGATCAGCCGAAACAGCGTCAGGGCCCGATATTCAGGCTCGCGCGGAGCCGGCGGGATCAGCCGCCGGAGGACTCAACGCAGTAGTGTTAAGGAGGGAGCGTGTTCACGCTTGGCAGACCTGCGAGCCTTCGCGAGCACCTCGGTTGGAATGGAGATGGCTAGCTTTTCGGTGGTCATGCCGTTGATACTGCCAATGAGCCCCTGGCGTTCCAATACCTCGCGGCCCTCAAGTCCGCGGTTGACGCTGCGGCCGACGAAGCGCTCAAGCAGGTACTGAAATAGACGAGAATTCGATAGCGCGTGGGTGCTGTGCTGGTTCAGGGTGCGGGCTGGGGTGGTTGATGGCGCGAGGTGACACAGCGGCGCGAATGATTCGGTTGTACTTGCTGCTCCTCGACGGTGGGGCGCTCTCAGTTGAGGCCGCTGCCCAGCGGCTGGAATGCACCACACGCACTGTCTACCGAGACCTCGAAGGCCTCGAGCGCAACGGCTTCCCTCTGATGCAGGAGAAGAAGGGCAAACAAGTCCGCTGGCGCTTGATGGAAGGTTACAAACGCCAGCTCTCCGTTCAACTCAGCGCCCAGGAAGCGGTGGCTCTCGTCGCGGGTGAGCGGTTTCTCTCTGCGTTGGAAGGCAGTGCGTTTCACCACGGCGCACGGAACGCGGTCGCGAAGGTGCGGCATGCGCTTGATCCCACGATTCGCGCACGCGTCGACGCGCTGGTCGGCCGCGTGTCAGCGACGATGTCTCCCCCGCGGAAGTTGGCGCCTCACCGTGCGCAGTTGGACGAAGTTCTGGAAGCGATCGAGTGCTGTGAGGTGTTCGTGTTGCGCTACCGGAAGCTCGATGCGCCGCGAGCCAACACGTACACGGTGGAGCCGCACTACGTGCATATGCAAGGCGCGTCTGTGTATGTGATCGGCTGGGCGCGCGAGCGGGGGGCGCCTCGGATTTTTCTTCTCGATCGCATCGAGGCGCTGGATCGCACTGGCGAGACCTTCACTCGGCGCCAGGGTCTGGGTCCCGGTGTCTTCGCGCAAGGTGCGTTCGGTCTTTGGGATGGACCCGATGAACTTGTCCGACTCCGGTTCAAGGGCAGCGCCGCGCGCATCGTCGCCGAGCAGGAGTTCCACCCCACCCAGCAGACCGTTTGGAACTCTGACGGGAGCATGACGCTCGAGATGACCGTGCCACTCTCTCCTTCGCTACGCGCTTGGGTTCGCAGCTTCGGAAAGCGCCTCGTGGTGCTGGTGCCGCAGAATCTTCTCGAAGAGCTGTGACCTACCCTGTCGAACGCCTCAGCTATTCCCATCGCAAATCCCACCACAGGAGAAGCCCATGACCGTGTCAATCGAGCAGTTCAGGAGTTTGGTCGAAAACGGTGTTGCGATTCGGGGCACCGCGGTGCTGGAGCCCGCGGGAGGGTCGAGCGACAAGGTCTTTCCACCGACCCACTCGGTGAAGGAAGGTACCTCCCGCTACGCATTTGAGAAACGGCGAGTCGGCGACGCTGTCATTCCCTGCGTGCTGCTCGACTCAGTGCAGAGTCAGGCCAATCGGATGGAAGAGGCGCTGCAGGCGCTCTGGGCGGACAAGCGCCTCTCGCTGCCTGTTATCTCAGTCGACTTGCGGAAGGTTGCACCCGAGTTGGGTTTCGTGACCTCGCTCACCGCACCGCATCGCGTGGCCGACGCACTCCTGCGAGACAGCATGCTCGGTGACACGCTGTTCAGGTTGTCTGCCATCGGCAAGTCCTTCACGGACGCCACCACGCGCAACGCGACTTCCCTGTTCAAGGTGTGCCCAACCGCACTGGTCTTCGGCATCTGGGACAGCACCGGACCGAAGGGTGGAATGGGGGCGAAGTTCGCGCGTGCCCTCGTCTCGGAGATCGTCGGCGTCAACGTCGTCGAGGGCGTCAAGACGGCGAGTCGAATCGACCCGACTGGCATCGTCACGAAGGCAGCGGCCCTCTACGAAGCGAAGAACGTCGACGAAGGTTGGACGCATGACAAGGAGGCCGCGAGAAAGGACTCGAAGGGCAAACTCGTCAGCTACGGCAAGGAAGGGAAGGTCAGTGAAGCGAACCACAGCAACATCCCGCCCTCCATCGACGAACTCGCTGGGGGCGTCACCGTGCAGCACGCGGAGCACACCGTCGTTCTGTCGCTCGCTGGCCTTCGCAAACTCGGCTTCGGCGAAGCTGATGTCCAGGCGCGCACGGTGCTCGCCGCGCTCGGGCTCGTCGCCGTGCTGGCGGCGCAGGCTCGAGGTCACGATCTCCGATCCCGCTGCTTGCTCGTTCCACGCAAAGGGCACTCTCTCAAGCTCACTTCCGTGGACCTCCGCGGCGAGACACAAGATCTCGAACTCGACCTCGCTCAGGCCATCGCGCTCTACGACGCGGCGGTGGCCGCCCTCCCAGCCGACCTTCGTTTCCAGCAGAAGCCTGGAGAGCCTCTCGCCACGCTGCTCCCCTCCGAGAAGCTGACTCACCTCATTGTCGAGAGCCGCAGGCTCGCTTCCGCCGGAGCTGAGATCGAGGAGGAGTGATGTTCATCATCGAGGTTGAACTCCTCACCGGTCGCTACGTCGCGACCGCGCATGATGACCGGCGGCTTGCAGAATGGCCCCCGCACCCCGCGCGGTTCTTCTCGGCGCTCGTTGCGGCGCACTATGAGGGTGCCCAGGAAGAAGGGGACCGAGAGGCGCTTCTCTGGCTCGAGCGTCAACCCGCTCCTTCGCTTGAGGCGTCGGACTCACATCGCCGCGATGTGCTCGACGTCTTCGTGCCCGTCAATGACATCTCGCCCATCGGCGATCTTGAGCGCCCGTTGCGCGAAAGGATCGCTGCACGCGAGGCGCTGAGCCTGACGAACCCCGCACCAGCCGAGACGAAGAGGGCCCAGAAGGCTGTGGAGAAGGCGCAACAGGATCTGGTCTCGAAGATCACCGAGCTCGGTCAGGCAGATGCAAAGCCCAGCGCGAAGGGCGTCGCTCAAGCAGAGGCCCTCCTCCCTGAGCGCAGAACGCGGCAGGTGCGCACTTTTCCCGTCGCCATCCCCACGAGCCCGGTCTTCGCTTTCGTCTGGCCCGACGTTCCGCCTCCCTCCGTTCAGTCTTCGCTCGAACGTCTATGCGAGCGGGTAACTCGGCTCGGTCACTCGTCGTCGCTGGTCTGGTGTCGCGCCGTGACGCGCGCGCCGAAGCCCACCTTCGTGCCACGCGTCGATGGTCATCTCGTGCTCCGCACCGTTGGAGCGGGACAACTCGAGCGGCTCGATCGCGCCTTCTCTCAGCACGAGGGCGTTCGGGTGCGAGTGCTTCCTGCCTCGCCACAGCGATATGGGCGGCCCCCTCTCGAGCAGGTCCCTGCGCCCCACGGTCACTTTTCTGCTGACGAGTGGATCGTGTTCGAGCGCGTCTCAGGCGCTCATCCACTCGGTTCAAAGGGGATCGACGTCACGCGCGCGCTGCGCGCATCGCTCCTTGAGCAGCACGGAGTTCCTGGAATGGCGCCAGCGCTCTCGGGCCACGAGGCGGGTGGACTGCCTACCAAGGCGCCGCACCTCGCGTTCATCGCGCTGCCCTGGGTTGGCGATCGACACGCCGACGGCTCAATCAAGGGCTGCGCCATCGTTCCTCCTCGCGACCTCAGCGTCGCTGACCGGGAGCAGTTGCTGCGACTGGTCGCGAAGTGGGAAGGCGCGCGCGCCGAAGACGGCCTGCTGACCCTCGCAGGCCCGGAGCTCAAGCCGATGAAGCTCGAGCGCGTGCAGTTGGCGACGATGAAGAGCACCACGCCTTCGTCGTGGACGCGCCCTTCGAAGCGCTTTGTGACCGCGACGCCGATCGCGCTCGATCGCAATCCCGGCAACCTGCGGAGCAACTCAGACCACACAGCGCAGAAGGCTGCTCGCGAGGCCGAAGACACGATCGCCAACGCGTGCGTCAACATCGGGCTCCCGAGACCGCGCCAGGTTCGTGTGTCGTTCTCTCCGTTTCTCAGAGGCGCTCAGCAAGCGCAGGCATTTCGGCCGCTCGACGCAAAGCCAGGCCGTCCGCTCAAGGTTCGTGTTCACGCGGTGATCGAGTTTGAGGCAGCCGTGCGGGGCCCGGTGTTGTTGGGAGCAGGGCGTCACTTTGGGTTGGGGTTGTGTCTGCCGATGGAGGCGAGCCATGAAGTTGAGTCCTGACCGTTTTGCGGAGTTTCATGAAGCTGTGCACGGTTTCGCGCCATTCTCGTGGCAGCAGCGTCTCCTCGAGCAGGTGGTGGAGGAGCGCACCTGGCCTCAGGTGCTCGATCTCCCCACGGGCGCGGGCAAGACGACCTGCCTGGACATCGCGCTCTTCGCGCTCGCGCTGAACGCCAGCGAGAAGGTGCGCTGGTGCCCTCGACGCATCGCCATGGTGGTCGATCGCCGCGTCGTCGTGGATCAGGTGGCTGAGCGAGGCCGGAAGCTCGCGATGCGCCTCAACGAGCCCCAAGCCGCTTCAGTGATTCAGGAGGTCGCGAGGCAACTTCGCTCGCTGACTCGCGATTCTGAAGAACCGCTTGGCGTCTTCACGCTCAGGGGCGGCATGCCGAAGGACGATGGGTGGGTGCGGTCACCTGATCAACCGTTGATCATCGCCTCGACCGTTGACCAGCTCGGTTCTCGGCTGCTGATGCAGGGCTATGGCGTGAGCGCGGGTATGAGACCCGTCCACGCGGGCCTCCTCGCGAATGACACGCTCCTCTTGCTTGACGAGGTTCACCTGTCAGAGCCATTCGCTCAGACGCTTCAGCAGCTCGCCGCGCTGCGCACCCGCTTCAGTGACGGGCTCTCAACACGCTTTCACACGGCCTTCCTGTCGGCGACGCCCACGTCGTCAG
The DNA here is from genome assembly GCA_043773025.1 of Archangium sp. GTDB lineage: Bacteria > Myxococcota > Myxococcia > Myxococcales > Myxococcaceae > Archangium_A. The sequence goes on from JAYVFP010000154.1 coordinate 5,402, forward strand.
GCGCCAAGACCTTCAGGCTCACGAAGTCAGAGCTGAGCGCCGACGACCTGCTTGGAAAGCGCCTAGCGGCTCCGAAGAGGACGACCCTGCGCGACGCGAATGATCGCCAGTCAGTCGAGAAGGCGTGCGTCGACGCAAGCGTCGCGCTCCTGGGCGCCCATCGCACCATCGCGGTGGTGCTCAATCGCGTGAACAGCGCCGCCACCGTTGCGCGCCAGTTGACCGAGCAGCTCGGTGACGAGGCGGAGGTCGTGCTCCTCACCGGCCGAATGCGGCCGCTCGATCGAGACGACGTGCTGCGCGGCCTGCGCGACCGCATCAGCTCAGGGAGACAGCGCGTCGACGACTCGAAGAAGTTGGTGGTGGTAGCCACGCAGTGCATTGAAGCTGGCGCCGACTTCGACTTCGACGCGCTGGTCACCGAGGCCGCGAGCCTCGCCGCGCTCCGACAGCGTTTTGGCCGTGTCGACCGGCTCGGCGAGTACGGGCGGGCTGAAGGCGTCATCGTTCGCGACAAGGGTGCGAAGGACGACCCCATCTACGGAGACGCCCTGGCCGCGACGTGGTCTTGGCTCCAGGGAAAGCTCGGCGGGGCCAAGAAGAAGAAGAAAGGCGAGGACGCCACGATCGACTTCGGCGTTCTTGCTCTTCCATCTCCTGAACCGGAGGAGGCTCCGACGTTGCTCTCACCGGGTAAGAACGCTCCGGTATTGCTGCCCGCTTACCTTGACCTCTGGTCTCAGACGAGCCCCGCCCCGGCGCTTGTTCCAGACGTCGCGCTTTTTCTCCATGGCCCCGAGTCGGGCCCAGCAGACGTTCAGGTGGTGTGGAGAGCGGATGTCTCCGAGGAGTTGCTCCACTCTGCTCACGAGGATGCGCACGAGTTGGAGCGGCTCGCGGCAGTGGTCTCCGCGATTCGTCCTTCGAGCTTGGAATCGCTCTCGCTCCCATTCGTTGCCGCCAAGCGCTGGCTTGCGGGGGCCGAGGTGGGCGCAGTGGCTGACGTAGAGGGCGGTGAGGTGGTGTGGCAGCGAGAAGCCGTCTCGGAGGTGAGAGGCCTCGCGTTTCGTTGGCGCGGAGACGACAGCGAAGTCATCACCCAGACCGAGCTACGCCCTGGCGATACGATCGTCGTCCCTTCGGTGAGAGGAGGGCTCAGGCAGGGGTGCTTCGATTCAGCCAGTGACTCGAGTGTGGACGATCTAGCCGAACGTGCAGCGCTGTTCGGTCGAGGCAAACCGCTCCTTCGCCTCGACGACGCGGTCCTCAAAGGCCTCGAGTTGCCCGCGGTCGCAGCGCTGCTGCACAAGAAGGAACGCAGTAGCAACGAAGCGCTTGATGACGCTTTGGTGCAAAGCGCGCAGAGCGCGTCACTCGCGCAGTGGAAGAGAGTGTGGCTCGAGCAGTTGGTTGGCGCGACGCGCATCGTGCTCGCCAGCGAGGGGCGCGAGCTGCTGCTCGGTGGCCTGCTGGCGAAGCGACAGCTTCACGCGCTGGTCTTGAACCCGGAGCAAGAGACGATTGAGAACGGCGGCGACCTCACCACCGACGACGAAGACTCGATCTTCACCGGGCGTTCGGTACCACTGCTCGAGCACAGCACCGACGTGCAAACCTTCGCGAAGGAGTTCGCTCAGCGTCTGTCTCTGCCTGACGAACTTGGGAAGGATCTCGCGCTCGCCGGCTGGCTGCACGACATCGGAAAGGCCGATCGGCGGTTCCAAGTGCTCCTGCGCGCAGGGGATGAGGTCGAGTTCTACAAAGACGAGACTCCCTGGGCAAAATCAGGGATGCAGGCTGGTGCCCGGGCAGCCCAGCGGCGCGCCCGCCAACTCAGCGGCTATCCGCGCCGGGCGCGTCACGAGGTGCAGTCGCTCGCCATGCTGATGGCTCCGCAGAACGCCGCTCAGGTGAAGGCGAATGACCTCGAGTTGGTGCTCCATCTGGTCGCGAGCCATCACGGGTACTGCCGGCCCTTCGCTCCGGCGATCGAAGACATGGCGCCCGTTCAAGTCGAGCTCACGAACTTCAATGGGTGGAACTTTGCGGCGACCAGTTCTGCGAACGAGCTGCATCAGCTCGACTCCGCGATCCCTGGTCGGTTCTGGAGCTTGCAGCGGCGACTTGGGTGGCTGGAGCTGTGCTGGCTCGAGGCCGTGCTCCGACTCGCTGATCATCGCGCGAGCGAAGTCGAGCAGCAGAAGCGCGAACACGGGGGCCGACGATGACACGCGTGATTCTGAAGGGTGTCTCGGGGACAAGCCCGTTGGGGTTCCTATCCTCCGTCGGTCTTCTTCGGGTCGTGACTTCCCAAGACCCGGCTGCGCGCCTGGGTTTCCTTGACGACGGCTCCTTTCAACCATTCCTCGAGACGACCGCGGAGTCTCTCGAGCAGCTCGTCGCGGCTGACGCGAGGGCTGCCGCTGGCAGGCAGCCATGGCGGCTGGCGTATGCGAAGGCCGAGGGCATGCCTCCGGTTGCTGATCTAAAGGCTCCACCTGCGGCGTTCGAGTCCTTCCTTCGGGAGAGCGTGAAGGACTGGCTTCGCGGGCGCGGAGAAGGTGCTGAGTACGCTGCATCGTACGGCACGAGCGTGGCTCGCGATGGAAAGGGGAACACGAAGCCGACCGCATTTCACTTCACTGCGGCAAATCAGCAGTTCCTCGGTGCTATCGAGAACCTGCGCGCGCTGGTCGACGAAGACTGGGCCCTTGCGAGCCTCTTCGACGGTGGTGCGAGTCGGCCCGGTGGCAACGTTCGGTGGGACCCGTGTGCGGACCGGAACTACGCGCTCATGGCTGAGAACCCCACGACTGACGGCACCAGTGTCGATGCGCCTCTCGAGTGGCTGGCGTTTCGCGGACTTCCCTTCTTTCCGACCGTTCCATTCGGGTCACGGATCGAAACCACAGCAGTGCGCGGTCGTGGCGACGAGATGCGGTTTACCTGGCCGCTCTGGAGTCGGGGCGCTGGTTCCGATTCGGTTCGCTCAGTGATCAACCTTCGGCTGGACGACAAGAAGGGGTCGGGGCTCGGTGCCCGTGGCGTGTTCGCGGTGTGCTCCTCAGAGGTACGCCGAACGAGTCAGGGCTTTGGCAACTTTGGGCCAGCCTCAGTGAATCGGGTGGGCTGAACGACGCGGGGGTGTTTCCATGGCTGATCAAGCTGCTGAGGTGCCTTCACTCATCCCGGCGCGTATGGTGAACGAATTCGCCTATTGCCCGCGGCTGTTCTTCCTCGAATGGGTCGATGGCGAGTTCGAAGACAACCACTTCACCGTCGATGGGCGGGCGGTGCACGAGCGTGTCGACGAGGGCTCGCCCACTCGCCCGCTCGCCGAGCCCGATCGGCCGTGGCAGGCGCGGAGCATCGAGCTGAGCTCCGAGTTGCTTGGCGTCTCCGCGAAGATCGACCTCGTCGAGTCGGACGGCGGCGAGGTCTACCCTGTCGACGTGAAGCGCGGCCAGACCCCCGATTGCCCCGACGGCGCCTGGGAACCGGAGCGGGTTCAGTTGTGCCTCTACGGCCTGTTGCTGCGCGAACATGGCTACGCCGTTCGCAAGGGTGAGCTGTACTTCGTCGCTTCTCGCAAGCGAGTCGAGGTGCTGCTCGACGACGCGCTCATCGCGCGAACGAAGGCGTTGGTCGCTGAAGCGCGAGAAGTCGCGAAGCAGAGGCGTGCACCGCCACCACTGGTTGCCAGCCCGAAGTGTGACGGGTGCTCGCTGGCCTCTCTGTGCCTGCCCGACGAGGTGAACCTGCTCGCCGGCGCGGCAGACGCACCACCAAGAGCGATGTTCCCTGCACGGGATGACGCTCAAGCACTCTACGTGCAGGAGGCGGGTATGCGTGTGGGCGTAAGCGGTGCGTGTCTCGAGGTGCGAGATCGGGAGCGGAACAAGGTGACCGACGTGCCGCTGGTCGACGTGTCCCACGTGATGCTCTTCGGCAACGTGCAGATCAGCAGTCAGGCGATTCGTGAGGTCTCTGCTCGGGGCATCCCCGTGGCGTGGCTGAGCACCGGTGGTTGGATGACGGGCTTGCTCGATGGTCTGGGCCGAGGACAAGTGGCGCTCCGTCGGGCTCAGTACGCAGCGGCGGACAACGAGGCAGGGTTGAGATTGGCTCGCACCTTCGTCGAGACGAAGATTCTCAACTCGCGCACGTTTCTGCGCAGGAACCACGAGGACGCAAGACTGGGGGTCTTGAAGGAGTTGGCGACGCTCGCTGAGCGAGCCGCTGCGGCGACCTCGGTTGAGACCTTGCTCGGGCTCGAGGGCAACGCTGCGCGAATCTACTTTGAGAACTTCGGGGCACTCCTGGCCGCGCCCGCAGCGGTCGCGACGTTCGACTTCAGTGTTCGGAACCGCCGGCCGCCGAAAGATCCGGTCAATGCACTGCTCTCGTTCGCGTACTCAATGCTCGCCAAGGACATGGCCGTCGCTGCGCGCATGGTTGGGCTCGATCCTTATTCCGGCTTCCTCCATCGTCCGCGGCATGGGCGTTTCTCGTTGGCGCTCGACCTGATGGAGGAGTTCCGACCCATCGTCGCGGATTCGGTGGTGGTGACTGCGGTGAACACGGGCGTCGTCGGTGGCCACGACTTCATTCGACGCGGTGCCGGAGTGACCCTGAATCCGGAGGGCCGTCGCAAGTTCCTCCGCGCTTGGGAGCGGCGCATGTCGGAGCAGGTGACTCACCCCCTGTTTGGCTACCGCGTGTCCTACCGCCGAATTCTGGAAATGCAGTGTCGGCTGCTGGGCCGATTCCTTTTGGGGGAATTGGCGGAGTACCCCGGGTTCAAGACGAGGTGACGAATGCGGCAGCGATTCTTGGTGACCTACGACATCAGCGACCCGAAGCGACTTCGGCGCGTGTTCAAGACTCTCAAGGGATACGGAACGCACCTGCAATTTTCAGTCTTCTCGTGCGATCTGACCGAGATGACGCTGGTGATGATGAAGGCCGCACTAAGCTCCGTGATTCATGATGAGGAAGATGCGGTGCTCATCGTCGATGTGGGACCATGTGAAGGCAGGGCGAGCACCTCGTTCGAGTGCCTTGGGCGCGCAACCCGGCCGCCGGAGAAGGGGCCGCGGATCGTCTGAGTGCTTTGAAAAGTGAATAGCGAGCGACTGCGTGACGATCGCCTTCGAGGGACCGCTCGCGCGGCAGATTTTTGAGGTTGATCAATGGGATGTCGATTGTCTCGAGGGTGGCACCATCCGAACGGGAGTGTCGACCGTTGAGGCGCTCGAAAAGGAGAGGGCAAGCTCTTTGATTTGTTGGTAGTTTCAGGTGGTTGGATCTCCCGACTCACCGAGTCGGGCCACGTTGAAGCGCGCAGGTGACCGTGTTCCGGAGCACGTAGGTCGACGATCTCCCGACTCACCGAGTCGGGCCACGTTGAAGCCCGGCTCGAATCAAGCTCGGACAGTTCCCCTGGATCAGGATCTCCCGACTCACCGAGTCGGGCCACGTTGAAGCAGGCCGATGGTGGTGGCGATCGAGGTGACGAAGGATTGATCTCCCGACTCACCGAGTCGGGCCACGTTGAAGCAAAATGCACGCGGTGCGCGACGCTTGCGACCGGCGTCGATCTCCCGACTCACCGAGTCGGGCCACGTTGAAGCTAGGGCCGCTCGACGTCACGCAGGGGGCCGGTCCAGACGATCTCCCGACTCACCGAGTCGGGCCACGTTGAAGCACCCTGTCGCTGTCCCTCGGCGCCGCCGGCGTGCTTTCGGATCTCCCGACTCACCGAGTCGGGCCACGTTGAAGCAACCCGAATCAGGTCAAATGGTGGGGAGCGTGGGGTGATCTCCCGACTCACCGAGTCGGGCCACGTTGAAGCGATGACTGCCGGGTCGAAGCGCTCAAGCGCCGTCTCGATCTCCCGACTCACCGAGTCGGGCCACGTTGAAGCCAGTGACTCGACACACGTCGCAGCGGCCGAACGGCGATCTCCCGACTCACCGAGTCGGGCCACGTTGAAGCGTGAGTTCGCGCCTGCGCGTGCAGCAGGGTGGGGAGGATCTCCCGACTCACCGAGTCGGGCCACGTTGAAGCTACGCGCCTCGAGGCCGGTTCGGCATCGCTGAGCTTGATCTCCCGACTCACCGAGTCGGGCCACGTTGAAGCAACGCGACGCGGCGCACGAGGCAGTGCTCGACGAGATCTCCCGACTCACCGAGTCGGGCCACGTTGAAGCGATTCGAGGCCGCGCCGCTTCTCGCAGAGTCCCGGGATCTCCCGACTCACCGAGTCGGGCCACGTTGAAGCAGCGCATGTCTGCTGAGCAGCAGATGCAGCAGCAGGGATCTCCCGACTCACCGAGTCGGGCCACGTTGAAGCGACTGCTCGTCGATGGCCCCGGCATAGGCACCCGTCGGATCTCCCGACTCACCGAGTCGGGCCACGTTGAAGCGAGAAACCAGTGCTCAACTGCCCGCGACTGCCCGCCCGATCTCCCGACTCACCGAGTCGGGCCACGTTGAAGCAGGAGTACCGCAAGAAGGACTCGGCGATTCGCCTGCGATCTCCCGACTCACCGAGTCGGGCCACGTTGAAGCGACCTACTCTCGCTCCAGGAGGGCGTCGACCTCTCGATCTCCCGACTCACCGAGTCGGGCCACGTTGAAGCTGCGCGTCAGCGTCACGTTCACGCGCATCAGCCCGCGATCTCCCGACTCACCGAGTCGGGCCACGTTGAAGCGATGGGCCCATGATGCCGCAGGCACAGGACAACCTGATCTCCCGACTCACCGAGTCGGGCCACGTTGAAGCAAGGCGCCGACTGCACCGGAGGCGCGGTGTGCACCGGATCTCCCGACTCACCGAGTCGGGCCACGTTGAAGCCACGCCGCCGAGTGTCGCGTCCACCTCGAAGACCCCGATCTCCCGACTCACCGAGTCGGGCCACGTTGAAGCGGGCCTTCGCTCGGCCCGCGCGTGGGACCTGACGCCGATCTCCCGACTCACCGAGTCGGGCCACGTTGAAGCTACGTCGCCGTGCGCGGCGTGCCTGTCGCGGACGCGATCTCCCGACTCACCGAGTCGGGCCACGTTGAAGCGGGCCCGTCGACGTAGGCCAGCTCCACCTCGAGCTGAGATCTCCCGACTCACCGAGTCGGGCCACGTTGAAGCTACCACCGCGTGGTTCTTTCGCGTCTACCGCTCGTGGATCTCCCGACTCACCGAGTCGGGCCACGTTGAAGCGAGGGCCGCGTAGGCTGAGCGCGTTTTTCCCGTTCCGAGATCTCCCGACTCACCGAGTCGGGCCACGTTGAAGCTTCGCGCTCGAGGTCGAGCGCATGGCTGGCCTCGACGATCTCCCGACTCACCGAGTCGGGCCACGTTGAAGCCGCGACCCCGTGGTTCTCCGCGCGATTCGTGACGCGGATCTCCCGACTCACCGAGTCGGGCCACGTTGAAGCACCAGTTACGAAATCGACATCACGCATGGAGTTGTACGATCTCCCGACTCACCGAGTCGGGCCACGTTGAAGCTCTGCGTCGATGACCTCCCGCTCCTTCGATTGCGGAGATCTCCCGACTCACCGAGTCGGGCCACGTTGAAGCTCGAGCTTCGCCTCGAAGCGCGGTGAGACGCTCACCGGGGATCTCCCGACTCACCGAGTCGGGCCACGTTGAAGCTTGATGAGCTCCGCCACCTCGCCAGCCTCGC
>JAYVFP010000155.1:0-40582 GCA_043773025.1 Archangium sp.
GAGGGATTACCTCGCCTTCGGGCGGTAAGTGCCCCCTCGACTGCGCTCGGGGAGACCGGTGATTGGAGTCATTTCTATTTCGGCCAACCCTGTCGGGATGAACGGGGCAAGTGGCCCCTCGACTCCGCTCTCGGGGGGAACGGTCCTAGATCGTCCGAGGGGGTTCGCGCGTTCCGTGGTGTCATGCGCGCTGCTCCTGAAGGGGGATCTTTCATGCGACGTCTCATCGTGCTGGCCACGCTGGCCGCTTCACTTCCCGCGTTTGCCCAGAGCTTCGAGGCAGCCAACAAGTACCTTCAGGAGCGCTCCTACTCGCGCGCCTGCGAAGCCTTCACCACGTTCGTCAAGGCAAACCCGACCGATCCACTCGCGCGTGAGGCGTCAGCAAAGAAGGCCGCCGCCTGCGTGCGCGCCGGCAAGGGCTCTTCCGAAGAGCTCCGCAAGCTCGGCACCGAAGGCGAGAAAGACTTCGCCCGCGCAGTCGCCATGCACACCCTGCTCGAGCGTGGAGAGCAGACCTTCGACGTCACAGCGCCCCTGCTCAAGCAGGCGATGGGTGAAGCAGGCCGTCGCGGTGCCGAAGCGCGCTCGATGCTCGAAGGCGCGTTGATTCGCGAGATGGACAACAACAGTTGGAACCTGCAGCGCATCGAGAAGCTCACCGAGGTCGGGCTCTCCCTCGACTCGAACGCAGAGCTCGTCGCCGCCTACCGTTTCCGCCGCGCTCGCTCGCGCATGGGCAACAGCCAGAAGCTGAAGGAATCAGAGGCCGAGCTGCGTGACCTGGGCGATGGAAAGACCGAGGTCGCCGACGACGCCTTGTACCTGCTGGCCGAACGCCGCGAGAACGAAGCGAAGTACGTCGAGGCGCTCGAGCTCTTCGACGAGATCGTCAAACGTTTCTCACCCACCACCAGCAACATGCGCAGCAACGCCGAGAGCCGCGCCGCCAACATCCGCCGGCCGAACGTGGCGGTGGGCGTCTCGAACAACGAGCTGCCCGGCGTGCGCCCGCAGATCTCGGTGAACTTTCGCAACGTGAAGAACGCGAAGTGGGTGCTCAAGCGCGCCGACCCGCTCGCCCTTCCCGCAGGCAGTTGGCCCGCCGATCCGCAGAACTTCACCGGCCCCGTGGTGAAGACGTGGAGCACGACTTTCACCGCCCCCAGCAAGTACGCGCCGGGCAGCACCAGCTTTGATCTCGAGGCCTCCGAGCCGGGGCTCTACGTGATCGAGGTCACCGCCGATGGTGAACACAGCCAGGCCTGGGCGCTCATCAGCCAGCACGTGGTGGTGGCCAAGACCGATCGCACGCAGGTCGTCGTCGCGACCTTCGACGTGGAGACCGGCGAGGCGCAGCCCGACACCGACGTCGCGCTCTTTCTCTACCGGAGCGGCGGTCATCAGAAGCTCACCGGCAAGACCAACGCGTCTGGCATCGCCACCTTCAAGACCGAGAACACCAACGACTCGATGGTGGTGTGGACGAAGAAGGGCTCGCACATCGCGTGGTCGAGCGCGGGCGGCTCGTACTGGCAGAACTACAACCGCGAGCACCTCGCGTACGTGATGACCGATCGCCCGCTCTACAAACCGGGCGAGACGGTGGGCCTCAAGCTGTTTCTGCGCAGCCGCGAAGGTGGGCCGTCGACGCCAATCTCCGGAATGAAGGCGTACGTGCGCGTGACGGATCCGACCGGCAAACAACTGGTACGCGAGACGGTCACCACCAACGCGTTCGGCACCGCGAGCTTCACCCTGCCGCTCGACAAGAAGGTCACGCTCGGCGCGTTCAACATCAGCGTGGAGACCGACGGTCAGTACTTCACCCAGAGCTCGATGCAGTTCCGCGTCGAGGAGTACAAGCCGCCCGAATACATCGTGTCGGTCGAGGCGCTCGGCAACCCGAAGCCCGGCGACAAGGTGAAGTTCAAGGTGAAGGCCGCCTACTACTCAGGCGGAGCAGTCACCAACGCCACCGGCCGCGCGCTCGTCACCGTGAAGGGCTGGCAGCACCAGTTCGGGCCGTGGCCTGATGATCCGGTTCAAGATGCGCAGCAGGGCTCCGGGTACGAAGAAGAAGAAGAAGAAGAAGACGGGTACCGTTACCGGCGCGGCCGCGGGTACGACTCTTACGGTCAGTTCGCGCAGCACACGCTGCAGTTCAAGACTGGCTCTGATGGCACCGCTGAAGTGGAAGCGCCCGCGTTCGAAGGGGGCGGTCAGGCGCTCGAGTACGCCGTGCAGGTCTTCGTCACCGACAGCTCGCGTCGTGAAATTCAGGGAGGGGGCTCGATCAAGCTCTCCCCTCAGCCCTTCTTCGTCGATCTGAAGACCGACCACTTTCTGTATCGGCCGGGTGAGCGAGTGGCGGTGCGGCTGCGCGCGGAAGACGCGAACGGTCGGCCGGCGGATCCCGACGTGGTGCTGCGGTTGATGCGGCTGACTCCGACGGGCAGCTCGCGCATCACCGAGACGCGCACGCGGTTGAGCAAGGGCCTGGGCCGCGCGGTGCTCGACGCCGACGCGGTGGGCCAGGTGCGCATCGAGGTGCTCGATGGTTCGGCTGCTGCTGAGGTGGTGATCGCCTCGACCGATCTCTGGCTCACCAGCGACGCGAAGCCGATCGTGCCGGGCCCCGGCTTCAACCTGTTCGTCGATCGTGCCCCGCTCAAGGTGGGCGAGACCCTGCGCGTGCTCGTCGCGGGCAACCGGGCCGGCGGCCACGTGCTGCTCACGCTCGAGAGTGACGTCATCGCCGCGGTGCAGATGGTCGAGCTCAAGGGCCGCGCGCGCTTCGTGGAGTTCAAGCTGCCCGCCGACGTCTCCCCCAACGGCTGGCTGCACGCGTATCGCTTCGAAGACGTGCAGCTGCAGCAGCGGCAATTGCCCTTCCGCGTCAGGGGCAGCGAGGTCGAGCTCGGCGTCGAGGTCGACTTCGGCAAGGCGTCGGCTGAGCCGGGCAGCGCCGTGACGGCCGTGGTGAAGACGAAAGGCGCCGCAGCGGGCCTGGCCCTGGAGACCGCGCTGACCGTGGTGGATGAGTCGTTGTTCGCCATCGCCCCCGAGCGGAAGGACTTCCTCTCGTTCTTCGGGCGCACCAACCGGCAGCAACGGGTGACCACGTACAGCTCGTACAACCAGCGCTACCACCGCGCGCGGCCGGTGGTCGTCGCGAAGACGCCGGTGCAGCAGAACGACAAGTCGCCTGATGCGCCCAAGAGGTTGTTGGCCCGCGACGAGGAGCAGAGAAAAGATGCACCCTCTCCAGTGGAGCTCGCCGCGCCCCGGGGGGCAGCCGCACCCGAGATGGACGACGCGATGGCCGGGCCGAGCAGCCGCTCTGCCGAGAAGTCGAAGAAAGCAGCCTCGAGCGAGAGCGAGATGAAGCAGGAGAAACCGCGAGGGAGCTTGGAAGCGGAAGAGCCCATCAAGGTGCGCAGTGACTTCAGCACCTCGGCCGGTTGGTACGCGGCGATCGCCTCGAAGTCGGGCGCACAGCTGAGCCAGAACTTGAAGCTCAAGGACTCACTGACCTCGTGGAAGGCGGTGGCCACGGTGGTGTCCGAGGGTCCCCAGCTCGGGCAGGGCAGCACGCAGATCCGCACGGCGAAGGCACTGATGGTGCGACTGCAGGCGCCGCGCTTCTTCGTCGAAGGTGACGAGGTGGTGCTCTCGGCGGTGGTGGAAAGTCATCTCGCGAAGGCCACCGACATCGAGGTGATCATCTCTGCGCCGGGCTTCAAGGAGCTGACCCCGGGCCGCAAGACCGTGCGTGTAGAGCCTGAGCAGGTGCTGCGCATTGATGCGAAGTTCAAGGTGGTCGATCTCGGCGAGCGCGTCATTCGTGCGACGGTGAAGGGCGGCGGCACCTCAGATGGCATGGAGTGGAAGCTGCCTGCCTTCGTGCACGGCGCTGCGCAGCGTCAGTTCTTCGCTGGCCGCGTGAAGGACACGCAGTCGTTCGAGTTCGAGCTGCCGGAGAAGCGCAAGGCGAGCCTCACGAAGATCGAGGTCAGCCTTTCCCCGACGCTGCTGGCCGTGATGTTCGACGCCCTGCCCTACCTGGCCGAGTACCCGTACGGCTGCGTGGAGCAGACGCTCTCGCGCTTCGTGCCCGCTACCATCGCGCGGCGCGCCGTGAAGGATCTGAACCTGCCGTCGACGCGGGTGCCGGCCAACCTCGACGACATGACGCAGAAGGGCCTCGAGCGGCTCTACGACTTCCAGCACGGCGATGGCGGCTGGGGCTGGTGGCAGGCAGACAACACCAACTTGTGGATGACCTCGTACGTGGTGTCGTCACTCTCGCTGGCGAAGTCGGCCGGGCTCGACGTGCGCGCCGACGTGATCTCGCGCGGCCGCGAGTATCTCAAGGGGCACCTGGGTGACGGCCTCAACTCGCCCGAGACCCACGCGTACATGGTCTACGCGCTCGCGAGCACCGGCGGCGTGCCGAAGGCGTCGATCGACACGGTCTACTCGCGCCGCACGTCGCTCACGCCGCGTGCTCGTGCGCAGCTCGCGTTGTCGCTCCTCCACCTGAAGGATCCGCGGGCCCGCGTGGCTGTGGAGAACCTGGATGACGTGGTGAAGGCGGCGCAGTCGCGGCCCGATGCGGCGGTGGGTGAAGCGAATGACATCTGGAGCACGTCGGCGGCGATCGAAGCCACCGCGTTCACCTTGATGGCGTACGCGCGCTCCGATCTCAAGTCGCCGCTGATCGCCCCGCTGACGGACTTTCTGGTGCTGCGGCGCAATGGCGGCCGCTGGCGCAACACCCGTGACACGGCCTTCGCGGTCTACGCACTCGCGGATCTCGCGCGGCGTGAAGACGCGGCGAACAAGACCGGCGTGTTCGTGGTGCTGGTCAACGGGAAGGAAGTGAAGCGTGTGCCGTACAAGAAGGGTGGGCTCGAGCTGACCGCGCCGGTGTTGCTGACCGACTCGGCGTTCAAGTCGGGCAAGAACACCATCACCGTGACGCATGACGGTGCGGGCACCGGCTACTTCGGCGCCATCGCTGACGTGTTCAACATGAACGACTTCATCAAGGGCGTCGGCGGTGACGTGAAGGTGAAGCGCACGTACACGGTGCTGGGCAAGCCGAGCACCGATCGCGCATCGACCACTGGCGCGGAGTACGGCATGCCGGTCGAGTCGGGCGTGCGGGTGCGCGTCGACGTCGAGTTGACCGCGAACAAGGCGGTGGAGTTCGTGATGGTGGAGGACCTCAAGCCGGCGGGCTTCGAGGCGGTGATGCTTCAATCGGGGCCGGCGGTGTGCAACTACGCCTGCGCCCACGCTGAGCTGAGGACGGATCGTGTGGCGATGTTCATCACGCAGATCCCGGTGGGGGTGACGAAGCTCAGCTACGAACTGCGAGCCGAAGTACCCGGCCGCTTCGCAGCGCTGCCTGCTCGGGTCGAGGCGATGTACGCGCCGGAGATCACCGCCACCGCAGACGAGATGCGCTTCGAGGTCCGCGACGCACCGGATGGCGTCGTCGCCAGGTAGCGAGCGACAAACGCAAAACGCAAAAAAAAGAAAACCGCAGAAACGACAAACGAAAAACGAAAAAGTGCCTCCCTCTCCCCCGCGGGGGAGAGGGTCGGGGAGAGGGCTTACCCGTGCTTACCCTCGCCTTCTCCGCAGCACCCCCACCACCCCAAGCAGCAACAACTCACCGCCCCCACTGCAACCGCACCCCACCGGAGGCGGCGCGGTCGGAGATTCTACCCACACGTTCGCAGTAACAGTCCGCGGCTGACCACCGATCTGCACCTCAGCCCGGAACCGCCCGCCACTGACCTGCTCCACGAGCTCGAACGGATCCTCGGTCACCTCCACCGACCTGAGCTCCGCGCCGTCCTTGAACACGACGAGCCTCGACCCAACACCACCCGTCCCCGTCACCGTCACCTTCATCGTGGGCGAATGCGCGACCACCGTATCGCCCACCATCCCGTCGCCAATCCGCAGCTCCACCATCGGATCCATCGGCCCCTGCAGCTTCACCACCGTGTGGCCCTTACGAATGCCCTCGACGATCGACGCCGCGTCGAGACCCTTCGCGAACACCATCGTGGTCGGACTCCCAATCGAGCTATCGAACATGCCGGTACCCGTCCCGCCCGAGTGATCATCACTGCCGCCAATCGGTGCGAGGTGAAGCCCTTGCACCGACAACCGCTCCCACCACGCGATGGTCTGCTTGCCGAAGAGGAGCCCCGTCTTGTCGAAGCCGCCAGTGCCGATCTCGACCGCACCGAGCTGCTCGCGGGGAATCTTGTGTTTCCACGCGCACCCGATGCAGCTCATGCCGAGATCGAGCAGCGGGTGATTGATCGACAGCACCACATCCTGCGCGGCGAACTGTGCGACCGCGGTCTCCATGGTGACTGAGCCAAAGCCGATCCGGTGATCCACATACCGGGTCGAGCCGATGCCATTGGCGTGCCCCGCGTAGGTGGTGAACTCCACCCCCGGCAGCAACAACACCTGCGGGTGCCGCGACTGCACGTCATTGAAGAAGTCGAGCTGCGAGACGGTGTTGTGCTCGGAGTACTCCACGAAATCGAGCCCGCGGCTGCGCGCGAACGTGGCGACTGCATCCATCGTCGGCTGCGCGTCACCGCTTTCCCGCGAGTGCACGTGCAGATCGCCCGCATACCAGCGTGCTTCTTCACTGAGCCGGCTCGGCACATACGGCGCGCGCACCAACTGCGGAGCGAGTGTCGCCACCGGCCGCACGTCGATCTCCAACCGATACCTCGCCGGAGCCACCACGATCTTCGCCTTGCCGATGAGCACGCTCCAGGACCCCGCCGGCATCGGCCCCGCGAGGTAGCTGCGTGAGGCCGCCAGCCGACCAATCACCGCCGGCTCGTCGTTGCCGCCGCCCCACCCGCGATACCCGCTCGGGTCGAACACGCCGTAGTCGAGGATGTTTTCGGGCTGCAGCTTCGGGTGCGTGACCGAGATCTCCTCTGTGCCCGCGGGCACGTCGAACGAAATCATCACGAAGTCCGGGCCGCCGTCGGGCAGCTCGCCCTCGAGCACCACCGGCACGGCCCAGCTCGACGTACTCAGCAGCAGCACCACCGCCAGCGGTCTCATGAGCCGGAGTCTCAACCGTGCGGCCTTTCTTTGCACACGAGAAACACGCGCTGGGTCTCTCTCCTGCCATGCGGAACCTGCTCCGAATTCTCCTGTCAATCACTGCACTTGGGTGCGCACACATCGACCGAGAGCAGGCCCTCGCCGCGACCTCTTACGACGTGATGACCGACGCAGAGATCGCCAACGTGGCGATCTCTGAGGCGCTCGGTGAGCTCCACGAAGTCAGCGCGATCGACGAAGACGGCGTGGTCACGGCCGGCCGGGCTGCGTTCAAGTCGAGCAACGAGCGAGTGGCCTACGAACGCCGGGTCGAGCAACTGCTGCGCGCGCGCATCTACGGTCAGGGCCCCGCGTTCGAGCTGGTGCGCATTTGGTGCGAGCAGCTCAACAAGGCGGGCTGGGTGTCCTGGCCGCGTGATGCGCGCACCCGCAGCGCCGCGTGTGAGTACGGCGACGTCTCGATGACGGTGCACTCGTTGTTCAAGAAGCCGTTGCTGCAGCGCGCGTTCGTCGAGGTGTTGCTCGAGGTCAGCCCTGACTCGATCCTGCGCGCCCATGCCCGTCGCCGTTTGATGGAGCTCGAGCGCACCGGCGTTCAACCCTACTTTCTGATGGTTGAGCGCTGGGACCGGGTAGAGGGCTTCCGTCCCCGAGGCTGACGCGTTAGGTCGGGTGCGTGCCTTACCGGTCTCGAGTCTTCGTTCTCGCAGCGCTGTTTCTTTCGTGCGCACCCAGCACCACGCGGGTCAAAGAGCGAGCCTGCGCCGGTTGTCGCGACCCTGAAGGCGCCTGTCTGGTTGGTCATGAAACCGCAGCCTGCGGGCTGCAAGGCGTCAGCTGCGTGCAGTGTGCGACCGATCAGGTGTGCACCCAGGGTGCGTGTATCCTGGGCAACACGGGCGGTGGCTCCGGTGGCGGCGGCGGGTTCACCATCATGGCCGATGGCGGCATCGATGACTGCTCCGCAGAGGCGAAGCTCATCTACGTGGTCGATCAGGATCGCACGCTCTCGTCGTTCAACCCGCGGCTCATCGGTCAGCCCAATGGGCCGTTCAGGGATCTCGGGCAGATCTCCTGTGCCTCGCAGCAGGGCGCAGAGCCGTTCTCCATGGCGGTCGATCGCAACGCGACCGCGTGGATCGTCTACGACAGCGGTGAGCTGTTCACGGTGGACGTGAAGGCGAGCCCGCTCACGTGCGTGAAGACGGGCTTCGTGCCGCAGCAGAACGTGGCGAAGTTCGGCATGGGCTTCGTGGCGAACGAGCCTGGGTCGAAGCAGGAGACGCTCTTCATCTCGGGCAGCGATCTGGGCTCGTCACTCAACACCACGAAATTCGGCACGCTGAGCACGGTGCCTCCGTACACGGTGTCGGTGCTGGGAACGGTCAATGGCGCGCCTGAGCTCACGGGCACAGGTGACGCGAAGTTGTGGGCGTTCTTGCCGAACGTCACGCCGCCGAAGGTGGCTCGGTTGTCGAAGGTGAATGGTGCGATCGAGTCGGTGTTCGAGGCACAGGCGCTGGCTGGCGTTCCGCGCGCGTGGGCGTTCGCGTTCTGGGGCGGGGATTTTTTCGTCTTCCTCGAGCGGGCGACGGACAGCTCGACGAAGGTGTGGCGCGTTGATGGTGCGACCGGTGCGGTGACTGCCGCGGTCGGTGACACCAGCAGGACGATCGTCGGCGCCGGCGTGTCGACGTGTGCGCCCGTCGAGATCAACTGAACCCAGGCGGCAATTGAAGCATGCTGCGCGGTGGCCGCAGTGTCGACCGGACCGGCGATTTCCTCGGCCTCCGACGTGCTGCAGCAGCTCGAGAAGGAGGACGAGGAAGACGGTCAGTTGCACGAGAGAGGAGGAGGGCACCACAATGAGAGATATGAGAGTCGTGAAGGGCAAAGTGGTGGGCAACACGGTGGTGCTGGAAGAGGCCGTGCCCGAGGGCAGCGCGGTGGACGTCGTGCTGCACGAGGCCGAGGACGGTGAAGACTTCGCACTGACAGAAGAGATGCGGCGCGAGCTGCGCGAGGCCTCCGAGTCGGCAAAGCGCGGGGAGTCCATCGACATGGACGCGGTGTTGGCGGAAGCCGCTGCGCACCGGTAGCCAACCGTGCGCGTCCGAATGTCGAAGCAGGCCCGCGCCGACGTGCTCTCGGCTGTGGAGTGGTGGACGCAGAACGTGGGCAACAGCCCGAACTCACTTCCTGGCGGGGCTGCATCACGCGAAGGAGCGGCTCTCGGCGACGCCCTTCGTCGGTGTCCGCGTCGCCGATGAGGTGCTGCTCAACCTCCGGAGGCTGGCGCTCCTGCAGTCGAGGTACTTCATCTTCTACGAAGTCGACGAGGCCTCAGGCGAAGTCACCGTGCTGCGCGTCTGGCATATGAGTCGGGGGCGCCCGCCGAAGTTGCCGAAGCGGTAAGTCAGCTCAGTGGCTCGAGTCGATGTAGCCGCCCCGCACGGGCCGGTGGCTTGCACCGGGTGCTGCACGAGCAGTACCGCGCAGGCACCCTCGAGCTGCGCGGCGTCGACGGTTTTGGCGGCGACGTGGCTGACTGATGACGTCGCGTGCCTGCATCTGAAACGAAAGCTGTACCGCACGAAGTGGGTCTCCTACGCGAAGCCGTCCTTCGCCGGGCCTGAGTCGGTCTAGTTAGGAATGCACACCCCGTTGCCGTCGCACGTGCCACCCACGCACGGTGACGAACAACTCTGCAGCACGGTGCTGTTCGCCGACGCACCCCGCGCCCCGGGCGTACCCGTGCTCGTCGATGATCCAGGAGAGCTGCCACCCGCCCCACCCGGCCCCGCCGTGTCCACGAAGGCTGGCGTGAGGAACGTGTTGGTGGGCGAGAACCCGCCCAGCCCCACGTTGAAGGTCATCACCCCGAACGACGGCCCACCCGCACCACCACCACCACCACCGCCCGGCCCGCCGTTGCCGCCTTCTCCACCCTTGCCGCCGACCGAGCTGCTCCACCGAGCCGTAGCACCGCCAAAACCACCCGCGCCACCGAGCCCGCCCGCGCCGCCGAAGCCACCATCACCACCCGTGCCTCCCGCGCCGCGCTGAATGCGGTTGTTCAAGAGGGTGGGCAACACCGTGTTCGCCGCGGTCGAGGTGATGAGAATCGCCAACGACGCGCCGCCTGCCCCCCCCGAGCTGCCACCCGTGCCACCACAACCACCCGCGCCTGCACCACCGCCGGTCGCGCCGATCTCCCAACCCTGGCAGCCACCCGGAGTGAAGCGCGCCACGCCACCACCCGCACCACCACCACCGCCGCCTTGCGCCGTGAGCCCTGCCTGACCCGCAGCCGCCGCGACCGTCGCGGCCACCCAGCGGCCACTGCCGATGCTCCCGAACCGGGCCCACGTCAATGCACCGGGACCACCGACACCACCCGAACCATCACCGCCCTGCTTTCCGTCAGCGCCATCGTGCTGCTGGATGCTGGTGGGGAAACCCGACTCGGTGACGTGGTTGCAGCCCGGTGAAGAGAGGCTGTCGAAGCTCCAGTCGAAACCACCTGCGCCATCGCGGCTGGTGGGCATCGGCGCCTGGTACATCTGCTGCGCGCCCTGGTTGCCTGCAAACGTGTACACGGGGCACACCACGTTGCCGCCGGGCGTTCCATTGGCGCCGGTGCACACGCCGTTCGTCCCCGCCACGCCGCCGTTGCGGTGATTGACCGCGGCGCACATGCCGTTCGCGAAGAAGTTGCTGTTGGTGCCCCGCTGACCATTGAGCGTGGTGCCTGCCTGCCGGCCAAAGCCCTGCGTGCCCGTCGCGCCGCGGCCACCTGCACCACCACGCCCGGCGACGACATCGTTGCTCTGCAAGACGAACCGCGGGCCCACGTCGCGCAGGAACACGCCAATCGACGCCTCACCATTCGCGCTCGCCGCGGCCATCACCGTCGCGTCCCAGCCGGTGATGACGAAGCCCGCCACCACCGTCTCGCGAGCCGCGCCCACGGCGCCCAACGATTCGCCGTGCACCGGTGCAATCGCCGTCGCGGTCGGGGCCACGCCTTCCCACGTGGTGATGTACAGCCGGGGATCGCGCTTCAAGAAGTCCTGCGAGTAGCCACCGAACACCTGCGCGCCGTCGAACAGCCGCACGTTCTCGCGGTACAGGCCCTGCGCCACCAACACGTAGCGGCGGTTCTGCGCCTGCTGCGCCGCCACACCCGCGGTGATGGTCTGCAGCGGCGAGGTCCTCGTGCCGTTGCCACCCGGGCTCGCGCTCGCCGAGACGAAGATCGCATCCCCCAGCACGCCATCGATGCCGTCACAGTTTTCATCGACCCACGACGCGCCTGCACCCGTGGCCGGAGCCCGGTCAGGAAGATCGACGGTGAGGTTGCCCTGCACGCGGCGGCACTCGCAGCCATCGGCAGGTTGCGCGTTCACGTTGACCCACTCGAACGTCGTGCCGCCGACCACCTCGGTCAGACACGGCCCCATCGCACAACGAGGCATCATCGGGGCGAGATCGCACACGCCGGTGGTGTGCTGGATGGTGGGCGAGAAGGTCTTGGTGCAGTCGTTGTTGCAGAAGCCGCAGTGCTGCGCGGCTTCGTAGCGGCCCGTGGCCTGATTCAAGAACCCTTCGTCCACCCGCAGATCGCAGTTGTTGTCGCGCGCGTCGCAGATCTCCGGGTTGAAGGTGCTCACGTCGCAGGTGCTCCAGCGCGCTCCGCCTGCACCCGCGGCGCAGGTCGAGAAACCAGAGCAGGTGCCCCCGGCGTTGATGAGCTGACAGACGCGCGTCGAGTTGATCGTCGAGGTGGTGCAACTGCAGGTGCCCGTCGTCGGCACACACTGCGCGCTGCCACCGGGGCTGGGCGTGCAGGTGTAGCCGCCAGGGCAACCCGGGGGGTACGCACTGCCCGGGCCACAATCGCGCCCGCACACCTTCGCGCCATCGACGGTGAGGCAGCGGCTGCCCGGCCCCACGCAATCGGAGTCGAGCCGACAGGGCGAACACAGCGTGTCGGGCAACTGCAGACACATCGTGTTGTCCTCGAAGGGGAAGAACCCGGGCTCACAGACCGAGACGCGGCACGTCGGCGAGTCGTTCGACAAATCGCAACTGGTGGTCACCGCGCGCGCGATGATCTTCGAGCAGTCGTTGTTGCAAGCGCCGCAGTGCGCGGCCGTCGAATAGAGACCGCGCGCAGGGCGGAAGTCTTCGTCGATCTGCCCGTCGCAGTCGTCGTCTTCGTAGTTGCACGCTTCGTTGGCGGGCGTGCGCGCGGTGCAGACAAGACCGGCAGACGCGAAGCACACCTGCGGTCCACTGCAGGTCACCATGCCCACGGTGCGCGTGCACTCAGGCGCGGTGAAGTCGTCGATGGAGCCATTGCAGTCGTCGTCAGCGCCGTTGCAGGTCTCCTGCAGCGCGAGCGGCGCGACGCACGGCGTGAAACCTCCATCGAGCTGGCAGAGCTGGTTGCCCAGGCAGCGACCGAACGCGTTCGACTGACCACGACACGACTTCTGCAGACCCACCGTCTCGGGCACGCAATCGCACGTGCGGCCTTCGGGCACACACTGCTTCGAGCCGTCGGGGAAGGCCTGGCAGGCGTAGAGCGAAGGGCACCCATCGAAGGTGCAGTCGCGGCCGCAGAACGTTCCACCATCGGTGGTGACGCACTTGTCGGCCCTCGTCGCGCCGCAGTCGAGATCTTCGGTGCAGGCCTGGCAGAGCAACGGCTGAGGCACCGCGCAGAGATTGGCCACCACGCCGCCCGCATCCGGAGCGCTGCGCACCTCCGTGCGTTTGCAGTCATACGAGTCGGGGCACACGCCCGCATCACCCGCACCACAGCGCTCGGTGCAGAACGCGCCCGCGGGGCCCGGCACGCAGAAGTTCGAGTTGCACTCCACGCCCGCATCACACGGCTGGCCGAAACGTTTCCGGCGCAAACCACCATCAGGAATTTCGAAGGTGGTGCACTCCTGATTCACGCAGCGCAGGCCGGCTTCGCAGTCGGCGTCGAACACGCACTTCTCGGTGCGCGGATAAAACAGGGTTCGGCCACACGCAGAGAACAACGCAGCGAGCGCCAACAACGTAAAGACCACTCGTCGGGCGCTCATCAGAAGCTCTCCACGCTGAAGAGGATGCCGGGCATGCCGTCGCCGCCCTTGAAGGCCGGGCCTGCCGGAGACGCACCGCCCACGCCGCCCGCGCCCACGCTGAGCACCGGAGGAGGGGGGAACGTGTTGCGGCCGGGATAGCCCTGCGCGGTGATGCTTTGACCTGCGATGCCGAAGACGCTGCCGCCGCAACCGCCGCCGCCACCACTGCCAGCGCCGCCGTTGCCGCCGCGCCCACCCGGGCCGCCTTGCCCGGCGCACCACGCGACCGACGTGTTGGGACCACCGCGGCCACCCTGGCCACCCAGGCCACCGTAGCCGCCTGCGCCGCCGTTGCCCCCGAAGCCTCCGAACCCGAAGTCGACCAGGTTGCCATCGATGGAAGGGGCCGTGCCGACCACGAAGATGCCGAACGACGCGCCGCCGCCCGCTGCTGCGAGCCCCGCGTTACCGCCGCAACCACCCGCGCCACCGCCACCACCCGTGCCTCCGAGATCGCCCACGCGGCGCCCGATGGTGCACGTGTTGGGGTTCGAGTTGCGCACGCAGCCGCCACCACCACCGCCGCCTCCGCCGCGTCCGGGTGCGCCGTTGGTTCCCGTGGTCGCGACGCTGGTGACCCAGTCGCCGCCAGAGATGGATCCACGCGAGGTCGCGCAGCCCAGGCCCATGCCCAGCGCGGTGCCGTCCGTGCCGTTCTGCGCTGCGCCGCCCGCAAGCCCATCGCCGGGCACGGTGCAGTCGTACTTGCAGAACGCGGTCTGCGACGCATCGGAGTGCCGGTAGATCGCGTTGGATCCGCCCATGCCGTTGAGGCCTCCTCCGTTGTACGCCTGAGGATCGAGGTTCAAGTTGGTGCCTGCGCCCGGTTGCCCTTGTCCGGTGCACGCAGCGTTGACGCCCGCGGCGCCTCCCGGCTGGGTCTCACCCGTGCAATCAGGCGAGCTGCATTCACGCGCGGGCACGCCGTTCTGCCCAGGGCCGCCGCTCGCGCCTGCAGGGCCCGGTTGCGCAGGTGAACCATCGCCCCCGCGCCCACCGACCACGTGATTGTTCACGATGACCAGCCCCGCCGAGTCGCGCACGTAGACGGCGTAGCTGTTCTTCGCGGGCACGCCGGGGGTGGGCCGGGTGTTCACGTCGTAGCCACGAATGGTGAAGCCTGAGAGCACGGTCAATTGCGAGAGCCCTTCCGCGTTCACGGTGCCACGCGGCTGAGCACCGCTGGGCTCGCTGGCCTCGATGAACGTGGGGAAGAGGATGATGTCGCGCCGGGTGAAGTCAGCGGAGTAGCCGCCGTGCAGTTGCACGCCGTTGGTGAGCACCACCTGTTCCGCGTAGGTGCCCTGCGCCACCAGGATCGAGGTGTGCGTCGCAGGACGGAAGGCGGCGATCGCCTCAGTGAGGGTGCGGAAGGGAGCGCCGCGGGTGCCCAGGCTGCTGGGCGACTGTGCCCACACGAAGAGTGAACGCGAGGCCACGCCGTCGATCTGATCGCAGTCACGATCGACGTAGGGCAAGCCCGCGGCCGGGTACGTGGCGAACCGATCAGGCTCGTCGATCACCGAAGGGTTCGAGGCGCACTCGCAGCCGTTGGTCTCATCGAGGTCGGCGTTGACGAATTGATACGTGATGCCGCAGCTGCCACCGCTGCAGATCGCGTTGGGGCCGAACGACGCCGTGCAGTCGCTGGCAGTAGAGCAGCCCCGCGTGCAGAAGTTGTTGGTGCACTGCTCTGCGCCCCGGCACTGGGCGGGGTTGGTGCAAGCCCGCGTGCACTGGCGATAGGTCGGGTGACAGACCGCGCCCCCGCTGCACTCAGTGTCGGTGCGGCAGAGAGCTCCGCCGCCCACGCGCTCGGTGGTGCAACTGGCGATCACACACTTCGGAGGAGGCGCGGTGATGCTGCACCCGCCGATGGCGTGTTGAATGGTGGGGCTCCAGCGGGCTGCGCAGTTGTTGTTGCAGGCGCCACAGTGAGCGTCGGTGTCATAGGTGCCCGAGCCGCGCGTGTTGATGAAGCCGTCGTCGACGGTGGTGTCGCAGTCGTTGTCGCGGCCATCGCAGAACTCGAGCGAGGTCATCGAGGTGTCGCACACGCCGTAGGTGCCCTGCGCGTTGCAGGTCTGGTTGCCGATGCAGGTCGCCGCGCCCGCGGTCACGAAGCAGGAGCGCGTGAAGCCCACGTGATCGGTGTTGCACTGGCAACTGTTCCCGTTCGGAACGCAGAGCTTCTTCGCGTTGACGGTCTGGCAGGTGTTGCCGGTGGGGCAGCAGCCCTGCTCGCCCACGCGGCCGGTGCAGGCCTCAATCACCGAGGTGACCTCGCAGCTCTGCGCGCAGAAGGTGTCGGGGTCGGTACCGACGTTCACGCATTCATCACCCGGCACCCGGCAATCACCCGAGGTGGTGCACGGGCGGCATTGCGAGCTGACCGCGCGTTCACAGATCTGCGGCGTTCCCGGCGGCGTGAGGTACGAGCCTTTCGCGCAGATTCGCGGCACGCACTCGCGCTGACCACCCCGCACGTCGCAGGTGGCCGCGCCGTTCATCACCACGCCACCGTCTTCGGCGAGGTTCTCCAGCACCTTGAAACAATCGGTCGCGCAGGTGCCACACGCGCGGGGGCTGAAGTACACGCCCATCGCGTCGATCAACCCGTCGTCGACCTGGCCGTTGCAGTCGTCATCGGCGCCGTTGCACAGCTCACCTTTCGGATCGGGCGCGGAGCAGGAAAAGGCAAACCCTCCATCGCCCTGGCCCTGGCAGCTCCACAGGCCGTTGCAGGTCAGGCCCTTGCGGCAGTTGGGATAGCCGGGAAGCCCCGAGGTGATCAGATCAGGATCGGGTTGATCGGTCAGGCCATCGCAGTCGTTGTCGATGCCGTCGCACACCTCGGCCGAAGCCTCGAGCGCATCGCAGCCGTTCCAGGCGCCGTTGGGCTGGCAGGTCTCCACGCCGAAACAGGTCGCGCGCGGGTTCGTGCGTTTGCACGCGCGCGTCAGGCCCGCAGACACGGCGCTGCACTCGCAGGTGTTGCTCTGGGGAACGCACTGGCGCAGCGAGCCCGCATCCGCGCTCACCGAACGGCACACGCTGCCCAGGGGGCATTGGCCCGTCAGTGAGCAGTCAGTCGTGCAGAAGGTGCCGTCTCCGATGCGCGTGCAGCGATCGCCGATGGTGTTGCAGTCGGAGTCTTTGGCGCACGCAAGGCACTGCACCCGAATCGGAGGCGCGCAGAGGAAACCCTGCTGCCCCACCGGCGCCTGCTTGCACTCCCAACCCTTGTCGCAGCCCACGCCGCCGTCGATGGCGCAGACCGCGCTGCACACCCGGCCGTTGCCGGGGCCTGTGGGAAGACAGGGCCCGAAGAGGCATTCGCTGTTCTGGGTGCAGGGCCAGCCGAGCTCACCGGGCAAGCCGGCGTCGACCACCTCGAAACACTTTCCGTTCACGCACTCGAAACCGGGGCGGCAATCTGCCTTGAGCTTGCACTCGCAGGTGCCATCGAGCAGGCAATCAGGTTCGCGTGTCGGGTTGAAACAGGCTGAGAGCGCACAAAGCGCCACGAGGCCCAGCCACTTCGGGGTTGCCATGACGAGGTGATTCCTTTGGCGACGTCGGCCAACGCGCCGCAATGAGGGGGACCATACACACCCTCCGCGCGCTTGTAGTGCTACGAGACCTCGTATGCCTTCACGAAATCCGCTCTCCAGCGTGGTCGTGCCGACAGATTTTTCTGATGGGTCGCAGCAGGCCCTCACCCGGGCGCTCCGGCTTCCGTTGGGGCCAAAATCGAAGGTGACCCTGCTTCACGTGGTTCCCGACGACATTCCGGGCACGTTGCGGAAAGACGCCATCCTCGAAGCCGAACGCAGCCTGGAAAAGTCACTGGCCCGGGTTCATCAATTGGCGCTCGCGCGTGGCCTGGCCCCGAGGCAGTTCGTGGCTGACGTGGTCGAGGGAGACAGCGCGCAGCAGATCCTCAAACGCGCGCATACCGTCGAGGCCGACGTCATCTGCATGGGGAGGCACGGGCGGCGATCGTTCGTCGAGCTGCGGCTCGGGTCGACCTCACGCAAGGTGGTGAAGCTGGGTGACGTGCCGGTGCTGCTCGTGCGCAGCCCGGCTACGAGCTCGTACCAGCGCGTGCTCGTCGCGATCGATCTCACGCTGGCGTCGGCCAGGCTCATCAAGGCGGCCAAGCCGTGGCTCGAGGAGAGCAACGAGGTCGAGCTGCTGCACGCCTCGTCGGTGGCGTACGAGGACTACGTGGTGGTGTCAGGCGAACGCGCAGAAGAGTTCCGCGAGCACGCCTTGAAAAGTGCGACGAAGGACTTGAAGGCGCTGCTGACGAAGTCGGGGATCAAGGCCGCGGCGCGGGTGATTGGCGGTGATGCGCGCATGTTGATCGTCGAAGAGGCGAAGGCGCGGAAGGCTGAGCTCATCGTCGTCGGGACGCACGGTCGAAGCGGCGTGCGGAAGTTGGTCCTGGGCAGCGTCGCCGAGTGGACGATGACCCACGCGGCCTGCGACGTGCTCGTGATGAAGACGTAGTTCCCCCTCGCCCTGCGAAGCGGGGAGAGCGGAGCCGGTCCAGCGGAACGCTGGGCGTGCGCAGCTGAAGCGAAGCGGAAGATGCGCCGAGGCGAAGCGACCCAGAAAAAGAGGGTCGGGGTGAGGGGCTTTCTCCGTCGCCCAGCAAAGCCCCTCACCCCCAGCCCTCTCCCCGCTGTCGCAGGGAGAGGGAGCGCATCATTTCAAGAACGCCGCGATCGACTCGGCCTTCGTCTCACCCGCGGTCGGCTCGATGATGACGCTCTTGTCCTTGCCGACGACGATCACCAATCGATCCGACAACGCGAGCGCCGCCTTCAGATCCGGCCGCACCTTGAGCAGCTCGAAGTACGCATCAGACAAGTACTTCACCTTCATGCTCTTGCTCGTACCCGACTGCGCCTCGGTGTCGACCCACCCGCCATTCCGATAGATGAACGTGCGGCCTGAAGCGCTGCGAACCGGGTCGTTGACGCGTTCACCTTCGCTCTCTTCCTTCATCTTGCGAACGGCCCTGGACATCGCGATGCCGTCCTTCCCCTCGGTCTTCTTCATGGCGTCTTCCTTCGGCGCCGACTTGGAGGGACCGCGGCCGAACACGCTGTTGAAGTCGTCGGCGCTGCTCTCCGCATCGGCCGGTGCCACAGCCGAAGGCGAGCTGCGCCCACCCAGACCACCAAACCCACTCGCCGAGCCCTTGGGAGCAGCGATCGCCTTTTCGTCAGCCCCACCACCCCGGAACTGCCAAGGGTCCATCCGAGGAGGAGGCGGCGGGCGGTTCTGCGCCACCGGCATCGGAGCGTCCTCGACCACCAGGTACGAGGTGTACGGCGTCACGATGCCGTACTTCTTCCCGAGCGCGATGATCTCCTCCTTGAGCTCAGGCTTCTCGCCGCGCAGGCGGATCTCCTCGAGCAGGTAGCCCACCTTGCGGATCGCCCAGAGCCGGGGAACGAAGTCGAACTGCTTGCTCTCCTTCGTCGCTTCGCCGCGGTACTCGAAGACCTGCTTCTTGCCGTTGAACGAGCCCGTCAACACCACGGTGCCGTCTTTGGGCGTGCGGTAGCGGCCCATCACCACCAACTGCGCGCCCTTGAACAGATCGCCCAGGCGCTTGGGGTACACGTCGTAGGCCCCGAAGGCGGCCAGATCGAGCGCGAGATCCGACAGCACGGGGTTGGCGACCTTGTCGTAGAACCCGCCGATCTTCAGCTCGAAGTCCCGCCCGTCACGAGCGAAGTCAGAGGTGCCGTTGCCCTCTTCGGCCATGCGATCGAGCAGGCGGGCGTTGAGATCGTCGCCCACGCCGAAGGTGAACACGCGGCTGCCCTGGTTCGCCGCCTTGGCGTTCTTCGCGATGGCCGCTTCATCGGTCTCACCGACCGTGGGGTGACCATCGGTGATGAACATCACCATGTGTGGCCGATCGCCGCGGGTCGCGCCGTCTTTGAGCGCGCGCACCATCGCCTCGTCGATCGCCGTACCGCCGATGGCCTCGAGACCCGAGACGAACTCCAGCGCCTTCTTGATGTTCGCCTCACTGGCCAGCTGCGGCTTCTCGAACAGCGCCTCGACGTCCGTAGAAAAGCGCACCACGTTGAACTCGTCGCGCGGGTTCACCTTCTGTACGCAGTATTTCAAGCTGTCGCGGGCCAGCTTCATTCGATCGCCCATCATCGAGCCTGAGGTGTCGATGACGAAGGTGACGCGCTTGGCGATGACCTCGTCGGCCTTCACGTCGGTCTTCGGCGAGATGAGCGCCATGAAGAAGCCGGGCTGCTCGTTGTCGGGCCGGTGCGACATGAACGTGAGCCCGATCGACTTGTCGGACACCGTGTAGAAAAGATCGAGATCCTTCGAGATGTCGGCGCCCGCACCCAGCTCGAGCCCGGTGATCGCTTCGTTCTCACCCTTGCGCGAGACCCCCAGCTTGTGGGTCGGCGAGTAGATGCTGCGCAGCGGCGTCTTGCTCTTGATGGTCGCGGAGAACGTGAAGTCCTGTTTGACCGTCAGCTTCGGAGCCCCACGCGTGCCGGCGCCCAGCGGGTAGTGGTACTGAAAGAGCCCCGCGTTGAAGTCGAGCACCTGGCTGAAGGTCAGCTCGATCTTCTGCTCACCGTTGGCGGGTACGGGAAAGACGCGCGCGCGGAAGGCGTCCGTGTCGACGTACTCCAGCAGCCCGGGATCCTGCAGGCGGCGCACGATGCCTTCGTAGATGTCGGTGGCCTTCTTCTTCTCGAGCATCTCGCCCTTGGTGCGCTTGCCGTTGATCCACAGGTAGAACTCCTGCAGCGCGGCGCCCTTGGGGAGCGGGAAGACGTAGTGCGCCTCGAGCTGGCGTGAGCTGCTGTTCACGAAGACCTGCTCGACCCTGGTCACCGCGGCGCCGTCGACGATCTCTGCCGAGACGCGCTGGTACTTGATGCCCAGCGGCCCCATCGAGGTGTCGGTGGGAATCAACATGCCTTGCGCGAGGGCGAGCGGCGCGACGAGGACTGCGGCCAGCACAATCAATCGGTTCATCGGGCCTCCAACGGGCGGGGGGCGGAGACGATCTCACATTCCTCCCAGCGGGGCGGAATTTCGCGGGGTTCTCGCGGCCGGCGTCGATTTTCCCTACATTGCGCGCGCTCATGGCTTCGACTCCCCCGACCCACCCCACGAAGGTCCCCGACACGGATCTCGACTGGCAGATTCCCCTGGGGGTGCTGGCGCTGTGCCTGCTCGCCGCGCGTTACTTCGTAGGCGAACAACCGTTTCAAGGTTGGTCGAAACCCTTCAGCGCCCTCGACAACGACACCTCAGCGCAGTGGGTGCAGTTCGCCATCTCGCTGGGAGCAGTCTTCGTGATCGGCTGGGGCCTCAAGCTGCAGTGGGACGGAAGGCCCAGAGAGCGCCAGCGGCTGCGCGATCGCACCCTGCTCGTGCTCGGCCTGTGCGGCTTCCTCGCGTACTTCAACTTCGGGCGGCTGCACTTCGGCAACTTCGTGCACGTCTGGGACACGTACCACTACGTGATGGGGGCCAAGTATTTCCCCGAGCTCGGCTACGAGAAGCTCTACGACTGCGCGGCGGTCGCGAACGTCGAGAACGGGCGGCGCGATGAGGTGGTGCGGCAGACCATCACCGATCTGCGCACCAACGTGATCATCAAGACCGACGAGATCCTCGCGCACCCCGAGCGCTGCAAGGAATCGTTCAGCCCCGCGCGTTGGGAGCTCTTCAAGAAAGACATCGCCGCCTTCCGCAGCTTCGTGGGCGAGCCCCGCTGGCGCGATATCCACCTGGACCACGGGTACAACGCGACGCCGGTGTGGACGTTGGCGGGCTACGCGCTGACGAACTCAGGCGGTCCGGTGACGATGGCGCAGCTGACGCGCCTCAACGTGATCGACCCCATCTATCTCGCGCTCACGCTGGCGATGATCTGGTGGGCGTTCGGGCCCCGCGCCTTCGCCATCGCGGCCATCGTGCTCGGCTGTCACTTCCCCAATCGGTACTACTGGACTGGGGGCGCGTTTCTCAGGCACGACTGGATCTTCTATTTCGTCGCGTCGATAGCGCTGCTGAAGAAGAACCGCCCTGCCCTCGCCGGCGCCGCCTTCGCGTACACGGTGTTGCTGCGCTTGTTCCCCGGGCTCGCGGCCGCGGGCGTGGCGATCGCCGCGTTCGAATATTTCCGCGTGAACAAGAAGATGGATCCGCGGTTCTTGCGCTACGTGGCGGGCGGCGTGGTGGCCACCGCGTTGCTGGTCGGCGCTTCGTTTGCGTTCTTCGGAGGCCCCAGCACCTGGCAACGCTTCGCTCAGAACACCGTGAAACATTCGCGCACGCCGCTGACCAACCACATGGGCCTGCGCACGATTCTCTCGTGGCGGCCTGACTCCATCGGGCAGAAGACCGTGCGGCCGGGGCTGATCGACTCCTGGTACCTGTGGAAGTCGACGCGCCTCGACAATTGGGATCAGGCCAAGCCGCTCATGTGGCTCTCGTTCCTCGCGGGCATGGTGTTGGTGTGGTTCGCCTTGCGACACACCGGTACGGACCCGTGGATTGGCGCTGCGCTGGGCGTGGGCTTCATCGTCATCGGCGCGGAGCTGACGAACTACTACTACTGCTTCTTGATGGGCCTCGCGGTGCTGCACGAGAAACGGCGCGAGGTGGGGTTGCTGCTCTGCTCGCTGTGCGCGGTCTCGCACTATTTGAATTGGGGCCCGCTCTCGTGGATGTCGCACTGGCTCGACGAGCAGTACGTGACCATGTCGCTGGCGGCGCTACTCGCGGTCCTCGGCGTGTGGTGGGTGTTCACGAGGAGCGCTTCTGACGCGGTGGCGCCGGAAGAGCCTGCGCCGGTGATTCTCGGTGGTGGCGCGGCAGCGCTTGCGATGCCGACCCCAGCGCAGACCAGCGCGAAGAAGAAAAAGAAGAACCGCTGAGTTCGTAAACCTCTCCCTGCGCGAGCGGGGAGAGGGAGCACAAGAGAAAGCCCGCCCCGAGCAATGACCGGAGCGGGCTTCAAAGCTGAACGACGAAAGCGAGTTACTTCTTCGCGGGGGCCGCCTTGGCCGCCGGCGCCGCTTCCTTCTTCACCACTTCGGCCTCGATCGAGACCTTCACTTCTTCGCCGACGAGCAGGCCGGCGCTCTCCAGCGCCTTGTTCCAGGTCAGGCCGAAGTCCTTGCGGTTGATGGTGGTGCTGCCCGAGAAGCCGCGGGTCTTCGCCGCGCTGAAGGGGTTCGCGACTTCAGCGGTCAGCTCGCCGTCGAGCACGACCGGCTTGGTCACGCCGTGCATGGTCAGGTCGCCGGTGATCTTCAGCTTGCTGCCCTCGCCCTTCTCGATCTTGGTCGACTTGAAGATCACCGCCGGGAACTTCTCGACGTCGAAGAAGTCGGGGCTGCGGAGGTGGTCGTCACGCTTGCTCTGCTTGGTGTTGATGCCCTTCACGTCGACCGACGCCTCGATCTTCGACTTGGTCACGTCCTTGTCGTCGACTTCGACCTTGCCGGTCACGTCGCCCAGCGTGCCGTTGACGGTCGAGATGGTGAGGTGCTTGACGGAAAAGTTCGCCGCCGCGTGCGCGGTGTCGATTTCCCAGGTGGTGGCGAACGAGAGCGAGGAGAGAGTCAGCGCGGCGGAGAGGATCAGCTTGTTCATGTGGTTCCTTGGGTGGTGTTGTTGTCAGCCTACGGAGACGTACAGTCAGCAAGCCGGTAGCCAGTAACTAACCCCCCGGAAAAACTGCGCAATGCATTCGCCACAATGTGAGAGTGGCACTCAAAGTGACCGTTACGCTCTCAATACGAGAGCCATGTGCCTCAGGTGCTTTCGGGCATATTGCCGCGCCATGAGGTTCTTCTGGGTGTTGCTGATCGCGGGTTCCCTGAGCGCGCAGGCCGCTGAAGACGGCGGGGTCAGCCGAATGTTCGACGTGCAAGATCCGGCCGCGGTCACCAGGGCGCAGGCGGCCGTGGGCCATGCGGGCGATGGCTTGCGCGAGCTGCTCCCCGACACGTGGCTCTTGCCGGCGACCTTCGGCCTGCAGCGTTGGCAGTGGCTCGCCGTGCCGGTGCTCGCGGCCTTGATCGGGCTGTTGACGTGGCTGCTGCTCAAGCTGACGCAGACCGTCGTGCGCCGCGTTCGCAAAGACCAGGCGGCGGCGGAGCGCATCAACGAACGCCTCGGCGGGCCCCTCAAGCTGGGGTGGGCTTTTCTGCTCGCCCGGTTCTCCCTGCCCCTGCTGGGCTTCACCAGGGAGACCGACGCCGTGTGGCAGCACGTGTTCCGCGTGGGCCTCGTCATCGCCTTCTTCTGGGGCGCGCTGCGGGCGGTCAGCGCCTGGAGCGACAACTTCAGCTCGAGCGCCTTCGCCCAGGCCCGGCCCGGCAGCCGCGCGCTGGTGAGCTTGTTTGGCCGAGTGGTGCGCTTCGCGCTGGTGGGCTTCGCCATCCTCGCGGCGTTGGCAGAGGTCGGGTACTCGGTCACCAGTGTGCTCGCCGGCCTGGGTATCGGCGGCCTCGCGCTCGCGCTGGGCGCGCAGAAGACGCTCGAGAACGTGTTCGGCGCGTTCGCGCTGGCGGTCGATCAGCCCATCCGTGAGGGTGACTTCGTGCGCATCGACGACTTCGTGGGCACGGTCGAGACCATCGGCCTGCGCAGCACGCGCTTCCGCACGCTCGATCGCACGTTGATCAGCATCCCCAACGGCAAGCTGGCCGACATGCGCCTCGAGACCTTCGCCGCGCGCGATCGCGTGCGCCTGCAGACCGTGGTGGGCGTGCGGTACGGCACCACCGCCGAGCAGCTCAAGAAGATCACCGAGGGGTTCAAAGAGGCGCTCAAGGCCCAGCCCGAGCTCTGGCCCGAGAGCGTCGCGGTCAACCTGGTGAAGCTGGGCGAGTCGTCGCTCGACATCGAGGTGTCGGCCTGGTTCGTGATGCCCGACTTCGACGACTTCAGGCGGGTGCGCGAAGACGTGTTGCTGCGGTTCCTGGCGGTGGTCGAGGCGTCCGGCACGTCGATCGCCTACCCCACCCGCACGCTGCAAATCATGCCTCCCTCGCCCCCCCGGGAAGAGGATCGGGGTGAGGGGCCAGTGGACATGAAAAAGCCGCCGGAGCACGAAGGCTCTGGCGGCCGTTGAAGCTCGAAGCTTCGGTTCAGCTCAGGCCGTCTTGGCCTTCATCGGCGTACCGGCGCCGGGCGCGTCCTTCTCGTGCTCCCGCTCGTCGAGCCAGATGACCAGCGGGCT
Organism: Archangium sp.; assembly: GCA_043773025.1. Taxonomy (GTDB): domain Bacteria; phylum Myxococcota; class Myxococcia; order Myxococcales; family Myxococcaceae; genus Archangium_A. Next base: position 24,532 of record JAYVFP010000155.1, read on the forward strand.
CGCGATGTACACCGACGAGTACGTGCCGACGAAGATGCCGAGCAACATGGCGGCCGCGAAGTCGAAGATTTCGCCCACGCCGTAGACCAGCAGGCCGATGAGCGAGAGCGCGGTGACGCCCGAGGTGAGAATGGTGCGCGCCAGGGTGTCGTTGACGGCGATGTTGATGATCTCCGGCAGCGGCTTGCCCTTGTACTTGACCATCTCCTCGCGAATGCGGTCGTAGATCACGATGGTGTCGTTGATCGAGTAGCCGATGACCGTCAGCAGCACCGCGATCGAGGTGAGGTTGAACTCGCGGCGGGTGATGAGGAAGTAGCCCGCCACCATGATCACGTCGTGCACCATCGCCAGCAGCGCGCCCGGCCCGAACTTCAGGTCGAAGCGGAACGCCACGTAGATGAGGATGAAGAGCATCGCCCAGATGAGCGCCATCAGGCCCTTGTTGCGAAGCTGCTTGCCGACCTGCGGGCCGACGTAGTCCGTGCGGCGCACTTCGAAGTCAGCCCCGTCGAGGCCGGTCTTGAGCGCCGAGGTGACCTTGGCGGCCATGCCCTCGGCCTTGATCTGGTAGTCGGCCTCGCCCAGCTTGGTGACCTCGGTCACGCCCGTGCCCGACGCCACGACCGCCGCCTTGATGCTCGCGGGGTCCATCGGCGTCTTGTAGCGAACGTTGATGATGCCGGTGTCGAGGTTCTTGGTGAGCGAGACGACCTCGCCCAGCCCGCGCACCGCGGCCTCGGCCGCCTGCTCGCTCTCGAGGGTCAGCTGCGTGACACCGCCCATGCGGAGGATGAAATTGTTCTCATCCGCCGAGCCGATGCCCTGCACCTGCGGCTCTTGCAGGCCGCCCTTCACCGCGCCCTCGCGCACCTGCTCAGCGGTGGTGGCCTTGGCGAACTTCACCTCGACCAACGTGCCGCCTGCGAAGTCCACGCCCAGGTTGAACCCGAAGATGGCGATGCCCACCAGGATCGCGATGTTGATGACCGAGCTGATGAACAGCGCGATCTTCCGCTTACCGATGAAATCGAAACTCGTCTTGCCCTTGATGATTTGCATGGCGATCTCGAATCAGACCGAGACGGTCGTCGCGTTGCGACCGTGCACGATGTAGGTGGTGATGAGCCGCGTCACCACGATGGAAGTGAAGAGCGAGGCGATGATCCCGATGATCAGCGTCGTCGCGAAGCCGCGCACCGGGCCCGTACCCGTGAACGCCAGCACGAAGCCTGCGATGAGCGTGGTGACGTGCGCGTCGAAGATGGTCCAGAACGCGCGGTCGTAACCGGCGTCGACGGCTGCACGCGCCGTCTTGCCCGCCGCCAGTTCTTCGCGGACACGTTCGTTGATGAGCACGTTCGCGTCGACCGCGATGCCCAGGGTGAGCACGAAGCCGGCGATGCCAGGCAGGGTCAGGGTGGCGCCGAACGCCGCCAGCCCCGCGAGGATGAGGCCACCGTTCAAGATGAGCGCCACGTCGGCGACCAGACCGGAGACCCGGTAGTAGAAGGCCATGAACAGCACCACGAGCGCGAGGCCGAGGATCGCAGCCAGGGTGCCCTTCTTGATGAGCTCGTCGCCCAGCGAAGCGCCCACCTGGCGAATCTCGCCGATGGTGACCGGCGCAGGCAGCGCGCCTGACTGCAGCGTGGTGGCCAGCAGCTTGCCGTAGTCCTTCGCCTCGGGGCCCATGCGGCCAAAGGTGATGGTGCCGCTGTCGCTGATCTCAGACTGGATGTTCGGGGCCGACATCACGTTGTCGTCGAGGATGATGCCCATCTTGCGGTTGACGTTCTTGCCCGTCAGCTCGCCCATCTGCTTGGCGCCATCGGGCTGCATCTCGAACGCGACGTAGTACTGACCCTGCGTGTTGGGTGAGCCCGGGAACCACGCCGTCTTGAGCAGGTCACCGGGCACCGACTGCGAGTCCATCAGGTAGGTCTGGTACTTGAGGCACTTCCGCTTGAGGCCCGCCTCGGGCACGCAGTGCGTGAGCACCTTCTGCGGCGCGGGCACCTTGTTGGCCATGTACGCGATGAGCTCAGCGCGGTTCTCGCTCTCGATGAACGGGCCGCCAGGGCTGTCGGGCGAGGTGCCCTGCTCGACCAGGCGAATGAGCGTGCGGTCGGGCGGGGGCGTCTCGGTGTAGATCTTCTGGAAGATCGACGAGTCGTTGGCCACCAGGCGGAACTCGAGCTGAGCGGTGGTGCCGATGAGCTGCTTGACCTGCTCTGGGTCAGACTGACCGGGCAGCGAGATCTGAATCTGGTCGGTGCCCAGCTTGGCGATCTGCACTTCAGAGACGCCCCACTTGTCGATGCGCTCGCGGATGCGCAGCAGCGCCATGTCGAGGGCCTCGGTGCTCATGCCTTCGAGCGAGCTCTCGTCGAGCGCGAGCTCGATCTTCGCGCCGTCGCGGCCCTTCAAGGTGAAGTCCTTGAACATGTCGAGCAGGCCGTTCTGAATGGCCTCGGCGGTCGCGGGGTCCTTCACCATCACGGTGACCCGGTTGTTCTCGGGGTCGACGGTGGGCAGCTCGATCTCACCCAGCTTCTTGCTGGTGACGTACGAGACCATCTGCGAGGCGCGGCGCTCGGCGCGCTTGGTGAGCGCCGTCTTCATGTCGACGTGCATCACCAGGTGAATGCCCCCCTGGAGGTCGAGGCCCAGCGAGAGCCGGTACTTCGCGGGCGGTGCCCAGGGCGGCAGCACTTCCTGCAGCTTCGCGATGTTGTTCCGGTCAGCGCGCTCGAGGCGGAAGAACGAATAATAGGTGGGCACCAACATCCACAGGGTGCCCAGGGTGACGGCGATGATGATGCCGAGTCGCGTGTACCAGGTGCGGTCCATCGCTCACTTCTCCTCTTTCTTGGCTTCTGAACCTTCAGACTTCTCGGTTCGGGGCTCGACGGTGACTTTTCCCTGCACGGAGCTCTTGAGCATCCGCACCTTCACGTCTCGGGCGATCTCGACGGTGATGACCTTCTCGTCGACCGCGAAGACCTTGCCGAGGATTCCGCTCGAAGTGATGACGTCATCGCCCTTCTTGAGCGCGGCGATCAACGTCTGCTGTTCTTTCGCCTGCTTCTGCTGCGGGCGAATGAGCACGAAGTACATGATCGCGAACAGCGCCCCGAAGAAAAGGATGTTCATGCTGCCGCTGCCAGAGGCGGCCTGCGCGAGCACGGTCGGGAATGAGGCCAGTGTCATGGGGATCAAGAGGCGGGCCGTATAGCCCTCGGGGCGCTACGCGGCAAGCGCACTCATGCGGGAGTTGTGCTAGGCGCGCTCGCCCATGACTCGACTTCTGCTCCTTGCTGCCGTCGCGACCCTCGCCTTGTCGGCCTGCAACACCACCGCGGTAGGCATTGCGTGCGAGCGCCGCGAACAGTGTGAGCCCGGTCAAGATTGCCTGACCGCTCCGGGCGGCTTCTGCTCACGCGGTTGCACCGAGCCCGGCCAGACCCGCGACTGCCCCACGGGCACCATCTGCACCTATTTCGGCAGAGACCAGCAGGTCTGCAGCAACCCCTGCGAAGTGAACGCCGATTGCCGGGTCAACTTCGAGTGCGTGCTCACCCACCTGGGCGGCACGCGCAGCGCCTGCCGGCCAGTGCAGTAAAACCTTTCAAGCCTCCGGGATCGCCGGTCGGGCGTGGAACTCCTTGAGGAAGTCGCCGTAGCGGTCGACCTCGATCGCTGCGCGGGCCTGGCCCATCAGGGACAGGAAGAAGTGCAGGTTGTGCAGCGTGTTGAGGCGCATCGCGACCAGCTCCTGGCTCACGAACAGATGCCTCAAGTAGGCGCGAGAGAAATTGCGGCAGGTGTAGCAACTGCACTTCGGGTCGAGCGGCCGTTCATCGCGCGCGTAGCGGGCGTTCTTGATGACCAGCTTGCCTTCGCTGGTGAACAGCAAGCTGTTGCGAGCGCTGCGGGTGGGCAACACGCAGTCGAACATGTCGATGCCTGAGCCCACGCAGGTGACCAGGTCGAGCGGCGTGCCGACGCCCATCAGGTAGCGCGGTTTGTCTTTGGGCAGCAGCGGGGCCGAGTACGCCACACCCGCGTGCATCTGCACGGGCTCTTCGCCGACCGCGAAACCACCCAGCGCGTAGCCCGGCAGGTCGATGGCGCAGACCTCTTCGGCGTGCCGCTTGCGCAGCGCTTCGTCGAGACCGCCCTGCACGATGCCGAACAGCGACGAGCGTTGCCGATTCCACGCTTTGGCGCAGCGGTGCAGCCAGCGGGTGGTGCGCGCCATGGAGGCTTCCATGTAGCTGCGCTCCGAGAGCGCGGGCGGGCACTCGTCGAAGGCCATGATGATGTCGGCGCCGAGCACTTCCTGGATCTCGATGCTCCGCTCGGGCGTGAGCAGGTGTTTGCTGCCGTCGAGGTGGCTTTGGAAAGCGGCCCCCTCTTCGGTGATCTTCACCTTCTCGGAGAGGCTGTAGACCTGAAAGCCGCCCGAGTCGGTGAGCAGCGCGCGATCCCACGAGATGAACTTGTGCAGGCCGCCGAGGTCACCGATGAGCTGCTCTCCGGGGCGCAGCATCAGGTGGTAGGTGTTGCCGAGGATGATGTTCGCGCCGAGCGTGTGCAGGTCGTCGGGGGCGATGGCCTTCACGCTGCCGGCGGTGCCCACGGGCATGAAGACGGGCGTGTCGATGACCCCGTGAGGCGTGTGCAGCTTGCCGCGTCGGGCGCCGGTCTGCGCGCACACGTGCAGCAGCTCGAACTTCACCAGCGAAGGGGCGACGCGTTGATCACCACGAAGCTCTGGAACGGGAAGGGTCATGAGTCGGACTCGATGAACATGGCGTCGCCGTAGCTGAAGAAGCGGTACTTCTCACCAACGGCCTCGGCGTACGCCGCCAGGGTCGCGTCTGTGCCGAGGAACGCACTGACGAGCATCACCAGCGTCGACTTGGGCAGGTGGAAGTTGGTCACCAGCGCGTCGACGGTCTGAAACCGAAACCCCGGAGTGATGAAGATGGAGGTCGAAAACGAGACTCCCTCGTCGTGCGAAGGAGACTGTTGAAGTGCGCCCTCGACTTCGCTCGGGCTGAACGGATTTTGGCCGGTTCCGTTCGTGCCGAGCGGAGTCGAGGCACCTGCTTCATCAGTCTGCGAAGCGGGGTCCGGGGCCAGCGCGAACGACTCCAAAGTCCGCACGACCGTCGTCCCAACCGCGATCACCCGCCGCCCTTCCCTTTTGGCCGCCGCAATCGCCGAAGCCGTCGCACCACTCACGTGCGCCCGCTCTGAATGCATCTTGTGCTCCGCCACGGGCCCCTCGCGCACCGGCATGAAGGTCCCCGGCCCGACCTCGAGCGAGACGAAACACCGCTGAACCCCGCGCGCCTCGAGAGCCGCAAACGTCTGCGCATTGAAATGAAGCCCCGCCGTCGGCGCCGCGACCGAACCAATCTTGCGGGCGTACACGGTCTGATACCGCTCGGCATCGGCCAGCTCGACCTCGCGCGTGATGTACGGCGGCAAAGGCAACTTGCCGGCGCGCTCGATGGCCTCTTCGAGCGTGTCCATCGGCGAGGTGAACTGTACCGAGTATTCCCCGCCCCCCGGCGCGGTGAGCACCGTGGCAGTCAGACCTGCGTCGAACTCGAGCTCCATGCCGGGGCGAAAACCCTTCGACGACTGGCCCAGGCACGTCCACACCGTGCCGGCCGCGTTGGCCTTGAGCGCTGCTTCGGTGTCGACATCGGTCGAGGGCCGAACCAGGAGCAGCTCAGCGCGCCCGCCCGTGCCCTTCTTCTTCCCGATCAACCGCGCAGGGATGACGCGCGAGTCGTTGAACACCACCAAATCACCCGCGCGCAGCAGTGAGGGCAGTTCGCGAAATTGCCGATGCTGCACCTGCCCACTGGGCCTTCGCACGTGCAGCAAACGGCTCGCGTCACGCTCGGCAAGAGGCGCCTGGGCGATCAGCTCAGGGGGAAGCTGGAAGTCGAAGTCGTCGGTGTGCAAGGCGAGCGTGAACTACGCCAGCAAGAGGCGACTGTCTCCCTCTCAGGTGGAATCCCCGCCCCCACCTGCGACCGTCCTCAACCCACCCAACTCGACGATCTGAATCTCGCCGTACGCCACCTTGATCAGCCCCCGGGCCTCGAGTTCCTTGAGCGCCTGGTTGGTCGACTGCCGCGACGACGAAACCATCGCCGCGAGCGTCTCCTGGCTCACCTTCACCACGCGCGCCGAACGATCGCTCCACTCGCCATACCCCTCGGCCATCAACACCAGCCGCCGAGCGACGCGAGGAAGCAGCGGCAACAACGCCATGTCTTCCATCATCATGAACGCGAGCCGAAGCTTGGTCGTCATGAGCAACCCGAGATCCCGCCACCACGCCGGCTGCTCCGCGAGCATCGCGTCGAGCGAACCCGAAGAGACCTGCAGCACCGTCGACTCGACCACGGCGACCGCGTCGTGCGTGCGGGCAAGCCTATCGAACACCGAAATTTCCCCGAACCACTGCGGCGGCTCGACCACCGCGAGCACGGCTTCTTTGCCCGCCTCCGACAGCCCCGCGATGCGAAGGCTCCCGTTCAGCGCGGCATAGAGCCCATCGGGTGCGTCCCCGCGCGAGAACAATCGCCCCTCGGCCGGCACTTGACGCACCACGCCAGCCTCGAGCAGGCGGTCTTGAAAGGAAGGCGCAAGCCCCTGAAACCACCTCCCGGCCAGCAGCAACTCCCTGTATTCACGTCCAGATTTGGGCATGGGTGAGAAGTGTCGGGCGGCTGACAGTGTGGCGTCTCGAAACGAGGGCAAAGTCTCTCATATGACCACCACCGTGACTCCGCTCATCGCCCAGCTCAGCAAGTACGCGGCGTACCACCGTGACCCGCGCAACATCTCGACCCACTACATCGGCGTGCCGATGATCGTGCTCGCGGTGACGTCGTTCCTCTCGCGGCCGGGCTTCGAGCTGATGGGCCTGATGCTCTCGCCGGTGTGGTTCGTCATTCCCGCGGCGGCCGCGTTCTACTTTCGCCTCGACCTCCGCTACGGCCTGGTGATGACCGCGCAGCTCATGCTCTGCGCCTTTATTTCCTCCTTCATCACGGCCCAGAGCACGATGATCTGGCTCATCACCTCGGCGGCCCTCTTCATCGTGGGCTGGGTGATTCAGTTCATCGGCCACTACTACGAGGGCAAGAAGCCGGCGTTCGTCGATGACCTGGTCGGCCTGCTGCTGGGGCCCCTGTTCGTCACCGCCGAAGTCGGTTTCAACCTGCGCCTGCGCACTGAAGTGAAGACCGAGATCGAGAGCCGCGTGGGCCCGACTCGCCTGCGCACCATCGGCTCGACCGGTTCACCGACGCTGAGCAAGTAGCCACGGCAGCAGCGCTGTGTTGCCCCACGCGCCCTGCCACGAGTCGTGACCCGTGCCCGGCAACTCGGAGTACCGGAAGACGCCGCTCCCGAGCTGTTTCATCAGGCTCGCCACGCGGCGGATCGCGTCGTTGCGCACCAACCGATCGCGCTCGCCGTGAAAGGCCCAGACGGGAAAGTCGACCAGCGCGCGGGCCGACTCCGGGTTCAAGTCACCAGCGATCGGCACGGCTGCGCAGAAAAGGTCTCGATGCCGCTCGATCAAATCCCACAGCCCGATCGCGCCCATCGAGTACCCGATGAGGCAGATGCGCTGCGCGTCGACGGATTTCCTGCCAGCCAGCTCACGCACCAGGCTCACCACCTTGCGCTGCGTGCGTGACTGACCGCCGTACCAACTGCCCCCGAACGTGTCGTCGCGAGGGCACTGCGGGGCGACCGCGATCACCGGCCAGTTCCCCAGCGTGTCGACGCCATTCTTCAGCTGCGAGACGCCGTCATCGCCCCGCTCACCGCTGCCGTGCAGGTAGACGACGAGCGGATAGCGCTGATGCGCCGGGTCGTAACCGGCCGGCAGCAGATACCGGTACGGCAGCCCTTCATGCGCGGCGAGTTCCCAGTTCACGTTCATTCGTACAAAGTCTGCAGCTCGACGCCCGGGTAGTAGTGCTGAAGGATCTTCCGGAAATCCCAGCCCTTCTCTGCGTAGACCCGCGCGCCCCACTGACAGAGCCCCGCGCCGTGACCAAAGCCACTGCCTTCGACCTTCCAGCCGTCGCCTGACTTCTCAATCTCGAAGTGCAGGCTCTTCAACTTCATGTACCCGATGCGCTCCCTGAACGTGACTGCGTCGAGGCTGCGAGTGCCGACCTCCACCCGCCGTGCACGGCCCGTCGAAGAGCGGCCCTGCACCTTGAGCGAGCCCGCCTTCGTGCCACCCAGCGCCTTCAGATCTGCCTGCTTCAAATGGAGCGTCCAGTGGCTGGTCGGCAGGTGACCACACGGGCAATCGACGGCCTGCAGATAGGGAAGATCGCGCCCCAACGCGTCGCCCCCCGACTCGGTGCGGCCGCCGCAGCTCGAGTGAAAGTACGCCTCGATCGGCTGCAGTTGCCAGGTCATCACCAGGCCGCGGGTGGACTCCACCGCCTCGCGCGTGCGGGGATCTTCGACGTCGAGGCCTTTGTAGACCTGGCTGATGACCGAGCTGCCCAGGTGGTACGGCTGGCTGTACTGCTCGAGTTTCTTGTTGAGCGCGTAGGTGCGCGCGGCGATCGCCTGCGCCTTGAGCGCCTCGGTGGGGAACGACTTGGGCATCTCGCTGCCGATGACGCCGACCAGGTAATCCTCGAGGCCCAGCACGTTCACCGCGGCCAGCTGCGTCTTGCCGAAGAGCACCACCACGTCGCCCTTCACGCGCACGCCGTTGACCGCGATGACGCCGCTGCCGTCTTCACCCGAGCGGAACCGCAACGCGCGCGCCGGGGAAGGCGAGCCCTCGACCATCAACTTTCCGTCCAAGAGCACGAACGAGACCCGCTTGGTGGCGAAGGCCTCGAACGCCGCGTCATCTGCGTCGGCCCCCACCCGCAGTGACTCGCCTTCGAGCACGACCTTCGACGATTCGGGACCCACGGCGATGCGCATCGTCTCGGCGGCGAAGACGGCCGACGAGAGCCAGACCAATAGCAAGGGGAAGCGCATAGGCCGACAGCGTACGAACCCACGACAGCCGCTCAAGAATTTGGCAGGACTGCGGCAACCCATGTCAGAGGTCGATGCTCTCTTTCGCCTGCTCACCTTCGCCCCGCCCCGCTCGGCGGAGATCGTCAAGCGGGTGAGCCTCGCCGGAATGGAGCTCTCTGCGCTGGCCACCCTGCACGGCATCGACCTGGCCCGGGCGCAGATCCTGGTGTTCCGCGCCCTGCTCGACGTGAGCTCTGGCGGCAAAGCGCGGGTGCCCGATGTGCGAGAACCCGCCGAGGTCGCCGCGATGCTCGAAGGTGGTGCGGCCAAAGGAGAAGGCGCAGCAGCCCGACGGCTCTGGGATGCGCTCACCGCGCACCGGGAAGAGCTCGAGGCACGTCTGGCGAAGAGCGCCGCCGAGTATGCCGCCTCACCTGATCGAGATCGCGACGAGCTCTATCGCCGCATCGCCATCGTGGTGGTGCTTGCCCTCACCGCCTTCTTCTACTGGCGAGAGGCCAACAAGCCGCTGCCGCCTCACCAGAAGCGGCCGGTGATCGCGCCCGTGACGCCTCCGTAACGGCCGCAAGTTGAACAACGAAGTTGCTCACAGCCACTCTCGCGTCTACACGCCGCTCATGAACCGCCTCTTCCTCGCGTCCCTCGCCGCCTCGTTGTTCCTGCTGGCGTGCCCGAAGAACACCGGTGGTCCGAACCTCGGCGGCTCAGACGACGAGAAGATGGACATGCTCTCGGCGCAGCTCGAGGAGTACCGCACCAAGACCAGCACCGAGTGCAGCGAGACGTGCGACCTCAAGTCGAAGGTCTGCAAGCTCTCTGACACAGTCTGCGAAATCGCCGGGCGCAACACGGACCGCCCCGAGTACCAGAAGCGCTGCGTCACGGCCCAGGAAGAGTGCGCCAAGTTCAACGAGGGCTGCTCTACCTGTCAGAAGTAAGAGCCGCTGCCTGCGCCCCGCGCGGTGTTAGCGTCGCCTTGTTCGCGGAGGTCGTCATGTCGCTTTCTCTCGTCACCCTCTGTCTTGCCCTCGTCGCCGACGAAGCCACCACGCCTGAGAAGGCGGCGGTCATCGAGCGCCAGGAGCAGAAGGCCCAGGCCGAGGTCTCCGCGAAGTACGGCAACAAGAAGCCGACCGAGCTGAGCCGCGAAGATCGCAAGGCGTTGGACAAAGACCTCGCCAACGCGAGCAAGGCGGTGCTCGAGAAGAACGGCGTCGACCCCAAGCAGTGGGCGCGCGACTCGCTCAAACGAGACCGGTCTGAGTACGCGAAGACCAAAGAGCTCACGAAGGACCTCGAGACGAAGGAAAAGGCCGCCGAAGAAAAGCGCAAGGCCGACGCCAACGCCCCCAAAGAGGTCGAAGTGCAGCGCGGGGTCTCTGAAGCAAATCCGGTCACCCTCGACGAGAAGCCCAACGAAGGCGGCGTGGTGCCGGTCGAGAAGGGCCTGCCCCCCGAGGCGCAGCAGGAGCAGGACGCCGCCTCAGGTCAGGACGGTGCAAGCAGCGCAGCCCCCGCGGCAGAGGAAGCGGCCCCGAAAGCCAGGCCCCGGCGTCGTTAGAAACCCGTGGAAATAGGCGAAGGGCCCCCGATGGGAAGCACTCTGTCTACACAGTGAACCAACAGCTCGATGAGCTGTTCCTGATCGAGGGAGTCCGCTGACGTGCACAGCACGCTGACCGAAGGCTTCAGCGGCGCCACACGGGGCGCGAAGACGTCAGCCTTCCTTTACCGGGTGCTCGACGCCGATCGCCCCGCGGCCCCCTCCGCCCGCTTCTCCCTCGAAGCAGTCGACGAAGTGAACCTCGGCCGAAGCGACAACCGCGCCGTCAGCCGGGTCGAAGGAGCGGGCAAACGCACCCTCACGCTGGGCATCGCGGATCGCTGGATGTCGGGCCAACACGCGCGGCTGTCCCGGGTGATGCGGGCCTGGGTGTTGGAAGACACGAAGTCGAAGAACGGTGTGCGCCGCAATGGCGAGAAGGTGCAGCGGGCGGAACTTTCAGACGGTGATGTGATCGAGCTGGGGCGGACGTTCTTCGTGTTCCGGCTCGATCAGCCCTGTGCTCCGGATCTCGAGAGTGAAGCCCTGCGGCCGGCCGCAACAGGCTTATCGACCCTTTCACCGAGCTTGAGCGCGCTGTTCGACGAGCTGGTGGAGCTGGCGAAGTCGAGCGTGAACCTCGCCCTGTGTGGTCCTTCGGGGAGCGGGAAAAAAGTCGTGGCGAACGCGCTGCATGCGATCAGCGGTCGGCCCGGGCCGTTCGTGGCGGTGAACTGCGGTGCGCTGCCGGACGAGCTGGTCGAGTCGGAATTGTTTGGCCACCGCAAGGGCGCGTTCTCCGGTGCGCTGGAAGATCGACCCGGGTTGCTGCGCACGGCGCACGGCGGCACGTTGCTGCTCGAGGAAGTGGGCGACCTGCCGCTCGACGCGCAGCCCGTGTTGTTGAGGGTGCTGCAGGAACGCGCGGTGATGCCGGTGGGTGGCTCGAAGCCTTTGCCGGTGGATCTTCGGGTGATCTCAGCGACGCACCGCACGCTCGAGCGGCTGTGTGAACAGGGGCTCTTTCGCGACGATCTGCGGGCGCGGCTGACGGGCTACCGAGCTGAGCTGCCTGCGTTGATGGCGCGCCGGGAAGATCTGGGTTTGCTCATCGGAGCGCTGCTGCAACGGTTGGCGCCGCAGCGGGTGTTTTCGGTGCAGCTGGGCATCGCCGCGGCCCGGGCGATCTTCGCCTACGACTGGCCGCTCAACGTTCGTGAGCTCGAGAAGGCGCTCGAGACGTCTCTGGTGCTCTCTGGGTCGGGCGTGATTGAGCTTTCGCATCTGCCGCCCGAGCTGCGGGAACCGGGGGCGCGTCGCCGCAAGGAGCCCGAGGCCGAGGTGGAGGGCGCGCGGAAGGCGGAGCTCGAGGCGTTGCTTCGCCAGCATGCGGGCAATGTGTCGGCGGTGGCTCGCGCGATGGGCAAGGCGCGCATGCAGATTCAGCGGTGGATGGAGCGGTACGGGCTCGACCCGCGCACCTTCCGCCCCTAGCTGCCCCCGAACTCCCTCGCCCCGAGGGGGAGAGGGTTGGGGAGAGGGCAGGCGCCTTCCTGAGCTAGGTTCCGCGGCCATGTTTGGTTTCGGGAAAAAACGCGAAGACGACGCCAAGAGCCTCACCCAGCCGCTCCCCAAAGACTGGGAGGTGGTCGACCTCGGTCTGCTCGGCTCGGGGGGAATGGCGCGTGTCTACCGCATCCGCGACGAGGTGCTGGGGCGTGAGGTCGCGCTCAAGGTGCTGCGCCCCGAGTTGATGAAGATCGACGAAGCGCTCGAGGGCTTCGTGAACGAAGCGCGCATCACCGCGCAGCTCGATCACCCCAACATCCCCGCGGTCTACGCGCTGGCCAGCGACCGCAAACGTTCCAGCGTCTTCACCATGAAGATGCTGGAAGGCCAGACGCTTCAGCAGCAGCTCGAAGAGAAAGATCACCCCGGAGTGCTCGCCGCGGTCGAGGTGCTCTTGCGCGTCTGCGATGCCGTGGCCTTCGCGCACTCGAAGGGCGTGCTGCACCTCGACCTCAAGCCCTCGAACATCATCGTGGGGTCGTTCGGTCAGATTTACCTGGTCGACTGGGGCATCGCCCGCCGCAAGGCCGAGCTGCCGACCGACGCGACGCCCGCGACGCACTCCCAGGGCACGCCCTCGTACATGGCCCCGGAGCAGGCAGCCGGTGAGCTGTGGAAGCTCGACGAACGCACCGACGTCTTCGGGCTGGGCGGCGTGCTGTACCGAATTCTCACGGGGCGCGCGCCCCACTCGGCCGCCACCGCAGAGCAGGCGCACGAGAAGGCCCTCGTCGGGGTGGTCACCGCGCCCGAGCTCGCCGCGGGCAAACACCCGGTACCGCGGCGGCTCTCGATCATCTGCATGAAGGCGCTCGACCCCGAACCAGCGCAGCGCTACCAGACGGTCGAAGCGTTTCAGCACGACCTCGAGCGCTACGCGCATGGGCTCTCGCAGCTCCCGATGCGCTCCTTCAAGCCCGGTGAGGCCATCGTCAGAGAAGGTGAGCCGGGTGATGCCGCGTATGTGATCATCTCAGGCAACTGCGTGGCGACGCGCTCGTTCGGAGGTCAGCCGCAAGAACTCCGCCGCCTCAACGCGGGTGAGCTGTTCGGAGAAGCGGCCGTCTTCACCGGTCAGCCACGCTCGGCCACGGTCAGCGCGGTGACCGACACGGTGGTGGGCATCGTCGACCAGGCCGCCCTGCGCGAAGAAATGGATCGCACCTCGTTCATGTCGCTTGCGATTCGCACGGTGGCCTCGACCTTCCTCGATCTCGATCGCCAGCTGCTGCATCAGCGGCAACACAGCCAGGTCCTCGAGCAGGCGCTGCGGCACCTGGTCTCGACGGGCTCCCGCACCGCCGCGTGGCCGCCGTTGTTGGCGAACCTGGTGCAAAATTCAGGGGCGAGTGAAGAAGAGGTGGCCGCGTGGGTTCGGGGCGCCAGGGGTTTCTCCATCAAGGACGACGCGTTGACCTTCGAGCCCGACGCTTCGGTGCCGTGCTCGGCCTGAGCTTCACGGTGTAGGGTGCCGCCGTCGTGGCCGGCATCGTTCGCACAGCAAGAAGACCACCCGGGTGGGTCGCCCCGGGCCCGCGCCCCCGCGGTGACGACGGCCGCGCCGAGCTGCAACCGGCCGACGACGAAGATCTCTGCTTCCTCACTGGCGAGTTCAGGCTCTTCCAAAAGCAACAAGGCCACCGCTGGAGCCTGGATGACCTGGTCACCGCCGCCGTGGCTGCACCTCACGCGCAGTCACTCGACGCGCGGCGCATGCTCGACCTCGGGTGTGGCCTGGGCAGCGTGCTGATGATGATGGCCTGGCGCTTTCCCGAGGCCGACGTCACCGGCATCGAAGCGCAAGCCGATCGCGCCGCCATGGGCCGCCGCTCGATCCTCTGGAATGGAGTCGAAGCGCGTTGCCGGATTCTCGACGGCGATCTGCGCCAGCCGAACGTGCTCCCTGCCGAGGCGCGCTTCCCGCTGATCACCGGCACCCCGCCCTACTTCCCCCGCGGCACGGGCCCCGAGAGTGACAAGAGCCACGCCGCCGCCTGCCGCTTCGAGGTGCGCGGAGGCATCGAGGTCTACTGCGAGGCCGCCGCCCGCTGGCTCACGCCTGAGGGCCGCTTCGTGGTCTGCACCGCCGCGCTCGAAGCAGACCGGGTGCTCGCGTCGGCGCGCGAGGCGAAGCTCCACGTGATCGAACACGTCGACATCGTGCCGCGCGAAGGCAAAGACGTGCTGGTGATGATCGACGTGCTGGCCCACAAGCCCGCACCGCGTCTCGAACGAAGCCTGACCGTGCGCGACACCGCCTCGCAATGGACGCCGGAGTTCCAGGCCGTTCGCGAGGCGATGGGCTTCCCTCCACTGCGCTGAGACCAGGTTGTGCGATGTTGCCGCGACATGACGACTCCCGTCGCAGTGGTGACAGGCGCGAGCAGCGGTATCGGCCGCGCGCTCGCAAAGCAGTTGGATGCAGAGGGTTACTCGCTGGTGCTGTGTGACGTGAACGAGCCCGGGTTGCGCGAGACCCAAGGCTTGCTCGAGCGCGGCTCACAACGCGTCACTTTGGATGTCTCGAACCGCGCGGCGGTGCAGGCGATGGCCGCAGAGGTCATCGCCACGCACGGCCGGATCGATCTGGTGATCAACAACGCCGGCGTGACCGTCGACGCCACCATCGCTGAGGTCTCGCTCGAAGACTTCGAGTGGCTCTTCGGCATCAACTTCTGGGGCGTGGTCTACGGCACCAAGGCGTTCCTCCCGAAGATGATCGAGCAGCGCTCGGGCACCATCGTGAACATCTCGAGCGTCTTCGGGATCATCGGCTTTCCGCGCCAGGGCACGTACAACGCCTCGAAGTTCGCGGTGCGTGGCTTCACCGAATCGCTCTGGTGCGAGCTCGAGGGCACCGGGGTGACCGCGGTCTCCGTGCACCCCGGCGGCATCAAGACCAACATCGCACGCGACGCCCGAATGACCGGCACCGCGGCCGCGAAGGAGAAGCTGGCCGAAGACTTCCACCGCGTCGCGCGCACCACGCCGGAACAGGCCGCCGAGGTCATCCTGCGGGGCGTCTACGACAAGAAGCGCCGCGTGATGGTCGGCGCCGACGCCCACCTCATTCAGCTCATGTCGCGCCTGCTGCCCGAAGGGTACCCGTCGATCCTCGCGGCCCTCGACAAACGAGTGCGCTGAAACCATGGCCCCCCGCTCCAAACCGAAGCCGAGAGCCAAACCAGTCGACCTCGTCGAGCGCGAGCTGGCGCGCCTGCTGACGCGGCTCTCGAAACCGGGCGCCGATCGCTGGGAAGCCGACACCGCGCGGGTGCGCCACCTTCTTTCGATGGACGCGGACTCGGTGATGAAGCGGCTCGCCTCGAAGCAGGTCGAAGCGGTCGCGCTCTTCAGCCGCCTGCGCACACGCGAGGGCATGGTCGAGCTGTGCCGTAGCGGCTTCACCACCATCACCTTCAGCGAGCTGGTTCGCCTGGACCCCGCTGAACAGCAAGCCGTCGAGGCGTTCCACCACGTGCTCGACGAGCTGCGCTGGTACGTGCGCTACACCGAAGACATGCCCAGCACCGTGAAGTCGACGGTCACCCTTTACGTGGCCAGGCTCGACGGCCTGCATCGGCTGCTCAACGCGGCCATCGGCCCACCCGAGGCGAAGGGCCATCGGGTCATCGATCTTCCGGCCTGACAAAGTCACGGCCCGGCTGATCCCGCCGGGGGCCTCGGCAGAAGTTTCAGTCTGCGCCGCAGCGCGCCGGGTGCCGAACTGATGAGTGTCCACGCACAGGAGGCAACCATGTCGTTCTCGATTCGTACCAACGTCGGCTCACTCAATGCGCAGCGCAATCTCTTCAACTCGTCGTCGATGCTCGAGAGCAGCTTCTCGAAGCTGTCGTCGGGGTTCCGCATCACCCA
>JAYVFP010000156.1:0-12978 GCA_043773025.1 Archangium sp.
GTGAGGCGTCGGGCCAGTCGCAAAACAGCACCGGAACTCTTCTGCGCGCGTCCGCGGCTCTGCCCTACGCGCATGCAACAGGAGCACCACGGATTGGGGTCGGGGAGACCGGTGATGAAACCCGATTCCTATTTCCGTCAACCCTCTCGGGGAGACCCGACTCCTATTTCCGCCGACCCTCTCCCTATGGGGGAGAGGGAGTTCAGTGCTTCTGGGCCCGGTCGGCCGTCTGCGCGCGCTCGATGCTCTCGAACAGCGCCTTGAAGTTGCCGCCGCCGAAGCCCTTGTCGCCCTTGCGCTGAATGATCTCGTAGAAGAACGGGCCCGACTCGCGGTCCTTGAGCAGCTGCGAGTTCTCCTTCATGAAGATCTGCAGCAGGTACTGATGCTCTTTGTGACCATCGATGAGGATCTGCAATTCGCGCAGCTCCTCCAAGTCTTCGTCGATGCGAATGATGCCGCTCTTCTGCAGGCGCTCGGGCAGGTAGTCGTAGTAGCTCGCCGGCGTGCCGAGAAAGTCGAGGCCGATGGTGGCGCGCATCGCCCTCACGGTGGGCACGATCTCGCGCACCGCCAGCGCCAGGTGCTGAATACCTTCGCCGCGCTGATCTTCCACGTACACGTTGATCTGCGACTGCTTGAAGCGCGGGCGTGAGGGCTCGTTGTTCGCGAACTTCACCGTGCTGTGCGGATCCCACATCACGATCGACTTGAGGCCGGTGCCGTGCTGGTTGCCCTTGTCGATCTCGTCTTCGGTGTGGAACTGGATGTTCCAGAACTCCTCGAAGCCCATCACGTGCTTCATCCACAACACCATCGGCTGCAGGGTGCGGAAGTTCGAGGTGATGTGATCGACCTTGCCGAAGCCGAAGCGGTTCTTGCCACCGCGCGGCGCGTCGTACCGCACGAAGCCCGGGTACTGCGCCTCGTAGCCGTCGCGCTGAATGAAGCGGAAGGTGGTGTTGCCGAACGGCGTGGTGATCGAGAAGAACGCCAGCTTGCCGCCCTTGTCGTCGGTGAAGCGCTGGAGCTGATCATCGATGATCGTCCCGCCGCGCTCCTCGAGCAGCTTCCAGGTCTTCTCCACGTCTTTGACGAGGTAGTTGATGGTGCCCACGCCCTCGGGGTGTTTCTGCAGCCAGCGCCACGCGCGGCCGCCTTCACCCACGGGGGCCGAGCAGATCAACGTCACGTCGCCCGCGTTGAAGACCGCTGATTCCTGGCGGCCGCTCTTGGTGAGCTCGGGGCTCGAGGCGCCCAGCTCCGCGAAGTCCATCAGCTCGGTGTAGAAACGGCGCGTGCGCGCCATGTCTTTCACGTACCAGTGCACCGACTCGACCTTGATGATTCCCAGAGATTCCATGGCGGGCTCCTTCACGTAGTCACGGCGTCCGGCTGATTTTCCGGCCGGGCCTTCTGAACGAAATCGAGTTTCATGCACTCGGCCTCGACGCGTACCAGCGTCGGCAACCGGCTCGCGTCGACAGAGGCGAACCTTCGCGCCCCGTACAGCTGCGGCAACAGACACGCATCAGCAAAGGTGAACGCGTCGCCGCACAGGAACGTGCCGGCGGTGTCCTTCGCCATCGCCTCGAGCGCGTCGAGGCCCTTGCCGATCCACAACTCAGACCAGGCTTTGGGGTCACCCTTGAGGCCGTCTTTCACCTGGTTGAGCACCTGCAGGTTGTGCAGCGGCTGAATGCCCGAGTTCACCAGCTCGACCATCGCCCGCATGCGCGCGCGCTCGAGGGGCGTCTTCGGGAAGAGCGGCTTGTGGGGGTAACGCTCCTCGAGGTACTCCACGATGGCCACCGACTGCGGCAGTTGAACGGTCTTGCCGCCTTCGAGCACCTCGAGCACCGGCACACCGCCCCAGGGGTTGCGCGCGCGGTGCGGCCCGTCGTGCTGCTCGCCTTGGGTGAGGTTCACCGCGACGTACTCGTAAAACAGGCCCTTGAACTCGAGCGCCAACCTGACCCGGTAGCTCGCCGAGGACCGCCAGAAGTTGAAGAGCCTCATGAAGCGGAACCGGTAGCAGCGGAACGTTGAGCGAGACAGACAGGAGCGGCTGGCCGAGGTGGAGCGACCGAAATCATGAGGGCGGAATCTCAGCGGGCCGCACCCAAGTCAAGCGGCCCCGCGCGTCCTCTTCCGGGACACACAAGACCGTCCAATTGGCGCTGTTGACACGATGGTAAACTAAAAGTTTAGTTTCATGATGGAGCTCCATCCCCACGCACTGGCAGGCATCGTAGGTCAATCATTTGAACGACTTATGCAGCGGCTCCTGGAGGCTGAAGCTGCGCAAGTGGGGCTTTCGACCGGCGCCGAGGGGCTCTCCTTCTCGACGGATCAGCGTGGTGACGGGGGAATCGACGCGCTGATTGCATCCCACCCGGACAACCCGTCTGCCGTGATTCCGGGGCCGTGGGTCTTCCAGGCAAAGACTTCGCTCAATCTCACCAAGCTGAAGAGTGAGCTCAAGGGCAAGTCGCAAGCACGCGCCCAGAAGCTCCTTCGATCAGGCGCCGGCTACACGCTGGTGGTCAATGCGCACGTCAACGCCGAGGAAGCGCTCCCCAAACTCAAAGCAGTGCTGAAGGCGGTCGTGGGTCGACCGGTGAAGGCGCAGCTGATCGCACGAGAGCACCTCGCCTCATGGCTGGTGCAACACCCACAACTCGTCTCCCTGGTGCCAGGCCTCACGGACGTTGGGCGGTTTCTTTGTGATTTCAGCCAATGGGAGGCGAGCCTGGGCGGGAATTTGCCGTGGACTCCAGATGAAGCACGCACCGCTGCGTCTGGGCGAATCGGTCGATTGCCGCGCGGCGCTCTGTGTCGAGTGCTCGGCGCGTCAGGCGTCGGAAAATCGCGACTCGTCCTCGAGGCGCTTCGGTCGCGCGCACCGCAAGTCTCGTATCTGCCTGTGTATCGGGACGAGGCCGAGTCACTGGTCAGTCGCGACGCTCCCGTCAAGGGGGTGTTGGTCGTCGACGAATGCTCGACCGAACAGCATGAGCGACTGAGTCGGCTCCATTCGGCCGACCTGGTGCTGATCACGATCGGTGTTGATGACGATCGTACCCTGAGCAGGCCCGACCGGGAGATCCTCCTCACGCCACTCACCGACTCCGCGATGCGTTCACTGGCCGAGCGCGCCACTTCACGCGTCCATCGTGACACGAAGCTCGAACTTGCCAGTCTCAGCGGCGGCTATCCGAAGTACCTCGACCTGCTGCTCGACGCCGTCGCCGCGGACCCACGCCGTTCGGATCGCCTCAATCTGAGCGACGTTCAGCGACTGACTGACCGGCTGCTCGCCAGCGTAGGCAACCTCGAAGCCATACGCGCACTCGCAGTGGCGAAGTGGGTCGACTTTTCCCCGGGGACGACCGATGCGGAGGTTCTCGCGACCACGGCAGGAATACCTCAGGAGACCCTCAAGAGGACGATCGAGCACCTCTTCAAGAGAGGGCTGGCGGGCAAGCGCAATCAGCTTTGGTATGTGACTCCGCGAATTCTTGCGGAACGACTCGCGCTCGATTTCTGGGGCCATGACGAGAAGGAGCGCTTCCGAGGGCTCGTTCGGGCAGGTGCTGAACGGGGGCTCGTCGAGCGTTGTGTCATGCGGCTCGAAGACGGCTCTCCTGAAGCGAGAGCTTTGCTCGTCAGGTTTGCGCGAGATCCAGACCTGCTTCGCCAGACACTGACGAATGAGCAGCAGTTCAGGCTCATTCAGAAACTGGCAACGGCCCGACCACACGAAGCGCTCGACATCGCCGAGGCGCTCTTCTACCCCTCGACTCAGGGCTGCAAAGAGGTCTCCGTCGCGCTTGCCGTCATCTCGCGAAACGCACAGTGCTTTCCAAGAGCCCTGGAACTGCTGATCGCGCACTTGCTGCGAGCGCCAGCAGGAGCGGACAAGGGCGCACTCCTTGACCTGTTCAGTTCGAACGGGCCGCTCACCAGAGCGCCACCAATGCAACGGCTCGATGCCCTGCGCATGCTTGCCCGCTCGCCGGTCGTGGCGCGCCGCCAACTCGCCGTCGATTGTGCACGCGCTGGCTGCACACAAGAGCTGACCTTCTCGGCAGGAGGCGATGATTTCGAGCGGCCCTGGCTCGGCCATCCTGAAGAACTCGACTACCGGGCAAGCGCCGCGGCGATCCTGGCAGCGTTAATGCGCGATCCTGAACCCGCTGTGCGGCTCAAAGCAGCACAGGCCGGAGGAAGCCTTGTTCGCCAGCAGACCTATGAGGGGTTCGCAGCTGTGGCCGTCGTCCTGGTCTCTGGCCTTGTTGAGGGAACGGCGTCACTCGATCAGGCCAGACGGGAGTTGGACAACATCGTCGAATTCGATGCTGAGGGGCCGGACGTCGCTGACGCAATCGAACAAATAAGGGTGCTGCTGGAGCCTCGCACCCTGCGCGACCGCTACTCGGCGCTGCTGGCGTCGTGGCGCTTCGACCATCACCCCGATGAAAATGCTCTGCGTGAACTCACACTGCAACTGGTGGCGCAGCCCGATGAGGACGTGATTGGGTTTCTCTGCGAGTCGGGCCCTGGCCGCTATCTGGCAGGACAGGCGCTCGCTCTTGCTGATGCCAGTCACAGCTTCTTGCCCCGAATCCGAGCAGCCCTCGAGACGGCGGAGGGGAGTACGCAGTTCGCTGCCGGCTACCTGCAGGCGCTTCCCGAGTCGGAAGCCGATGCGACCCTCGACGCGTGGGAACCCATTCCCACATTGGGAATGCAGGTCCTTGGTCTGACCAACCGTCGGCCGTTGACGCCTCTCCGGGTCGCTCGCATCGAGCGACTGGCCAGGGCGGGTGCGCTTCGCCCGGGATGGCACGACATTCTCAAAGGCCGCTATCTGAACGAGCCACCACAAGCGCGAGCGCTGCTTCGCCCCCTTCTCGAACTTGCACCGATGGCCTGGCTGGACCTCGCCGAGGGCGCAGTGACGACTGACACAGACAAGAGCCTCGCCGTCGAGGAATTGCAGCTCGCCTGGAGCGCAGCCTTTCCATCGGCAGAGTTCAGCGACAGCGACTGGAAAAACGCGACGCTGAAGTTGCAGACTCACAGCCCTGCGTTTCTGCGAGGGTTCGGACTCTCCCAGTTGAGGGAGCGACGCGTCTTTCCGCCACAATTGATCGAGGTGGTCGGCACCATCGTGAACCCATGGGCCGAGTTCGCGATCGTCTTCGAGTCACTGACTCCAGACGAGCAGAGTCGGGTCGCGCGGACCATTCAGACCAGAGCGTGGGGCCTGAAGCCGGAAGACGTCAGGCAGTGGATTGGTGACGACGCAGCCCGCCTGATGTTGGTCGCGGCGATGGCTCCGTCCCTCAAGGATCAGCCCGACAACCTCGCCGCTGGCCTTCTCGACGCATGGCCTGGGAACGACGCGTTGGCTCGCCTCATCTACTCCCACTTCAATCGCCAGGGGTTCCCCGCGATGGTGATCTTCGATTCAACGGCGCGAGCGGCCGACGGGGAGCTGGCGCAACTGCGCCGCATGGCGGACTCAGCTCAGCCCGGCCTTTCGAGGTGGGCTCGTCGCTTCGTGGCCGAACACGAGCGGATCGCGCGCGAACGACATGAGGAGGAGTCGGCGGACGCCCTGGGGATCGGCTGGTGGCGCGAGCCGGGGCAGAAGATCAGCCAAGCCATCTACAAACTGGCCGAGTCGCAGCAAGGATACTTCTCAGCCGAACAAGCGAAGAGTTCCGGCTGCTCTGCACAGTTGCTGCGTCGCTATCAGCAGACGGGAAAAATTTTGAGAGTCCAGCGCTCCATCTACCGGCTCGAGCAATTTCCGGCCGGAGAGCACGAGGACCTCGTCGTCGTCTGGCTTTGGTCCGCTCGGAAAGGCCTCTTTTCGCATGCGACGGCGCTGACTTTGCACGGCCTGTCGAACGTGATCGCCGAAAAGCACGAACTTACTTTGCCCAGCCGTCAGGAAGGCCGGCGACTCAAAGTGCCTCCGGGTGTCCGCCTGCATTTCGCGGATGTGTCCAAGTCGGAGCGCGTTGCCATCGGGCCCATCTGGGCGACGTCGGTCGAGCGCACGCTGGCCGACTGCGCCGCCGCCGGAGTGAGCGAAGACATCCTGCGAGAGGCTCGTGATGACGCCAGCCGAAAGGGCCTCATTCTGTGAAGCGGTATCGCAGCGCGGAAGCCTTCTGGCAGGCGCTGGAGGGGCGCCTCCGGCAGGTCGACCCGGCAAAGCCGCTTGCGCAGAAGAGACAGCTCCTCGCGTTCGAGCGCTTCCTCGAGCGAATCCGGCAGGTCCGACCGGGCACGATTCTCAAAGGCGGTCTGGGGCTTCGACTCCGTGACCCGCGAGCACGAGCGACGCGTGACGTCGATGTTCTGCTCAGTGGCGACGCGGAACCTGACGGCGCGCTCCTCACTGCCGCAGGCCGACTCGATCTCGGTGACCACTTTTTCTTCACTGTTCAGCTCAGACGCGGCCTCGCCGGGACAAAGGGCAACCAATACCATTCGAAGTGCATGCTCGGCGGAAAGCTCTTCGCTGAGTTCGGCGTCGACGCTGCAGCCCCGGCGCCGATGGTCGGAGAAGTCAGCGCCATCCCCGGTTGTGACTGGCTCTCCTTCATCGGCATTCCGCCACCGATCTTCGACGTCTATCCGCTTGCGACACAGATCGCGGAGAAGCTCCACGCGCTCACGCTGCCACGAACGACGCCGAACACGCGCGATAAGGACCTGCCGGATTTGGCGATTCTCGCAAGGTTGAGCGACGGGGCTCAGGCGGCGACGCTGCGGTCGGCGTGCGAGGTGACCTTTCGTCATCGCGCGACGCACCCTGTTCCGACTCGTATCGGCGAGGTTCCGATCGAGTGGGCGAAACCGTATGCACGCCTTGTCGAGGAATACGATCTTCAATGGCGATCGTTCGAGGCCGTTCAAGAGGCCGTACGGCTCTTCCTCGAGCCGGTCTTGAGCGGTGAGGCGAGCGGCTCGTGGTCAATCGCGCAGTGGAAATGGCGCTGACAGTCGAACGACTCAATTCTGAACCATTCCCCGATGGACGCTGGTGGATGGCACGCAGTCGACCTGCACCTCGTGTCACGGCATGCCCCCGCCGCTGCCGCACGTGCAACGCAGCGACTGCGAAGGCTGTCACTTGAACCTCACCTCGCAGCGGACCTTCGTGAGGCCCGAGTTGCACGTCGATGGCCGGGTGGACTTCGCCCTTCCCTGACCGCGTGCTTGAGTGAAGTGCGATGCGAACGCTGCTCTTCACGCTGTGGTGGTTTGCGCTCGCGTGTGGCCCGGCGCCGGCCACCGTGGGCGCGCGCCAGGAAGCCATTCTCGGAGGAACCGCAGACGCTGCTTCCACCAACGTCTTCCTGCTCGATCTCCGCTTCGACACCCGCGCGTCGATCTGCAGCGCCGTTTTGATCAGCCCCCGAGTGCTGCTCACCGCCGCGCACTGTGTCGACCCGGTGTTCCACGGCGCCTCCACGCTCGCCGTGCGCGCCACCAACAAGGCGAGCACGGTGATGCTGATGCAGTCAGACATGATCGACGTCACCACGATCACCCGTCACCCCAGCTGGAACCCCGCCGTCCAGGAAAGCGACTTCGACTTCGCGGCGATCCTCCTCGAGCGTGCGCCCACCGGAGTGACCGCGGCCACGCTCCTCACCGCGCTGCCCGCCAATGCCGCCGGGCAGCCGCTTCGGGTGCTCGGCTACGGGCGCGCCAGCGTGAGCGACGCAGCCACCAGCGGCACCCGTCGCAGCGTCACGCTGCCGATCACCACCATCACCTCGGCCGACCTGCGCTTCGGCACCAACGGGGCTGCGGGCATCTGCGCGGGCGACTCGGGTGGACCTTCATTCCTGGGTGAAGCGGTGGCTGGGATTCACTCGAGAACCGAAGGCACCTCGTGCGGCGCGGGCGTCGACATTCGCGTCGATCGGCACGCTGCCTTCATCGACGCCTTCGTGGCCGCCAATGATCCGCCGTCCTGCGCGAACGATGGCCGATGCGCGCTGGGCTGCGGCGCTTCGGATCCCGATTGCCCGTGCCGGGCTGATCAACGCTGCGATGCCAGCTGCGGCCTCACGGATCCCGACTGCAGCGACGATGGAGCGGTCTGCATGCTCAGCGCCCAATGTGCGGGAGGCCTCTGCCTCGACGATCCGCGCGGCTTTCAATTCTGCTCGCGCCCCTGCATGAGCTCGGGCGAGTGCCTCAACGAGATGACCTGCCAGGCCGAGGTGTGTCGAGCCCCGCCCGCGCCGACCGACACGGGTCCGGTCAGCGGCGGGTGTTCGAGCGCCCCGGGCTGTCTGGTCTGGCTGCTGAGTCTGGTGATGCGCCGGCGTTCTGTTCGAACGTGACGGTACGCCGCTCGCAGTGGCACCGCCCCGGAGGCAGCGAATGGCGGCTCGTAAAAAGATGGCCTCGCGTGGGACCCGGGACCCGAGGGGAGGACTGACCGCGAAAGGGCGCGCCTTCTTCGCGAAGAAAAACGGCGCGCACCTGAAGCCGGGGGTCGCCGGCGCTGCCGACACACCGCAGAAGCTGCGCCGAAAGGGATCATTTCTGCGGCGGCACTTCGCGAACCCACGCGGCCCCATGAAGGACAAGAAGGGCAAGCCGACACGACTCGCGCTCTCGGCGCATGCCTGGGGTGAGCCCGTCCCGAAGACGATGGCCGACGCGAAGAAGCTCGCCGCGAAGGGGTCCCGCCTCCTCGAGCGCTACGCCAGAACGAAGACGGGCAAACAGGAGTGACGATGGCTGCAAAGAAGCCGAAGAAGAACTCGCTCGTGAACAACATCAACAAGCGAAAGAAAGAGGGCAAGAGCCGGCCGAAGTCGCGGTCGACCGTGTCGAAAGATTCGTACGCGAAATTGGAGGCAGGCTGGCGCGGCGGCGCGAAGAAAAAGAGTCGCGCGAAGAAGAAGGCGACCTGACTCAGGGGGGGGGCTGGGCTCTGGGCCCCGGGTGCTTGCGCCGTACTGTGAACCCGGCTTACAGCGCTCTTTCATGCTGCTGCCCATCGTCTCTGCTTTGTTGTTTCAACTGCCGGCCGCCCCCCTCACTTTTCAGGACGGCGTGCTCACCCCTCCGATGATCGGCAACCCGGGCGCGGCGGCATTGAACTTCGCCCATTCCCGCAAGGGCGAGCTGGGGCTCGACGCGCGCTCGAAGCTGGTGGTCGGCAAGATGCTCAGCACGCGCCTGGGCGGCGTGGTCCACCTGAACCAGCAGGTCGACGGGCTGGAACTCCACGGCAGCAAGCTCATCGTCGGCTTCGACGAGCAGCAGCGGGTGGTGCGCTTCTCTTCGACCCTGCGCCGCTTCAGCACCGCGCAGACCACCCCGGTGTTGACCGGTGCCCAGGCGCTCGCCGTCGCGACCCACGAAGTCGACGGCGCCTGGCTGCGGTCGGATGGCGTGCCGTACGGTGGCCATACGAAGAAGGCGTTCCTGGTGAACGGCTCGGTGCACGTGGGCTTTCTCACCTTCGTGCCCACGCTCAAGAACTCAGAGAGCTGGCACGTGGCGGTCGACGCGATCGACGGCGCGGTGCTCTTCGTGGAGAACCGCGCTCACTCAGCGCGTGACGCCAACGTCTACGCCTCGAGCCCCGGCGGTCTGCAGGGGGGCGTGGGCCGCACCCCGGTGATCACCACCCGGCTGCAGCACCTCGACGGCGGCTACCTCACCGGCGTTCGCATTCGCGCCCTCAACTGCTGCCCCACGTTCAACTGCCAGGCCGATGCGGGGCCCGCGCGTGCGACCGGTCAGACGCAGACCTTCCAGGGGCCGATCGACTTCGACGTGGCCATCTGTGATCAACGCCAGCGCGCCACCGACGATTTGGCGATCCACCCGTCGGGCAACTACGTCTACCCGCCGGTCGATCAGCCCGGCACCGTGGCGCCGAGCATCGACAACCCGGCCGACTACGACGAGTTCGCCGAGGTGCACGCGTACTACCACGTGAACAAGGCGTACGACGCGGTGCGCGCGCTCTCGATGGGCCCGCTCGCGCGCGATGGCGGCTTCTCGCCGTTCAGCATGAGGAACGCAGGGCCGGATCTCCCCGCGGTCTGGGTGAACGTCAGCGACGCCGACTTCAACAACGCCGAGCCCAACGGCCAGGGCGTGTACGTGAGCAACACGTTGGCCCGCACCGAGAACGCGATGTTCCTCGCGCGTGAGAACATGGAATTCTTGCTCCTGCCGCCGCAGGTGCTCGCCTCTGACGCGCTGGTCATCTACCAGGGCCCGAGCGTCGACTTTGCCTACGACGGGCCGGTGCTCTGGCACGAGCTGGGTCACGGCATCATCCACTCCACCGCCGACTGGGGCACCCTCGTCACCATCGACGCGCGCTCGTCGAACAACGAGTCGTCGGCGCTGCACGAAGGGGTCTCAGACCTGCTCGCCGCGATGACCGGCAACGACCCCATCGTGGGCGCCTACGTGGGGCCGCGCATCGACCCGACCCGCACCTCGATTCGCAACGTCGACAACGCCTCGCGCTGCCCTGACGTGCTCTGGGGCGAGTCGCACGAAGACTCGTTGCACTTCACGGGCGCAGTCTGGGAGGCGCGCACGCTGCACTTCCTGGGCACCGACCAGGGCGCCACCTTCGACGCGGCCTTCTACGCAGCGATGGTGTCTTTCCCGCCCGACGTGAACTTTCAGAGCGCGGCGCGCATCATCACCTCGACGGTGGCCCAGGCGTTCCCCGGCATGCCCGACGCGCGCGCGAAGCTCGTGACGGCCTTCGACGGCCGCGGCGTGACGAACTGCTCCAAGGTGCTCGACGTCACCAACTCGCCCAACGCGACGCGGCCGTACATCGGCATTCCCGGTTCGGCCTTCGCCGAGGTGACCCTGGGCAACGCCATCCCCGGCCCGTACCAGTTCAAGATTCACGTGCCGCGCGGGGCAAAGAGCGTGACCGTGACGGGGCAGGGCGGTGGTGGGGGCGGCGGCACGGTGCGCATGCAGCTCCTCGCCTCGAACGATCAACCCATCACCTTCGCGCGCAGCGGCCTCTCGGACCTCATCAACGACGCCGACAAGACGGTGGTGCCCACCTCGAGCAACGGCGTGTTCACCGGGAAGGTGCTCATCGACGTGCCCTGCGGCGCAGACCTCTATTTTGCCCTCGGCAACACCGGCCAGCGCGATCGCACCCTCTTCAACGTGGGCTACTCGTTCGAAGAAGCCGACAGGTGCCCCGAGCCGGTGGTCGACGCCGGCACGCCTGAGCGCGAGCGGGTGGTGCTGGCCGCCGCCCAGGACACGCTGGGTGGGCAGGTTCAGGGCTGCGGTTGCTCGTCGGCCCCCCCGTTCCTGCTGTTCGCCGTGCTGCTCTGGTATCGCCGGCGCGGCCACTGAGGCGTTACGATCTCTGGGTTGGGGGCGACCCCACCTTGACCGCTGGCCCACAAGCCCATATCGGTGTCCCATCACATGACCCAACCCGAGACTTTGACGCACAGCGATTCGCAGTCCGCACCTCTTCCTTCGACGCAGGAGGCGGTCACGCTCGCTCCTGTGGGCCACCAGACCGCCGGTCTCGTGGTGATTCCTCACACGGTGGATGGCGACGTGGGCATGCAGACCCTCGCCCTCACCGGCGAGATGCAGCCGATCACGCTGATGCACTCCGAGTCTGGCCAGCCCTTGAGCTGGGCCGAAGTCGCCTGTTCGAACAAGGTGGCCGCGGTCTCCGGTTGGTACCCCGGCAAGCTGGGTGGTTGGGTGAAGCTGGGCGACTGGCGTGATGGTGGCTTCGCCGCCGATGCGTGGTCGTCTGACGGCTCGGGCATGACGGCGTACGACGCCGCGATGCGCGCAGCCAAGAAGCGCGGCGCCTAAGTCGAAGCCCGGCGAAACTGGAGGTACGCCTCCAGCACGGCCTGTGGCGCTTCCACGTGTGGATAGTGCCCAATGCCTTCGAGCAGCGTCACGTCTGCCGATGGCACCAACTCGCGGTACCGCGCGGCCATGTGGCTGCCGGAGACGCGATCGGCTGCCCCATCGATGAGCTTGAGGGGAATGCGCGTGTGCCGCAGCGCACCGACCCAGCGCTCACGATGGGTCACGCGTTGCGGAATGTAGGTCAGCAGCGAGGGCATCGCGTTCAGGCCTCCCGACCGATGGAGCAGCGCCCAGTGGCCCTCGAGGAACTCGGGTGAAGGCGGGGTGCGCGGGCCGAAGACCGTGCGCAGGCTCTGTTCGAAACGGGCACGGTTCATGAGGCGGGCGATGAACCCGCCCAGCGGTGACAGGAGCAGCTTCTGCACGGTGAGCGCGCGGTGCGCCTCGGGGAAGAGGCCGCCGTTGAGGAAGCAGACGCTGCTCAGCTTGGGGCTGGGCGTGTCGCGGGCGAGCAATTCCTGCGCGACGGTGTCGCCGTAGTCGTGCGCGAGCAGGTGGTACTCGGTGAGGCCCCGCTCTCGCAGGCGCTGCTCGACCAGCTCAGCCTGTTCGCGAATCGTGTAGCTGAAGGCGATGGGCTTGTCGGAAAAGCCGCAGCCCACCAGGTCGAGCGTGATGACCCGGTAGTGCGCGGTCAGCTCGGCCCAGACCGCCTCGAAGTCCCACGAGGAAGTGGGGAAGCCGTGCAGGAGCACGAGCGCGGGCTGGGTGGCCGAGCCGCCTTCGCGGCAGAAGAGGCGATGTCCGTGGAGGGTGGTGAACGTGCCGCCGCGTTCCCAGTCGCTGAGGCTGATCACCGGCGCAGTTGACCGCTCCTCTGACACGGAGTCGAGACACCGTTCTCCCGCCTTTCTGAAGGAACAGCCCACCACCGTTCGCATCGAGAGGGTTGGCGGAAATAGAAATGACTCCCATCACCTGCTCTCGCAGGGTTGGCCGAAATAGAAATGACTCCCATCACCGGTCTCCCCGAGCGCAGTCGAGGGGGCACTTACCGCCCGAAGGCGAGGTAATCCCTCGACTCCG
>JAYVFP010000157.1:0-40374 GCA_043773025.1 Archangium sp.
GGCGATGCAGCCCAGCCAGGTTCACGAGGCGCTCGAGCCCTGTCACCCCGTCGTTCGCGACTGGTTTCACGAGACGCTGGGCGAGCCGACCGAGCCGCAGATTCGGGGCTGGCCGGTGATCCGCGAAGGGCGCGACGTGTTGATCGCAGCGCCCACTGGTTCGGGCAAGACGCTCACCGCCTTCCTCGCCTGTCTCGACGGGCTGTATCGCTCGGCCGCCGCGGGCACGCTGACTGACGAGACGCACGTGCTCTACGTCTCGCCGCTCAAGGCGCTGGGCAACGACGTGCAGAAGAACCTGCTGGTCCCGCTCGAGCAGCTCCGGGCGCGCGCAAGAGCGCAAGGCTTCGAGCTCCCCGACATTCGCGTGAGGGTGCGCAGTGGAGACACCCCGGCGCACGAACGCGCAGCGATGGTGAAGAAGCCGCCGCACATCCTCATCACCACGCCCGAGTCGCTCTACCTCTACCTCACCGCCAACAAGAGCCGAGAGACGCTGCGGGCCGTACGCACGGTGGTGGTCGACGAGATCCACGCGCTGGCTCGCGACAAACGCGGCTCTCACTTCGCGCTCTCGCTGGAGCGGCTCAAGGCGCTCACCGGCCGTTCACCGCAGATGATTGGTTTGTCGGCCACCACCCGCCCGCTCGACCGCCTCGCGCACTTCCTGGTGGGCAGTCCGCGTGAAGGCCGCGCGCCGTGTGAGGTGGTGCAGGTCGGTCACGTTCGCCCCTGGGAGCTCTGGCTCGAGACGCCCGAAGACGAGCTCACCGCGGTGCCCACCCACGAGATGTGGGGGCAGCTCTACGACCGCATGGTCGCGTTGACCGCGGAGCACCGCACGATTTTGGTCTTCTCGAACACCCGCAGGCTGGCGGAGCGCGTGGCCCACGACCTGGGTGGACGCCTCGGCCATCAGCACGTCGCGGCGCATCACGGCAGCATGGCGCGTGAGCTTCGCCTGCACGCAGAGCAGCGCCTCAAGTCGGGTGGCCTCAAGGTGATGGTGGCCACCGCGAGCCTCGAGCTCGGGTTGGACGTCGGCTCCGTCGACCTCGTGGTGCAGCTCGGCAGCCCGCGCAGCATCGCGGTGATGTTGCAGCGTTTGGGGCGCAGTGGTCACAACAAGGCGTCGATCTCGAAGGGCGTGCTCTTCGCCATGACGCGCGATGAGCTGGTCGAGAGCACCGCGCTGCTCGCCGCGATCTCACGCGGTCACCTCGACGCGGTGCGCATGCCTGACAAGCCGCTCGACGTGCTCGCGCAGCAGGTGGTCGCTGAGGTCGCTGCCCGCGAGTGGAAAGAGGAAGAGCTCTTCGAGGTGCTCCGCAAGGCGATGCCGTACGAGTCGCTCACCCGCGAGGAGTACGAGCAGGTGCTGCATCTGGTGAGCGAGGGGGTGACCACCACGCGTGGCCGCTCGCGCGTGCACCTGCATCGGGACAGGGTCAACGGCGTGCTGCGGCCCCGGGCGGGGGCGCGGTTGATGGCGCTCCAGAACGGCGGCGCGATCCCCGATCTCTTCAGCTACGCGGTGAAGGTCGAGCCTGAAGAGAAGGTGGTCGGAACCCTCGATGAAGACTTCGCGATCGACTCGAGAGCCGGTGACGTCTTCGTGCTGGGCACCACCTCGTGGCGAGTTCGCCGGGTGTTCGGCGGAGAGGTGCGCGTCGAGAACGCCCATGGCCAGTCACCCAACGTGCCTTTCTGGAACGGCGAGTCGCCCGCGCGCACCGAAGAGCTGTCGCTCGAGGTCTCGAAGCTGCGTGACGAAGTGCTCGCGCGGCCCGATGCGCAGGCGTGGCTCGAACGAGAACTCAAGCTGCCACCCCATGCGGCTGATCTGCTGATCCGCTACGTGAAGGCGGGCGCTGCTGCGCTCACTGCGGCGCCCACGCAGCACACCGTCATCGCCGAGCGCTTCTTCGATGAAGCCGGTGGCATGCAGTTGTTGATTCATGCGCCCTTCGGAGCCCGCATCAACCGCGCGTGGGGCATGGCGCTGCGCAAGTCGTTCTGCAAGACGTTCGACTTCGAGCTGCAGGCGGCGGCGAGCGATGACGGCATCCTGCTCTCGCTCAGTGAAGGGCACTCGTTTCCGCTGATCGACATCTTCGACTTCGTCTCGCCGAAGACGGCAGAGAAGGTGCTCACCCAGGCCGTTCTTCAAGCACCCATGTTCGGCACGCGCTTTCGCTGGGCGGCGGGCAGGTCGCTCGCGCTCTCTCGATTGCAGAACGGCAAGAAGGTGCCGCCGCCGATTCAGCGCGCGCGCGCGGAAGATCTGATCGCCTCGGTCTTCCCCGAGCAGGTCGGCTGCCAGGACAACCACGGCGGCATGGAACTCGAGCCGCCCGATCACCCGCTCGTGACGGAGACGATGAAGGACTGTCTTCGCGATCTGATGGACATCGACGGGTTGGTGAAGGTGCTCGAGAAGATGAAGTCGGGCGAGATTCGCAAGGTGGCGGTCGATCTCCCCGAGCCTTCGGTGTTCGCGCACGCGCTGCTCAACTCAGCGCCGTACACGTTCCTCGACGAAGCACCGCTGGAAGAACGCCGTGCACGTTCCGTCTCGTTGCGCCGCACGCTGCCGCCCGCTGACGCAGTCGCCTTCGGCGCGCTCGATCAAGCGGCGATCGATCAAGTCATCGCGGAAGCGGCGCCGACGTTTCGTGACGCAGAAGAGTTCCACGACGCGCTGCTGCAGTTGGTG
Source organism: Archangium sp. (assembly GCA_043773025.1). GTDB lineage: Bacteria > Myxococcota > Myxococcia > Myxococcales > Myxococcaceae > Archangium_A. The sequence continues at coordinate 2,717 of JAYVFP010000157.1, forward strand.
TGGTTCCCTCTCCCCCTGGGTGAGGGTCAAAAGCTTCAGCTCCTCGCGGCAGCAGGCAGAGCTGCTGAACACAATGGTCACGCCTACGCGGCCGAGCGGGTGCCACTCATTCAGGCGCTCTTCCCCGACGCTCAACTCGCCCTCGCGCCGCTCCCCGGTGATCTCCCCGTCGATCGCGAGACCGCAGCGCGCCAAATCGTGCGCGGCTGGATGGAGGTCGTCGGCCCCATCACGGCGCCGGAGCTGATGCAGCGGCTCAGTCTCTCCCGCTACGACATCGACTCCGCGCTGGCGAAGCTCGAGTCGCAAGGCCAGGTGCTGCGAGGCACCTTCCGCCCGACGGCCACCGCTCAAGAGGTCGAGTGGTGTGATCGACGGCTGCTCCAGCGCATTCACCGCCTGACGGTCGGCCGCCTGCGCAAGGAGATCGAGCCGCTCTCGCAGCAGGACTTCATGCGCTTCCTCTTTCGCTGGCATCACGTGGACGGCGAGTCGCGGCTGCGGGGGCCAGGAGGTCTGGCGAAGCTGGTCTCGCTGCTTCAGGGGTGGGAAGCGCCCGCCGCTGCGTGGGAACGGGAGATCTTCCCCACCCGCATGCGCCAGTACATGGGTGAGTGGTTGGAAGACGCGTGCTTCAGCGGTGAGGTCGCGTGGGGCCGGCTGACCTTGAAGGAGACGAAGCACGTCGTGCCGGGACCGCGCCGTGGGGTCGAGGTGCCGCTCGTCGAGACCCCACGCCGTCTGGTTCAGGGCCGCGCTGCGTCGCTCACCTTCGCGCGGCGCGCTGATCTCGAGTGGCTGCTCCAGGCGGCACGTCCCGGGGCGGTGCTCTCCGATGGTCCGCGGCCGTGGCCGGGCGATCTCTCGGGCGCGGCGGCTGACGTGCTGAGGGTGTTCGAGCGCAGGGGGGCGTCGTTCTTCAACGAGCTGCAGTCGGGCTCACGGCGACTGCCGGTCGAGGTGGAAGACGCGTTGTGGGAGCTGCTCTCGCGCGGCCTCATCACCGCCGACGCCGTTCAGAACCTGCGCGTGTTGCAGTCACCCAAGCTGCGCAAGCGGCAGCGGGCGTTGCAGCGTGGTGGGCCGGGGCGTTGGTTCATCTTGCAGCCTCTCGAGCAGATGGACCCGCCGGTGCTGGAGGAGAAGCTCGCCTGGCAGTTCCTGCAGCGCTACGGCATCGTCTTTCGCGATCTGGTGGCGCGCGAGTCGCTCAGCCCTCCGTGGCGTGACCTGGTGCAACTGTACCGGCGGCTCGAAGCGCGCGGTGAAGTGCGGGGCGGGCGGTTCCTGCATGGTTTTGCGGGTGAACAGTTCGCGTTGCCTGAAGCACTCGACGTCGCGCGCGCGGTGCGGCGTGCCCCGAAGACGGGGGAGACCCTGCGCATTGCCGCAGTCGATCCGCTCAACCTGACCGGCGTGGTGACCCCCGGTCAGCGCGTGGCTGCGCAACTCGGCCGCTCCGTGGTCTACGTCGACGGTATTCCGCAGGGTGAAGAAGAGGCCGCTGAAGAACCACTCGCCGACGCCTGACGCTCTCCCTGCGAAGGAGGTGCACCGGCACGAACGGAACCGGCCGAAATCCGTTTAGCCCGAGAGGGTTGGCGGAAATAGAAATGACTCCAATCACCGGTCTCCCCGAGAGGGTTGGCTGAAATAGGAATCGGGTTCCATCACCGGTCTCCCCGAGCGCAGTCGAGGGGGCACTTGCAGTGCGAAGGAGAGGCAATCCCTCGACTGCTCTCGGGATGAGCGGTGTCCGTTCGTTATTTCGATTAACCCTGAGAGCGCAGTCGAGGGGGCACTTGCCGCTCGAAGGAGAGGTAATCCCTCGACTCCGCTCGGGATGAACGGTGAGCGCCCTCACCGCAACCTTCTCGCGAAGCTGACCTGATCAGGCAGCGGAACGCTCGCGCTCTGGACACCGTGTGTTAGCGAGTGGGGATGGAACTTTTCCAGGAGACGTTGGGCTTCGCGGCGAAGGGTTTCATCGTCTTTCTGACCGCGGTGTTGACCGTCGCGGCGGTGGTTTCTCTCACGCGGAGGCGGCGCGGTTCGTTGCCCCGGCTCGACGTGAAGAAGCTCAACGCACGCTTCGAGGCGCTCGGCGACGCGCTTCGGCACGGCATGTGGGAGCGGAAGGAACTCAAGGAGCTGCTCAAGTCGCGCAAGAAGGCGAAGGCGGCGGCCTTGCGCCCTCATGTCTACGTGCTCGATTTCGACGGCGACCTGCTCGCCACTGGCGTCACCAGCCTGCGCGAAGAGATCAGCGCGATCAGCGCGGTGGCCAAGCCCGGTGACGAGGTGGTGGTGCGGCTGGAGAGCCCCGGGGGCGCGGTCTCTCACTACGGGCTGGCGGCCGCTCAGCTCACCCGGCTACGCGAGAAGAAGGTGAAGCTGACGGTGTGCGTCGATCGCGTCGCTGCGAGTGGTGGGTACATGATGGCCTGCGTGGCCGACCGCATCGTGGCCGCTCCGTTCGCGATCATCGGATCGATCGGCGTGGTGGCTCAGGTGCCCAACGTGCACCGGTTGCTCAAGAAGCACGACGTCGACTTCGAAGAGCTGACCGCCGGTGAGTTCAAGCGCACCGTGAGCATCTTCGGGGAGATCACCGAGAAGGGCCGGCAGAAGTTCGTCGAGCAGCTCGACGAGACGCACACCTTGTTCAAGGACTTCGTGAAGACGCAGCGGCCGTCACTCGACGTCGACAAGGTGGCGACCGGTGAGTACTGGCTGGCCAAGCGCGGCCTCGAGCTTGGGCTGGTCGACTCACTGAGCACGAGTGATGAGTACCTGCTCAGCCGGGTCGAGCACGCGAATGTGTACCAGGTCAGCTTCAAGCCCGAGCAATCCTGGCGGCGGCGACTGGGTGGCGCGAGCGCGGAAATCCTCGAGCGCGTGGTGCTGCGGGTGCTGTCGCGCATGCAGGCGATGCAGCTGAGATAGGGCGAGACAACCTCATAACCCCGAACCCTCCAAAACCTCCAAAACCTCCCTCTCCCCCGCGGGGGAGAGGGAGGGCTTGCTCAGAAGTCGAGGGGCAACACGAACGCCGTCCCGTTGGCCGTGCCCGCCCGATAGCTGAGCGGCGCGCCGATACCCAACGCCGCCGGCACCGTGCCTCTGGCCGCCGACAGCGACAAGTCCTGACCGAACGCACCACGTTCCCGATCATCCGCAGCGATCAACAACGCCGGCAGGTTCGCGCCCGCAGTCACCGTGCCGCCCTTGAACACGAACACCGCCCCCGTGCCGTCGCCGTTCACTGTCGCACCAGGCGCCGACACCACCAGGTCTCTCTTCCCATCGCCGTCGACATCCACATTGCCCGCGAGCGAACGCCCGAAGCTCAACGCCCGCACCATAGGCACCACCGGCACCGCCACCAACCCATCACCCAGAATGCTCACCAACGCGCCACCCGACGCGGGCCGCTTCGCGACGATCTGCGAGACCGGCACCAGCAACACCGTCGGCTGCGCCGCACCTTGAAACGGATACAGGTCGGCTGCGATCGCCACCGCATCGACGCCACTGGCCAGCACATCGCGCGCGCGCGCCATCGACACACCCAGGCGCATCGTGGCCACGCCGGTCTCCGTGTCGCCCGAGATGCGAACCCACGACGGCACGGTGACCCCGCCGCAGCGCACACCGCCCGTATCGAAGCCGAACACGATCACCACCCCCTGCCGATTCGCGCTGTCGGAGTAGCGGAACCCGAGCTCCTCGCAGCCATCACCATTCAGGTCGCCGAGCGCCGTGGGCATCGAAGTCGTCTGGCTGATGAACGGAAACGAGAACAACGGATCACACACCATCGACGGCTTGCCGAGCTGCATGTCATCGGGCGGCCGGCCGCCGAACACCTCGAGCCCGTTCGCACGCGTCATCGCCAGGTCGCGCACACCGTCGCCGTCGAAGTCGAAGCCGCCCACCACTCCGTTGCGCGCGAGCGCCGAACGCTGACAGCTCGCCGCCGCACCGCCATCGGGCACCACACACCCGGGAATGTCGCGCACCGCCCACACCCGGAAGCCCTCGCGGTACGTGCCGTCGGCCATGCCCATGTGCACCAGCACGCCGCCGGGTGACTGCGCGCCCGCTGTGGTGCACTCCGGGCGGGCCAGCGCGTACTCCGTGGTGGAGATGCCGCCGTCGCTCACCCGAGTCGGAATGGAGAAGTTCGGCGCCGCGACCACCAGGTCCGCCCGCATGTCGCCGTCGAAGTCCGTCATCGCCACGTCGACCGCGATGGTTCGGCCGCCGAACGCGCGCAGCCCCGCATCCGTCACGTACGAGGTGTTCGCGCCCTCGGCCACCAACCGAGGCGCAGCCGGAGCAGACGACTTCCACGTGATGGCCTGGCCCGCGCCAACCTCACCGCCGGAAAAGTCGACGCCCGGGCCTGAGTAGTTGGGCACGCCCACCAGCGCGTGCAGCTCGCCGCGTAGCGGACCGACTTCGATGCCCAGCCCACACTGCTGCCCGCCCGGCTTGTTGGCGATGGGCAACGAGGCGATCGTCCAGCTCGTGGTATCCGCGCTGCCGCCCGAGAAGATGTCGAGCCGCCCGGTGAAGTCGCCCAGCACCGTCGACGCGCGGCCGTTGTACGCCACCACGCGGCCGTTCCACCCCTCGACCGCGGTGCCCAGCACGTCGGTGCGGTTGAGGCCGTTCTGAAAGAAGTCGGGCCGATTGGCGACCGAGCCCGGGCTCAAGCGCGCGAGGGAAAAGAACTCCAGCCGGCCCACGTTGATGACGGTCGCGCCGCCGACGACCTTGGCCGCGTAGGGCGCGCCGAGCACCAGCTCTTGCGTGCCGTCACCGTCGGCGTCGATGGTGGCGAAGCTGCGCGCGGCCTGAATGCCCGCCTGGCTGCCGTACACCCGCGACCACGCGGTGAGCCGGCCGAGCTGCCGCGGCGTCTGCAGCGAAGGTGTCGCCGCCGAGAGATCGAACAACAACGCACCACCTGAGTTGGCGCCGCTCTGCACGCCCGCATCACCTTGCCGCAGATCGGGCGAGTCGGCGCGGTCTGACGCGGCGATCAACAGGGGAGGGCGCGTGCCCACGACACCGGGAATGAAGCCGAGCCGCCAGGTGCCTTCATCACCATCGCCCGTGTTTGCGGGCAGCACGAAGAGATCGGGCGTGTCTTCGAAACGCCGCGGCCCACCGCTGCGGCCCAGGTGCACCTGCGCTGCGATGATGTTGCGCGCGAGGTTGCCACCGTCGGCCTGCGTCGAGTTGTTCACCGAGCTCAAGATGGCCAGGTCGACCAGGCTGTCGCCGTTGAGATCCTGCGCCAGCAGCGCCCGGCCCGCGCGCAGGTTCGAGAAGCGGCGCGTGCCCCCGTCGGCGTCGAGGTCGTACCCGCTCAGGCGAATGCTCCCCAGGTCGGGGATGGGCTCGCCTTTCTGCAGCAGGAAGATGTCGATGACCCCGCGCGCGCTGAACGCACCACCCGGCGCGATGTCGGCGCCCGGCGAGCCGACGATCAAATCCGCGTCGCCATCCGCATCCACGTCGCCGATGGCCAGCGCTGCGCCGAAGTTGCCACGCCCGAGCCCGGTGAGCGCAGGCCGCAGCCGACGGGGCCCATTGGGGCCGATGCCGTAGAGGTAGACGGCGCCCGAGTCGGCCACGGTCACGTCGTCACCGGGTGCGGAGATCGCCAGATCCGCCCGGCCATCGCCGTCGAGATCGCCCGCGGCCATCACCGAGCCGAACTGCGCCGTGTCGGACTGACCCGAGATGACCCACGTGGGCGCGTCGGGTAACCCCGTGGCGGTGCCCTTGAAGATGAACACCGCGCCGCCCTGCGGTTTGGTGAGGTCGCTCTCAGGCACGCCGAGCGCGATGTCTTCGATGCCGTCGCCGTCGAAGTCACCGGCCACCAACGTCGCCACGTCAGAGCGGCGGCCCTGCGCGACCAGCCCGGGGCGGGTCAGCTCGGTGAGCACGCGCAACGAGACGAGGGTGTCGAGGTCGAGCAACTCGTCGTGCGCGCGCAGCTGCACGGTGCTGCCTCCCGTGCTCGAGGCAGGGGCCACGTAGACGGTGGCGCCCAGGCGCTGCTCGATGGTTCCGCCGCCGCTGACGATGCTCCACTGCACCACGCCCGTTCCATCCAGCGTCTCGAGAGGAATGAAGGTGCCGCTGGGCAACGCGAGGCGCCTCGAGCTGGGCCGGAAGTCGGCGCCCGTGGAGACGTTGACCACCACCGCGGCTTGATCTCCCGTGAGCGAGTCACGCACGAGGAGAATGTCGGTGGCGCCCGAGGTGGGCCCCGCGGTGTACGTGCCGTCGGCCGCGATGCTGCCGCCTGAGGGGAACGCACCACCCTGGGGACTGAAGACCGCGGTGCCCCGCAAGCCGGTGACCCGAAGTCGGAAGCGGGTCGCAGGCGCGACGCTGGCGCGGGTGGGCTGCACCTCGAAGGCGGCTTCGACCTGCACGCTCAGGCGCGTGCTGTTGCCGCAGTCGTCAGAGACGGTGAGCGTGTCGGTGCCGATGATCAACCCCGCGACGTACCGGGTGCCCGAGAGCGTGCCTGCGGGTGTGGGGCTGGTGACCGCGTAGCGGTAGCGCCCGCTGCCGCCCATCGCGGTGACGGTGGCCGCGCCGTTGACGCGCACCGTGTCGGGCACGATGACCGCGCTGATGGCCGGGAGCTCCACGCAGGGATCGACGGGCGGTGGCGGCCTGGGGGGCGCGCTGATGGTCGCGTCACACCCGGCGAGCCCCAGCATCACCAGCAGACCGACTCGCCTCATGGCTGCGTGCCTCCGTTGACCCAGCGAATGATCGAAGCCACGCCCGCCGTATCGAGCGGACCGTCGGCCGGCATGCGCGCGTCGCGCACGGCCGAGGCGATGGAGGCCGCGTTGGCCTTCCACTGCTCGTAGGTGACGAGCTCCGGCGCGGTGCCGGCGGCGTGGCACTTGGAGCAGCGATCGAGCCCCAGCTGCTTGAGGTCGGTCTCCCAACTGACGGCCGCCGTGCTGGCGCCGAGGAACTCGAAGTGCACCAGCCGGTACGACGTCACTCCGCCCGCGGTGGCCGAAAGGGTCAGCGTGTGCCAGCCGTCTTTCAACGCGGAGAGGGACACCGGCTTGAGCACGCCGCCGACCTCAGAGCCGCCGAGGCTGTGGAAGGTCTGCCCTGCCGTGGGGCCGCTGCCCACCACGCCGTCGGTCAACACCACCGGCTGCACGGCGGCGCCGTCGAGATCCCAGGTGAGCGAATCGAACGCCGTCGCGCTGGGCAGCGCCGCTTCGATGTTCAGCTGGTTGTCGAACACGCGCGCGGCCTGAAACAGCCCGCGGACCCGCGGCGTCACGCCCGGCGCGATCGACACGGTCTGCCTGCCCACGCGAACCCACGCGCTGCCCGTCGAGTCGACCCCCAACAACGTGCCCGCTGCTTCGAGGCCCTGCACCAGCGCCCAGCCCCGCGTGTCGCCGTCGTAGCGGTAGAGCCCGTCGCCCGCCTGCATCCACGCGAAGCGGCCCGCCGCGAGCAGCTTGCGGGGGCTGGGCCCCAACGAATATTCGCGCCACGAGGTGCCCGTGTAGAGCAACAGGCCGCGCGAGGTGATGGCCCACAGCTCTCCGCCCGTCTCGCGCGAAGGGCTGATGCCGGCCAGGCCCAACACGCCGCCTGCGAGCGTCTGGGCCGACAAGCCCGAGTCGCGCACGGTGAACTCGGTGCGGGAAGACTGCGCGGCGGCGAACAGCTTTCCTCCTCGCGCGAACCAGACGCCCGGGGTGCCATCGAGCGTGGGCGCCACGGCCATCGCGGTCAGCCCGATGAGGCTTTCTCCTGACAGCTTGAACTCGGTCAGTACGCCGCGCTCGAGGCGGTAGAGGCCCTGGGTGTGGGCCAGCCAGGCCACGCCGTCGCCGCCGAGCGCCGTGCCCAGCAGGCCTTCGGCGGTCAGCAGTTGCTGCCACGACGGCGCGATGAGCCAGCCTTGATCAGCCACGAACAGCCCGCGGGTGGTGGCCACCAACGCGTTCGACGGCCCCAGCGCGAACACCGCCGAGGCGGGCCCGGGGAGCACGGTGTTGCGCGGGTGAGACTCGAGCACGCCGCGATCGCCGTTGCCGCGCACACGCACCACGCGCCCCGCGAGATCGATGAACACGCCACCACCCCGCTCATCGGCAAAGCCGGGCGAGGCGGCGAGGTCGAGCAGGGTGCCTTGCGACACGGCCTCGAAGGTGGTGGGCGAAAGAGGCTCGAGGGTCGTGACCTCTTCACAGCCCACCAGCAGGAAGGCGGCACACAGCAGCAGTCGTTTCATTTACGCCTTCAGGCGAGCAAGCCCTTGAGCGGCTCGACGCGGGTAATGGAGTAGTCGATGCCCGCGGCGGCCATCACCGTGGCGATGACGTGGTCGGGGAGAATCTGCTCCCCGGTGGGGTTGGGCAGGCCGGTCGCGTGATCGATGAGGCCCGCCGACAGGCCGACGTCGCCGCTCTTGCCGAACACGGTGTTGTGCTTGATGCCCTTGCCCAGCAGCATGCAGCTGTTGGTGATGTGGTGATCGCGGCCGCCGGAAGCGTTGATGAGGGGGGTGCGCGAAAACTCAGAGAAGACCAGCACGGTGGTGTGGTCCATGAAGTTGCCGCCCGACGGGTGCGCCGAGGCGCGCAGGTCGGTGACCAGGTCTGCCAGCGCGTTCCAACCGGCCCGCTGGTTCTGCGCGTGCGTGAGCTGCGTGCCGAAGTGGGTGTCGAGCCCGCCGGTGATGTTCATCGAGACACACTGGCTGACGCCCCTCTTCAACGCCGTAGCCACCAGGGCCGCGCGCGCCGAAGCCGAGCTGCGCGGGTCGTTCGGGCCTTCGGGGCGCAGCGTGTAGAGCTGGCGCAGGGCCGCCTTCTCGGCGCGCATCGCGGGGGTATCGGTCGCGCTGTCTTCGAAGCGGAAGTAGCGATCGAGCTGGGCGTCGAGCACGGTCTGCATCTGCGACTGGCTCTCGCGGTACTGGGTGACCAGGCCGCGGCTGTCGTAGAGGTCGGCCTCGCACGAGATGCGGCGGCCGTGCATGTCGACCAGCTCTCGTTCGATCTCGCTGTCGAGCGCGGTGGGGCTGGGGGCCAGCGTGAGCAGCAGGTCGTTGCTCGACGAGACGCGCAGGGCGTTCGCGTAGCCGGGGTAGCGATCGTTATACGTCTCGATGTTGTAGGCGATGTTCGGCACCGGCACGTTGGGCTTCATCTGCCCGACGATCTCGGTGGCCGTGGTGCTGCCGCGCGCGGCCGAGCCGTTGGGCTCCTTGCCGGTGAGGAAGTAGCGAAAGCCCACCTCGTGGGCGACGGTGGCCATGTTGAGGCCGCGCACCACCGACATCAGGTCGAAGTGATTGGCCATGCGGCCGATGGCAGGGCCGAAGTCGATGTTGCTGCCCGCGGGCCGCACCACGTTGGTGGGGAAGCTCGCGTCGTTCGACAGCAGGCTGTAGCCGGGGAGGATGCGCGTCTCGCTGATGCGCTCGGCCGTGAAGGTGGCCGGGTCGCGCGGGTCGAGCGAGAGCAGCACGTCCCACCCGCCGTTGAAGTACGCGAAGACGAAGCAGTGGTCGGCCGGCGCCAGCCCGCTCGCTTGCGCGAAGGCCTTGAAGGAGAGGCCGCCGAAGAGGTTTGCGCCCGCGAAACCAGCGGCCGCCTTCATGAAGGTGCGTCGGGGCAGAGCGATGTTTTTCTTCATGGGTCGAGTGCTCCCCTTCAGTAGGTGATGAAGCGCGGGTCGGTCATCATCGCCACGCAGATGGAGCCCCAGGCTTGCTCGGGCTTGTTGATGGCCTTGGCGCGGGCCGCGAGCTTCTTGAAGGTCGCCGTCCAGTCCGTCAGCTCGGTGCTGTCCAGCGGCGAGCCCCAGAAACGCACCGACAGGGTGGCGAGGTTCTTTTGAATGGTCGGCTCGTCGAGCGCGGTGAAGTCGCGGCCCATGCCCGGCACTTCGGGCCACAACACGCGCGCGTCTCGAGCGCGGTTGAGATCGTCGCGAGCCACGCTCAGGCAGACCTCGCGAGCGCCGTCATCGAGGAACTTGGCGAACACCAGGTTGGGCTCGGTGGCGTCGGACACGGTGAGGGCGAAGTCGGCCTGGCCCAGCGAGGCGGCGAGGTTGTCGATCTGCGTCCACTGCTTGCCGGTGACGGTGAGGATGCTCTGCTTGAGCTGCGGCACCGAGATGCGCCGCGGCGCGCGGCCGGCGTGACCACCGTTCAATTCGGGGTCGGGCAGCGGGGTGAGCACGGGGTGATCGGTGGGCAGCTCGACCGGCGCGAGCGAGGCCGGTTGATCGACTGAACCCGAAGGGCCCTTGCTGCAGCCCACACAGAGAGACAACGCGAGCGTTGCAATGGCGAGCGAGCGCATCAATCGACCCTCCGGTACGCGTCAGTGGAAACGATGCGGAGCATGAGGTGCTTGAAGTTGTGGTTGCTCATCGCGAACTGATCGACGAGCTCGCTCAGGTACAGCCGCTCTTCTTCGCGGGTGATGTCCCGGCCCAGCAGGTGGTTCCACACGTTCTTGACGGCGCACTTCTCGAGCTCGCCGGTCTGCATGGTGCGCTCGACCAGCAACCGCGGGCCGCCCACGATGTTCGGCTCTTCATCCATGGTGCGGTAGAGGTAGGTGCGCAGCAGGCCCAGTGACTGAGCGCCTTCGCCGTCGAAGGCCTGCATCACGTAGTCGCCGCACTCGTTGTCGCAGGTGGTGTTGCCCGCCAGCGCGCAGTCGCGGCACTTGGCCGAGACCTTCGGGTACACGCTCGGGTCCAGGTACTGCGCGTTGCGTTCGCCGAAGCGGCCCCAATGCGCGCCGACAGGCTCGATGGTGGCGTGGCAGTACGAGCAGCCGCAGCGGGTGGCGAGGTTGTTCTCGCGGTTGCAGCTGTCTTCAGGCGGGGGCACCACGGCGCCCGCGGGCGGCGAGAAGCTCTTGCAGAGGAAGGCCGACCAGAACTGGTTGACGCGCGAGCGCTGCGTGGGGAAGCGGTAGAGCCAGGCGGCGGTGGTGAGCACGCCGGCGGCATGTTCGTCGCGGGTGTACTCGACCCAGGTGTTGGTCTCGGTGAGCGCCACGTTGGGCACCAGTGAAGGCTGGGTGGGCGCGGTCGACTGCCAGACGGTGGGGCTCTGCGTCTCGCGGTACAGCTGCGAGAGCGTGCCGTTCACCACGCCGCGGCGGGTGGTCAGAATGTTGAAGTAGTCCTCGTCGCGGCGAAGCACCGTCTCGATCAGTTGGAGCGGCTCTTCGTTGACGGCGGTCACGCGCGCGTTGTGAATCGCGCCGCTGCCTGACTCGCAGCGCCGTGCGCCCACGCCGCAGCCACACGCGCGATCGCCGGTGAAGCGGCCCGACTCGCAGCTTTCCATCGTCCACGGGTTGACCGCGTTGGGCTGCGCTTCGATGGCGCACATGGTCACGTTGCCAGGCGCGGTCTCCCAGAAGGGCGGGGCGACCGAGACGACGCCTTCTTTCTGCACGCAGCCGGTCTGGGTGGCGTAGCGGCCGCGCACGCCGCCGGTGAGCACGAGGTCGAGGCTGCAACGCTCGAGGCGCGCGAGCTGACCTGAGGGCGCTGCGGGGTTGCGAAAGGCGATCACCCGGTTGTCGCCGTCGAGCACTTCTTGGGTGAGCGCCGCAGTGACGGGGTTGCCGGCCTGGGGCAGGCAAAGGTGAGGCGAAGGCGTGCCCGCGGTCCCGATGCGCCGCATGTCGCAGAAGAACAGCTGCTTGTCGGGAATGGCGCCGAGCGTGACGGCCGCGGTGCAGTCGGTGATGGCCGCGTTGGTCGTGTTGAGGCGGGTGCAGGTGTAGTTGTCGGTGCTGTAGTCGAACGAGACCGGCATCGGCACGCCGAGCGCGTCACGGCAGGTCTTGGTGGCCGGCTCTGCGTGCGCGTCTTCACGGATGGCGTTGCAGGTGTCTTGTTGGATGAAGTGATCGCAGCCCTGCCCATTGCGCCCACGCAGCGGGCGGCCGGGGTTACCGCGCATCTCGAGCGGCTTGAGGCCGTCGGTGGCCAACTGAAGACGGGTGTCGCCGTTGGTGGTGATCGAGGTGCTCACGTTCGCGCGCAGCAAAGCGCGGTGGTAGCCCTTGAGCCGGCCGTAGAACTCGTCGCGGCCCATCAGCTCCTGGACATCCTCCTCGAGGATCTCACCCTTGCTCTGGATGAACCGGTACTCGGCCAGGTTCGGCGGGCGCCCGAGGAGATCGAGGTACACCTGCCGCAGCCGTCGCTCGAGCGAGACCTGCGAACGCGAGACGGAACACGTCGGGCCATCAGCCCAGGCCGCGTTGGCCATCAACAGCACAGCGCTCGCCCCAAGGATTCGGTTGATCTGCATCGGCCACCCCCAGCAGGTTGGTCAGGTACAAAGGCGCGCGAAGTGTGCGTCGGTTGGGAACCTGCCGCAACGGCGGATCTGACAATCGACAGCTCGCGCGTATGCTCACGTCGCAGGTGTCGTAAAGAAGCAGACGCATGAGTTCCGCCTCGCCTGTACAGACCAGCGATCGATCCTTTTTCTTGTTCAACGCCGTCGTCTCGGTGGCCGCGCTCTCGTTGCTCAGCTGGCTGCTGCTGTTTCACGGAGGCATGCAGGGCTCGACCGTGAACCTGCGCTTTCTTCCGGGCGTCAACGCGTGCCTCAACGCGAGCGCGGCCTCGCTGCTGGTCGCAGGCTGGATCGCGATCAAGAAGCAGCGCGCTGATCTGCACCGCTACTTCATGGTCGGGGCGTTCGCGGCCTCTGCCTGTTTTCTGGTCGGCTATCTGGCGTACCACGCGGTGCACGGCGACACGAAGTTCGGGGGCGTGGGCGCGGTGCGCACCGTCTACCTCCTGCTGCTCTTGAGCCACGTGGTGCTGAGCCTCTTCATCGTGCCGCTCTCGTTGACCGCGTTCTGGTTCGCGTGGAAGCGCGAGTTCAAGCGGCACACGAAGGTCACCCGCTGGCTGCACCCCATCTGGCTCTACGTGTCGGTGACCGGCGTGGTCGTCTACCTGATGCTCTCTCCGTATTATCCGGCGGAGCGATGACGACGACCGTCTATCTGCCCGACGCCCTCTTCGCGCAAGGCATGCTGCACCGCGGACGGGGGCTGGTGGTCTCTGCTGAGGGGCAGGTGCTGGAGCGCGCTCCTGCGGGCGCCGAGCAGATCGCGCTGCCGGGGAAGCTGCTGCTGCCGGGCTTCGTGAACGGTCACTCGCACGCGTTTCAACGGGTGCTCCGCGGGCACACCGAGTTCCTCGCGCAGGGTCACGAACGCGATGACTTCTGGAGCTGGCGCGAGGCGATGTACGAGGCCGCCACGGCCCTCGAGCCCGAAGCGCTCTACGCGGTCTCGAAGCAGGCGTTCCTCGAGATGGCGCTCGCCGGCATCACCACCGTGGGCGAGTTTCACTACGTGCATCATCAAGCCGACGGGCGGCCTTACGCCGATGAGCACGAGCTCTCGCGGCAGGTGATTCGGGCGGCGCGTGACGTGGGCTTGCGCATCGTGCTGCTTCGGGTCGGCTACGCGCGCGCGGGTTTTCAGGTCGAGCCCAACCCGCGCCAGCTGCGCTTCATCGACGCCGACGTCGACACGTTCTTGCGGCGCGCAAGTGAGCTCGCGGTGGCGGTGAAGGGTGATGCCCTGGTGAGCGTGGGCCTCGCACCTCACTCGGTGCGCGCGGTGCCGAAGGCCTGGCTCGAGGTGATCGGCCGGTCGTGGAAGACGGGGCCGGTGCACATGCACGTCGCCGAGCAGCCCGGTGAAATTCGCGCCTGTGCGGCGGAGTACGGCATGCGCCCGGTCGAGCTGCTCGAGGGCGCTGGGCTGCTGAGCGATCGTTTCACCGCCGTGCACGCGATTCATCTGGATCGCGGGGAGATCGAGCGGCTGGGCCGCGCGCGGGCCACCGTGTGCGCGTGCCCTTCGACCGAGCGCAACTTAGGGGACGGCATCGTGGAAGTGGATGCCCTGCTGAGCGCGGGCGCGGGCGTCAGCCTGGGCAGCGACAGTCAGGCGCACGTGGATCTGCTTCAGGAAGCGCAGCAGGTCGAAGGGCATCTGCGGTTGTTGCGGCTGCGGCGCAACGTGCTGGCGCCGGGTTCTGGGAATCGCAACTCGCTGGCCGCGCGGCTGCTCGAGTTCATGACGGTGCAGGGGGCGCGCAGCCTGGGGCTCAGCGGTGGTGGCCTCGCGCCGGGTGACGCGGCCGACTTCGTGGCGGTCGATCTGAATCACCCGTCGGTGCTGGGCAGTGATGATTCGGCGCTGGCGCGGGTAGTGCTGGGCGCGCCTGCGTCCGCGGTCACTGATGTGTTCGTCGCCGGGCGGCGCATCATCACGGAAGGCCGTCATGTCGAGGGCGAGGCGACAGGCCGGCGCTTCCTCGAGGTGGTGAAGTCGCTTCGTTGACCGTTTTCCCACCGGTCCTCCCAAGAGGGTCTTTGGAAATAGGACTCGGGTTCCATCACCGGTTTCCCCGAGCCCTTGCACTGCAAGGAAAGGCAATCCCTCGACTCCGCTCCTAAGGAACAGCCCACACCGTTCGCATCGAGCGAAGTCGAGATGCCACTTGCTGCGCGAGGCGGAAGTGCCCCTTCGACTTCGCTCAGGAGGACCGGTTGTTCTTCGGAAGGAAATCGCCGGCGAAGCCCGTTCTTATTTCGTAAAACCCTGGCTGGTCCTCCCTTGCACGGCCGCTGCTCCGACTTCTCCTGAGAGCCCGAACGAAAACCGGGTACGCTCCCCCTCTTTCAGGAGGGAACACATACATGCGTAACTCGATCTCGCTCCTCGGAGCTGTGCTGCTCACTGCGTGCGGTCCCGCTGGTGTTCTCTCGGGCAAGGTGACCGTCGAAGGTGGATCTGCCGGCGGCATCGCCGTCATCGTCTACGGCCCTCAGAGCGGCGCGACGGTGACGGGCGACGACGGCGCCTTCATCATCGGCAGCCTGCCAGACGGCAAGTACGTGGTGCGCGCGACCGTGCGCAACGCCGACGTCGAAGAGGTGAACGCCACCACCACCATCACCAACGGCAAGGCTTCCCCTGAGCCGATCCTCGCGTTCCGCTCGTCGACCGCCAAGGTGACCGGCCGCGTGGTGATGGCCGACAACTCGGGCGCAGAAGAGCTCACCGTCACTGCGACCGGCCCTGAGACCCGCGGCGTACGGACCACCGCGGGTGGTTCGTTCAGCTTCGAGGGTCTCAAGACCGGCGCGTACGTAATCAGCGTCGAAGGCAAAGACACCCGCGAGGGCCGCGTCGCCGTGGGCGTGAACGCCTCGGGCTCCATCGATGCAGGCGAGCTCCGCCTGACGCCGGTCGGCCGCGTCGGCGGGCTGGTGACCTTCAACGCCATGCCCGTCGCCGGCGCGCCGGTGATCATCACCGGCACCAACACCTCGGCCGTCACCGACGCGATGGGCCGCTACCAGCTCGTCGACGTGCCCACCGGCATGCAGGGCGTGCTGGTGCGCGTGGGCACCGCGCCGTTCTTCCGCTCGGCGACCGCGATGGTCACCGTGGTGCGGGGCGCCAACCCCGAGGTCGATCTCACCCTGAGCGACGACGCGCCGCGCACCGGTACCGTCGCCGGCGTGGTCACCTTTCGCGGCCCCCGCTCGCCGCGTGACATCACCGTCACCGCCCCCGGCACTGGCGTCACCGCCACGCCGCAGGTGAACGGGGCGTACACGATGGCCTTGCCGGTCGGCGTCTGGGATGTGGTGGCCAACGCGCCCCAGCACCCCCCGCTCGTGCTCGGCCGCGTGACCGTCATCGAGGGTGGCAGGCAGTCGCTGCCCGGTGCGGAAGTCTCCTGGTACCGGCCGATCTGGCGTTCTTCGCCCACCATCAGCCAGCCCCAGGTCACCACCAGCAGCGCGCTGCTCAACGACACCGTGCCGTGGTCGCTGGTGCAGTTCAGCGATACGTTCTCCCGCCTCGCGCTGGTCAACTCGACGACCTACGATTTCCGCATTCTCGCGGTCGGAGCGACCTCGGGTCAGCGCATCTCGAAGAACGGCAAGTACGCCGCCTGGTACGTGAACCAAACGGTGTTCGTCTACGAGATCGGCACGGCCACCCTGCAGACGTTCACCATGCTCGTCTCACCGGTCAACCCGGTGGTGCGCTTCGAGTTCTCCTCTGACGAGTCGGCGATCTTCATTCAGCGCTCGACGCCTTCGAACCTCACCCGCATCAAGTTCGCCACGGCGAACATGCCCGAGACCTTCCCCACCACGGGCGCTGCCGCGGCCATTCAGCTCTCGTCGGTCGATCGCTGGTTCGTGCGCGACACCGCGAACTCGGTGCGCCTGGTCACCCCCACCATCGACGTGCCCAACGTCTTCACGAACGTGAGCACCGTCGGCACCGTCCCCACCGCGTACGCCCTCACCAACTGCGGTGCGACTTGTGAGCTGTGGGTGCTGGGCCCGACCAGCACCACGGTGGCCCAGCGCGTGATGGGTGCCAGCCCCACGCCCACCACGCTGTACAACTTCACCGACATCGGCCTCGACAGCCGCGGCGACTACCCGTGCTTCAGCACGTGGAACCCCGTCACCTTGACCTTCACCTCGGCCTTCTGCGTGAACTCGATGACCGCGGCGCAGATTCCGCTCACCGCCCACCCCTCTCTCAACTTCCGCCTGAACGAGGCCGGAGACCGCGTGGTGTGGGCGTTCAACGTGGGCACCACTTATTTTGCGCGAGAAGAAGCGATGCCCCCGACCACGACCACCATGAACCTCGCCAGCGGCACCCAGCCGTGGGTCGTGGGTTGGATCTCGCCCACCCGCGCCTTTGCGTTCGACGTGGGTTCAGGTTCGCCGCGCACGTTGCACCTGGTCAAGACCGGCGTGGTCGCCACCGACAACGACATCATCGGGTCGATGGTGGGCGCGGTCATTCGCCCGCCGCTGATCGTCTTCCCGCAGCTCTCCAGCACGGGCTGGCGCGCGTACCTGGGTGACGGTGCGGTGCGCACCATTCCCGTCTCGACGACCATTCCGGTGCAAAGCACCTCGGTGCGCCTCCTGGGCACGGGCCCCAACGCGGTCACCCGGTATGCCGCGGTCTCGTTCGATCAAACCAGCGCGTACATCGTCGACGAGCCTTCGGCCGCGGTTCGGTACATCACCACCGGCCAGGCCGTCGGCCAGGGGTCTCGCAGCGGCGCGGTCGAGTGGTTCGACATGCTTCGCGTCGGTGGTGGGCGCGCCTATTACGTCTACAGCACCAACTCGATCCTCGAGAACGCCGAGCAGAGCGTGACGCAGACCAACCAGCCCATCGGTGCGCCCGGCGTCAGCTCGTACCTGGGCCTCGCCGAAGATCAGCGCACGATCGTCGCCGCTGGTTTCCTGCCCTGAAACCCATGAACCCCGGCCTGGTGACACTGCTTCGAGAGCTGGTCGCCGTCGACTCGACGTCGACGCGCACCAACCTGCCCATGGTCGAGGTGCTGCAGCGGCACCTCGTCTCGCTGGGGTTTGCCTGCGAGGTGCAGCGCTACCGCGACGACGCCGGCGTCGAAAAGGCCAACCTCATCGGTCAGCTCGGCGAAGGGCTGCCCGAGCTGGCGCTGGTGGGGCACTCCGATTGTGTGCCCTTCGATGCGAGCTGGGCCGAAGCGCTCACGCTGACCGAACGCGACGGCAAGCTGTACGGCCGCGGCTCGTGCGACACCAAGGCGTTCATCGCCTGCGCGATCACCGCGGCGAAGCAGACGCAGGGGAAATTGAAGAAGCCCTTCATGCTGCTGTTCACCGCAGACGAAGAGCTCGGCTGCGTGGGCGCCAAGAAGTTGCTCGAGGCCGGCAAGGGCAAGACCCTTCGCGCCATCATCGGTGAGCCGACCTCGTTGCGCCCCATTCGCGCGAACAAGGGCTACTGCCTGGCGGAGATCGACGTGCAGGGAAAAGAGGGCCACTCGGCCTACCCCGACACCGGCGCCTCGGCGATCTTCCGCGGCGCGCGGCTGCTCACCAAGTTGGAGAAGTATTCCAAAGGAGCGCTTCGCGAGCAGACGCACCCCGACTTCGTGCCCGGCTTCTCGACGCTCAACGTGGGCATGGCCTCGGGCGGCAAGGCGAAGAACGTCATTCCCGGGCACATGAAGTTGACGCTCGAGTGGCGGCCGTTGCCCAACCAGTCCACTGACGTGGTGCTGCACGCGGTGGAGAAGCTCATCGATGAGTGCCGCGCTGAAGAGCCGGGCTTCGTGGCCACCGTGCGCCCCTTGCGGATGGATCGTGGCTACGACACCGCGGTCGACGCCGACGTGGTGGCCTTTCTGGCGATGGCGTCGGGCAAGGCGGCCGACACGGTCTCGTTCGGCACCGAAGGCCCTCAGCTCGCCGCGTTGGGAGCGGTGCCGGTGGTGTTCGGCCCCGGCGACATCACGGTGGCGCATCAGACGGGCGAGTACGTGCCGGTCGACGAGCTGCATCGCGCGGCCGAGATTTTGACTGCGGCCGTGTTGCATTTCTGCGGCTAGTACGTCGACACAGTGATTCTGACCGATCGAGAACGTCACCGTTCGCATCGAGCGCAGTCGAGATGCCACTGCTGCGCGATGCGGAAGTGCTCCCTCGACTTTGCTCCTAAGGAACAGCCCACACCGTTCGCATCGAGCGCAGTCGAGATGCCACCTGCCGCGCGAGTAAAGGTAGTCCCTCGACTTCGCTCGGGATGACCGGCTGGCTGTTCTTCGATGGAATCGCCGGTGAAGCCGGTTCCCTGCTCGGGAGGACCGGTGTGAACCAGCCGATCATCTTCACTGCGGCCAGGTACCGGGACTGGTGGTGCTGTCCTGCGCGGCGGGTAAGCTGCCCGGCCGGTGCGACCCTTTCTCTTCTTCGCCGCTGCGACGATTTTGTGCGCGTGCCCCGCTCCGGATTTGGTACCCGACGCCGCGGTCGAAGCCGACGCGGGCGTCTTGCCCACGGCCTGCGACTCTGCCGAAGACTGCGTGACGCTCGGCGGCGTGTGCCGTCAGCAGGTCTGCGAAACCGACGTGCCCTGCAGTGACGATCTCGAGTGTGGCCTGGGCGAACGCTGCGTGGGCAGCCAGTGCCGTTTCCGCGGCTGCACCACCAGCATCGATTGCCCCACCGGCTTCTGCGACAGCGCGACGTTCTCGTGCGCGGAGTGTGGCGCGAGCACCGACTGCCCCCAGGAGCGCCCGGTCTGCGACCCGGCCCTTCGCCAGTGCGTGCAGTGCACGCGCGACGAGCAATGCCAGCCGCCCGGGCCCGCGCACTGCTCGACCAACGGCCGCTGCGTGGGGTGTCTTTCAGACGCGCATTGCCCCAACGGCCTCGAGTGCAGCTCGGGGAACTTCTGCGTAGGCGCGCCTTCGAATGCGCCCTGCCCCGAGGGCATCTCGTGCGGCCAGGGTCTGGTGTGCGTGCTGCTCAACAGCGCGCCGGTGTGTCTGGCCGCCTGCGCGCTGTATCAACCGAGCTGCGCCGCAGGGCAGATCTGCTACGCGCTCAACTACAGCTCGACCACGTCGTTGGTGTTCGAGTCGATGGGGCCCATCGGGGTGTGTTTCGCGCCCAACGCCGGGCAGCGCGGCTTGCGTGAGCCGTGCGTGCGCAACCTCGACGGCACCAACAACTGCCAGCCCAACCTGCAGTGCGTGCCCCAGAGCGCGTCGTTGGCCCTGTGCCGCGCGTACTGCAACCCGTTCGCGTCGGGCACCTGCCCCGTGGGTGAGCAGTGCACGGCGTTCTCAGGAGACTTCAGCGGCCGTGAGTACGGCGTGTGCCTCGCCGACACGGGCTTCGGGGCGAAGTGTCAGGCCGACTCGGCGTGCCGCCCCGGCCTGAGCTGTCAGCCGTACGACGTGCCGTCTGACGACGACGAGGTCGCCCCGGTCTGTCAGTTCAACGCCGGCGACGGCGGCGCATTGGCGCCCTGCCGTGCGGTGCCGCTGACCGATGGCGGGACGATCTCGGGTGACCGCCAGTGCAAGAGCGGCAACTGCGTCAGAGATCCACTGCCGCCGGCGGCCGATCCGTACTTCTGCTTCTCCGGCTGCGCGGTGGATGCAGACTGCGGTGATGCGGGCGTGTGTGACGCCGACTTCCTGCTGACCACGGCGTACGGGAACCAGGGGTTCGTGCGGGGGTGCCGGCCGCGCTGTGAAGCCGAGCGCGATTGTGGGGGCTACGACGCAGGCCTCACTTGCCGGGTGCGGGTGATCGCTTCACCCACGACGCCCCAGTTCACCACCACGTGCAGCCCGCCTTCGGGTGCGTTGCCGGCGGGTGCGAGCTGCACGTTTGGCGGCCAGTGCCGCAGCTCACTGTGCGTGCTCGATGACTCGCGCGGTGTTCGCCGCGGTGGAACGTGCGCAAGCCCCTGCCGCGATGGCGAGACGTGCGCGGTCGATGGCGGCACGCTGCCGTTGAGTTGTCTGCCCACCACGCACTTGATCAGCCGCGGGTCTGATGCGGTCGCCGGCACCGCTGATGACAAGTTCGCCACGCGCAGGTTGTGTGCGGGCTCGGCGTGCACGGCGGATGTCGATTGCCGGCCCGATGGTGGCCTCGCCGTGTGCTCAGCTGAGCTGAGCCCTGCGGATCCGTTCTCGGCGCTCACGTTGCGGTGCCGGGCTCCCACCAGCGGGGTGTTGCGCGGTGGCGAGAGCTGCGTGACCGATTCACAGTGCCTGAGCGGCGCGTGTGGCGTGCTGCAGGCGCCTTCGACGGGCAGCGGCCGGGCTTGTTTCGAAGCGTGTACCGCGGCGACGACGTGTTCGGTGGCGTCGATGACGTGCCGGGTCGGTGGGTTGGTGCTGGTGAGCAGCGCGCTCGAGAGCTGCGCTCCGTAATTCGAATTAGATTCGCACGTCGATGATCAACAACCCGTCGAACGTGATGTCTTGATTGGGCTGCGTTCCGGTGGCTGTGGCCGAGAGCGCAGCCCCGGCGTTCACGTACGGAAGCAGGTTCACGTTCGGCACGATCTTGAAGTCGACGCTGGTCGCCCCGCGCGGCACGGGCTTGAGCGTGGCGATCTCTACCTTGGGCAACCCAACGGCGCTCGACTCGGCGTACAGGTGCGCCTCTTCCAGGAAATCGAAGGTCCCCGACGGCGCGCCCGCGGGCGTGATGTTGAACTGCAGCTTCTTGAGGAAGATCTGCGTCGCCGGCCCCGTGCCGCGTTTCTCCTGCTCGGCTTTCAGATCGACCGTCAGCCTCGCGGGGTTGGGAAACAGCGCGGGCAACAACCCACCCAGCACACTTTTCTCAATGCGCTGCTCAGGCAACTTCTGCTCGACGTCGAAGCCGATGGCTCCGCAGCCACAGAGAATGAACGCGACACAACACACGACGATGGAAGAACGAGACAAGGGCAGCTCCGGCATCAGTTCAGCGAGGGGTGACGGTGAGGGTGCTCTGAGCGAGCGTGGCACCACTGGCGTCGGTGAAGCGAGCCGTCACGCGCTGCGGCCCCGTCAGCCACTCCCCGACCGGCGTGCTGGTGGGCAGCGGCACGTCGATGCCCGCCTTCACCAAGGCGAGCGCAGAATCCGCAGGGAAGAAGCGCTGATCCGTTCCGTCGAGCGCGATGGACAGCTTCGCTGCTTCAGGCGCGGTGTACGTGAACTGAAGTATCGAACCGGAAGGACAGGTCAACGTGCCACCGGCCAGCGCTTCGCCGGTGACCTTGCCTTCGTTCACGCAGAACGCGCGAACCCCCCAACTGGTGCCCCCGCCACGAGGCGTGAAGCCGTCGTCGCGCGACGCCCGCCATGCAGTGATCGCCATCGCCGACACCACCACCACCACCGCGGCGGCTGCGAGCAGCGTGGTCCACCCCCGGCGCACCAGAGGAGGCGGGGCTGCTACCGCACTGACCGCTTTCGGCCCCAAAATCCGTGCCTGCAGGGCGTCCATGCGCTGCTCCGAAAGCGCGCCTTTCGAGAACACCAGGTCGACGCGGGCGAGCCGGTCGTACCGCTCGCGGCACCCCTCGCACGTCGCCAGGTGTTCGCGCAGGTGCCCGGCCTGCTCTGGCGCGATCTCACCTGCGAACTGATCTTCCATGGCGGCGCGGGCGGCTTCGCAGTTCATGTGCTCTCCGTCATGAACGACCAGCCCGTCGCGGTGACCGAACCCAGATAACCGTGCGCCTTCAGATACTCGAGCAGGCGCACACGAAGCTTGTGTTCCCGGCGGCGCAGTTGAATGCGGGTCTGCCCCAACTTGTCGGCGGCGAGGTTCTGGGTGAGCCCTTCGACGTAGCGCAGGTCGAACATGCGGCCTTCTTCTTCACCCAACTCAGCGCGGAACCGGCGCATCAGCTCGTTCACTTCGCGATCTTCGAGCTGCTCGTGCACGTCAGGGCGCTCGAGCGAGAGCGCAGCATCGAGCTCTTCCGACACGTCGAGCCCCACGGGGTGCTCGCGGTTGCGCATGAGCTCGAGCAGGTAGTTGCGCGCGATGCCCATCAGAAAGTGTTCGTAGGGGCGCTGGCCGTCGTAGACCTGCCGCGCCCGCGGCTCGAACGCGCGACTGAAAACTTCGACGATCGCGTTTTCGAGTTCCATCGCTGACCTCAAACTCGCGAACGTCTGTCCGCGAAACGCTGCCGCGCGCAACATGCGCGTGAGTATGCCGGTGTGCTGTCGGTACACCTCTCCCAGGGCATCGGTCTCACCGTCCCGGAACCGCTGCAGGAGGGCACGGTCGAAACCCATGGGGGGTCCCTAGCGTGTCTCCTGCATCTGACGCCAGCGCTGGCTGTAGACGTATTGCTGGTGACCACGACTGTGGCTCGTCGATCGCGATAATGTTCTTCGCGCGTGCTCACACTCTCTCTCATCGTCGCGACATCACTCGGCGCCAGCGCACCGGTGTACGCGCTCATCGTCGCCAACAATTCGAGCAACGATCCCAAACTCGCGAGGCTGCAGTACGCCGATGACGACGGCGCGCGTTACTTCACCGTCTTCAAGCCGATGGCGGCGCAGGTCACGCTGCTGACGGTGCTCGATGACGACACGCAGCGCCGTTTTCCCGGGCTGGCCGCGGTCACCCGGCCGCCTTCGCGCCGTGAGCTCACCGACGCGCTCAAGACCATCAACGCGGCGATGAAGGCCGATCGCGCCGCTGGCAAGAGCCCCGTCTTCTTCTTCGTCTTCACCGGTCACGGCCAGCGCGGCGAAGCAGGGGAAGGCTCGATCGCCTTGTTGGGTGAGCAGTTCACCCGCTCCGAACTGTTCAGCCAGGTGATCGAACCGATCCAGGCGAGCACCACGCACCTGATCATCGATGCGTGTGACTCGTACTTCTTCGTGAACCAGCGCGGCGGTTCGTTGCCCGTCGCCGCCGGCCAGGCCGTCGCCGTGGCCCAGTTCCTCGAGGAGCGTTCGCTCGACAAGTACCCCGACGTGGGCGTGGTGCTCTCGACCAGCAGCCAGCAGGAAAGCCACGAATGGGCGGCGATCAACGCGGGCGTCTTTTCGCACGAGATCATCTCGGCGCTGCTGGGCGCGGCCGACGTGAACTCCGATGGCAGGGTGGAGTACTCCGAGCTGCGCGCGTTCGTGGCCGCGGCCAACCAGCAGGTCGACGATCCCCGCGGCCGGGTGAACATGTTCGCGCGCCCGCCGGCGCGGGATCGTTCGGCGGCGCTGGCTGATCTGACCGCGCCGAGTTCGAGCGCGTACCTGTTGTTGCCCGCGGGTCTCCAGGGCCGGCACTGGGTGGAAGACAGCCGGGGTGTGCGCCTCGCTGATTTCAACAAAGAATCAGACCGCCCGCTGGTGCTCGCGTTGCCGCCCGGTCAGACCTTCTTCGTGCGCACCCCTTCACGTGAAGCGCGGCTCGAGACCGGCACCCAGGGCAAGCTCATCGACGTGAACCAGCTGGCGTGGAGCCCCACCGGCATCGCCTCTCGCGGTGGATCGCTCGATGAGAGTTTCCGCGAGCACCTCTTCGAGCGGCCGTACGGCGCGCGGTTCTACGGCGGCTTCGTGTCGAGCAGTGGAGAGCTGCCGGTGGGGCCCGCTCCCGAGCCGGATCTCGCCCCATGAGCCGTGGCCCCCCCACTGTTGCCCCCGAGAGGGTCGGCGGAAAAATGAATGGCTCTGAGCATTGCTCGGGAAGACCTCCGGGCGCTCCTGACTCCGATGAACTCTGGCCGCGCCCTCGCTCTGGGGGGGAACAGTGAGCGTGACGTTGTGGGTCTCGCTGCTCCTGACGGCCAGCCCGTGCACGCGCGTGGTGGTCACGCCGTTCGAGCCGCTCGCCACCTCGCCGGCTGCCGCGAGGGCGATCGAAGAGCAGGTGCGCCAGGGCCTCGCGCTCAGGCCGGGCCTCTGCGTCGAAGAGCGGAGCGTCACCATTGAGAAGCTCGGGAGGTTCGAGCGTCACCGCCTGCCTCCGTGCGGCGAGCTCGCCTGCGTGGCAGCGCAACTCGAGGCGCTCGAAGGCGACGAGCTGATCAGCGGCGTGGTGGTGGGAGCGGGCGCCAGAATGAACGTCGATCTCCTGCGCAGCACCGCCGCCCGCAGCGCCCGCACCACCGCCTCTGAAGCCGAGATCTTGGCCGCGGTCGGCCTGCTCTACCAGTGGGATTCGACCAAGCGCGCTGGGCCCCGGCGCTGGCCTTCCCTCGTGGCCGCGTCGGCTGCCGTCGCGAGCGCAGGAGCAGGCCTCGCGCTCGGCCTCGAGTCGCGCCGCAACGAGCAGGTGATTTCCAGCGGCATGACGGGCTGTCCTTCGGGCGGCGTTGCCTTTCGTGACTGCGTCGATGGGCAGCTCAAGACCGGGCGTGACGAGGCCACGGCGGCGAACGTCTTGTTCGGCGTGGCTGGCGCCCTGGTCATCGGGGCCGTCGTGCTCTGGGTGGTCGAGCTGCCATGAGACGCGCCGCTGTCGTCTCGTTGTTCTTCGTGAGCGGGTGTTCCTTCAACCCCGACCTCTCGCGTTTTCTGCCCTGTGAGGCAGGCGCCTGCCCTGCCGGTGCGTACTGCCTGGCCGAGGCGCAGCGCTGCGTGCCGGAGTGCGGCGAAGACTGCGCTGATGAAGTCGACGCCGGTCAGAAAGACGCAGGCGTGGATGCGGGTGTGGATGGGGGCGAAGACGCCGGCACCGATGCGGGGCTCACGCTGGCTGAAGGTCCCTTGCCGGCGGCGGTGGAGAAACGGCCCTACAGCTTCACGTTCAGGCCGAGCGGAGGCCAGGGCACGTACTCCTTCGACATCGACGGTGGCGTGCCCGGCTTTTCGCTGAGCGTGGGCGGAGAGCTCGCGACCTCTTCGGCCAGCGCCGTGGGCACCTTTCGATTCTCGATCACCGTGGAGGATCAAGCGACGCCTCAGCGGAAGCAGGTGACGACGGCGTACAGCCTCGAGGTGCGACCGCTTCTTCGGGTGGCGAGCCCGGGCAGCCCTTCGCAGCTGGTCGAAGGCCGGCAGGGTCAGCTGTATTCGCAGCGACTCTTCGCGACGGGTGGATCCGACGCGGGCAGAGTCACGCTCCCGTACAAGTGGGTCATCGATGGCGGGGCCCTGCCTCAGGGCTTGTCGCTGGTCGACCTCGATGGCGGCGTGATTGAGGGAACACCGGGCGCACAGGGCATCGTGTCCTTCGGCGTCACCGTGAGCGATTCCGCGACGCCGCCGCAGCTGGCCAGCCGGATGCTGACCATCGAGACCAAAGCGCTCGACACGGTCTTCGTGATCGTCACGCGCCACGCCGCCGAAGGGCGCGTGGGCACGCCGTACAGCCAGCCGCTCAAAGCCTACGGAGGGGTGCCGGGGTACACGTGGTCCATCACCTCGGGGGTGCTGCCGCCTGGAGTGGCGTTGGTGGGCGCCGAGCTGAGCGGCACGCCGACGGCGGCGGGCACCTACCCGATGACGGTGCGCGGCGCTGACAGCCTCAACATCAGCCAGAGCGTGTCGCTGACCATCACCGTGTTCTGAGCTGACGACTGCCAGACCCGGAGCGCCGCGTTTTCTGCGCCTGGGGCGATCCACGGCGGGGGCCTCACGCAATACCCATTCGAAGTGGCCGAGTTGGCCTGCTGACAGGCCGTTGCCCCCACCCCCCTGGAGCCCCCCGTGATTGTTCGACCGCTGACGTTTTCCGCAGTGCTCCTGGCCTTGAGCGCCTGTTCGCCCCCCGTCATTCCCGTGGTGGACTCTGGCGTTCCGGGTCTTCCCGTGGCGACTGTCACGCCGGCGGCAGTCGACTTTGACGACTCATTCTGCGGGGCCGCTCGCACGAAAGAAGTCAGCATCACCAACTCGGGCACGGGGCCGCTCTCGGTGAGCGCGTCGCTCGGCACCTCGAGCGTCTTCAGCGTCAGCCCGGCCAACACCACCATCGCCCCCGGCGAGAACGTGAAGTTCACGCTCACCGCCACGGTGGCGGCCACGGCGGTCGCCGGTACCGACTTCGCGGGCCTGCTGACGCTCATCACGAACTCTGCTGCTGCCAAAATCGAGGTGCCGCTCACCGCGAAGGCGAAAGGCGTGACGCTCACCCTCACGCCGACCGTCGCTTCCTTCGGCGTGTTGCCGGTCAACACCGTCGCGCCGGCGCTGCCGCTGGTGCTGACCAACACCGGCAACGTGCCGGCCACCATCCGCTTCACGCAGCCGATCGACCCGCAGTTCTCGTTGCAGTGGCTGGTGGGTTCCCCTGATGGCTTCACGCTGGCGCCCGGTGCGAACCTCGCGGGCCTGCAGGCCAGCTTCACCCCCGCGCGCATCGCCCCGTCTTCCGGCAGCGCTGCGATCGCCGTCTCTGAGGCGACCTGCGGCAGCTCGATCTCCGCCATCCCCATGACGGGGCAGGGCACCAACGGCACCGTCACCCTCTCGACCTCCGACGTGTTCTTCGGCACCAACGGCCGGGTCAACTGCGGCACCACCGCGGGCAGCAAGACCCTGGTGCTCGGCAACACCGGCAACCAGGCCTTCGCGTGGACGGCGACGTTGGCGAAGGGCGCCAGCTCGCCTTTCACCTTCGCGCCGATGAGCGGCACCGTGCCGGCGAACACGGGCACGGTCACCATCACCCTCACCACCACGGGCATCCCCGCGGAAGCGCCCACCGCCGATGACGCGTTCGGCGACGTGCTCAACATCGTCACCGACGTGGCCAACGCCGAGCCCCACCCGGTCAATCTCCACCAGACGGCCAACGGCGCGGTGCTCAGCTTCGCCCCCAACTCGGTCGACTTCGGCCTGGTGCCGGTCAACACCACCACCACTGCGCCGCTCGCCATCGTCAACGCGGGCAACACCAGCCCGATGGTGACCCTCACCTCGAGCAACCCCAAGTTCACCCTGGGTCCGGTCAGCCCGCTGGCCGCAACGTCGGGCTCCAGCACGGTGCTCACTGGCACCTATGCGCCGGGCCTCGCCGTGGTGCCTGAGACCGCGACCGTGACCCTCACCCTCGATGTGGCCGAGCCGCGCTGCGCGCCGCTGCCAGGGGTGCTCCCGATGACCGGCCAGGGCACCAGCGGCTCGGTGAGCTTCTCGCCCGTGGCCGTCGACTTCGGCGCGGTCAACTGTGGCACCACCCCCGCGCCCCGCACCGTCACGTTCCGCAACGACGGCAACCAGGCGTACACCGTGACTCCAGCGCTGGGCCGCGACGCGGGTTCGCCTTTCGTGGTGACCATGGCGCCTGCCACGGGCCGGGTTGAGACCGACGGCGGCACGGTGGTGATCACCGTCGCGCCCAACGGCATTCCGCAGACCTCGGCCGTCACGCCGGATCTCTACGGCGACACCCTCACCGTGAGCACGGACGTCTCGGGTGATCTGCCCCGCGCCATTGCGCTGCGCCTCACCGCGCGCGGCAGCATCTTTGCGATCTCCACCACGGCCATCAACTTCGGCTCGGTGGCGGTCGGCGCGACGGCGAGCTCGCAGTTCACCGTGAGCAACAGCGGCAATGCCGTGGGCGCCCTGGTCTTCACGCCCGGCCAGCCCACCATCTTCGGGCTGCCGTCGAACGCGAGCGTCAACCCCAACACCTCGACGGGTCAGACCGGCACGCTCACGCCGATGGGCGCGATGTCCTACAGCGACACGGCCAGCATCGCCGCGGCGCCCGGTACGGTGCTTTGCCAGCCGCTGCCGTTGACCACCCTGTCGTTGGCCGGAGCGGGCACTGCGGGCAACGTGATGACGCTCTCCACCTCGAGCCTCACCTTCGGCAGCGCAGGCCTGGTGCCGTGTGGAACCACGGCGACTGCGCGCACGGTGACGGTCACCAACAACTCGGCGCAGGCGCTCACCCTCGCCCTCGAGCTCGCTCGCGGCGCCAGCTCTCCCTACAACGTGACGGGCCCCACCTCGATCGCGGCAGGTGCGACGGTGACGGTGACGGTCTCTGCGAAGATGGTCCCCGCGACGTCTTCGACCGCGCCTGATGCGTTCGGCGACACGCTGTCCATCACCGGCACGGGTGGGCCGGTCAACGAGGTGCAGATCGTCGCGCTGCACGAGACCGCGCAGGGTGCGGTGCTGACCTTGAACCCCTCGGCGTTGTCGTTCACCGGCAACGGCTCGAAGAACTTCACGGTCAACAACAGCGGCAACCTCGCGGCGGCGTACACGGTGGCCGTGGGCGGCACCGACGCAGCGCGCTTCGCGGTCACCCCCACGTCCGGCACGACGAACGGCGGCGGGAGCGTCACGCAGACGGTCACCTACGCCCGCCCGGCAGTCTACCTGGGCGCCACTTCCACCGCGGGCGTCACGCTCTCGAGCACCGCGGGCCGCTGCGCACCGCTGCCCACCACGCTCACCCTGACGGGCAACTAAGAGAGCGACCCAGGTCATGACTGCCCCCAGGTCCGACAGCGGAGATTCACGAGGACTCCAGCCGGTGGTGCTGCTGGGGCCCGACCCGCTCGTCGGGCGTGAGGTCGGTGGCTACGTCATCGAGGCGCCGCTGGGCGAAGGCGGCATGGGGCTGGTCTACCAGGCCCGCCACCCCTTCCTCGGTCGGCGCTTCGCCATCAAGGTGCTCCGGCCCGAATTGGCCGAAGACCAGCAGCTCTCGGCCAACTTCGTGCGCGAGGCGCAGACGCTCTCGGGGCTCAAACACCCCCACATCATCGACATCGTGGGGTTCGGCCCCCTCGATGACCAGCGCCAGTTCATGGTGATGGAGTTTCTCGATGGCCGCACGCTCGAGGCCGAGCTGCACGAGTTCGGGGCGCTGCCGCTCCACCGCGCGCTGTCGCTGGCCGAAGAGATCCTCGATGGGCTCGAGGCGGCGCACTCCATCGACGTGATTCACCGCGATCTCAAACCTTCGAACGTGTTCCTCTCCAGGGTCTCGGGCGGCAAGCAGGTGGTGAAGCTGCTCGACTTTGGCCTGGCCAAGCTGGCTCCGGCGGTGCTGGCGGGTGACCAGAACGCCGCGGCGTCTGCGCGCTCGGCGATCGCCGGCACGCCCGACTACATCGCCCCCGAGCAGGCGCTTGGCGAGGGCGTGAGCAAGCTCAGCGACCTCTATTCGTTCGGCGCGATGTTCTACGAGGTGCTCACCGGGAAGAAGGTGTTCTGGGCCCACGAGTCTTCGCTCGACCCGATTCACGAGCTGCTGCAGCAGCACCTGCACAAACGCGCGCCCCGGCTGGGTGAGGCGTTCCCTGAAGATCTCGACCTGCTGGTCTCGGAGTTGTTGGAGAAGGATCCGAAGAACCGGCCGCAGGGTGTGCAGTACGTCAGGCAGCGCCTGCGCAAGCTCACGCGCGACCTGCAGCGCGAGCTGACCCAGCAGCGGCCCAACCCGATGCTGCTTCAGACGGCTGAGATTCCCGCGAGGCTCGCCAGCCCCCCTCGCGCGATGCGGTGGCCGGTGGTGGTCGCGGCCCTGGTGTTGATGGCGGGTGCTGCCACGGCGTGGTGGGCCGCGGGCGAGCCGGAGAGGCCCGCGGCCGTGGTGACTGCTCCGCTTCCGCTTCCGGTTCCGGTTCCGGTGGCTCCCAGTGCGGAGGAGTTGGAGCCTCTGGCCCGGCTTTCGCCTGCTCCGAAGGTCGAGGCTCTGAAGCGTGACCCTCTCCCAGATCGAAAGGGACTTCGCGTTCCGGCGCAGGTCTCGAAGCAGGTCGCGCTGCCGGAGTGTGAGGTGAACGACCGCTGGCGCACCGCCGTGCGCGGGCATCTGCGGGAACTGCAGCAGAAAGCCGCGAGCAAAGGCACCTCCGTCGCGTGGACCCGTTTCGAAGACGCTGAGGGCCCGCTGACCGCCTCCATCGCGTCGGCCGAAAGCAACGTGGATTGCGCTGCGGTCGAGCGCCACATTCAGCAGCTCGCAAAGGAACTCTCCCGATGAAGACTTGTTGGCTTCAACTGGCAGTGCTGGTGCTCGCGGCCTCCGCCTTCGCGCAAGGCAAACCCACGCTGGTCGACTACCCGATCGACGTGAAGGCGCCGTTGCCTTCGGCGCAACAGACCGAGCTGCAGAACGATTTTCGCATGCTGTTGGCGAAGAACCCCGCGGTGCTGCTGTCGACGAAGAGCCAGTGGAAGGCCGCCCTCGCCGCGCACAATCGGCAGGACTGCGACGTGCGCGACGAGTGTCTGCAGCAGCTCGCCACCACGGCCGGCGCGCTCTACGCGATCTACGCCTCGGTGGAGCAGAACGCCGCGGGCACCGAAGTGACGGCGACCGGGCGCGTGGTGAATCAGGATCGCCTGGTGGTGCGCTCCCGGCTGACCTTCACCGTGCCCAGACGCGGCAAGTTCAACGAGGCCGCCCGCGACGCGCTGGGCCAGCTGATCACCGCGCTCGAGCTGGGCACACTGTCCGCCACGCTCACGCCGCCGATGGTTCCCCCGGAAGTCACCCCGCCCCCGGTCGCGGTAGACGCGCCCCTCAAGCGCCCGCCCGCGGAGGATCTGGTGCTGGTCGTGCCCGCGCTCCCGCCCGAACCGAGGGCCGAGAGCAGCCCGAAGGGCGCGCGGGTCGGTGCGTGGGTGGTGGGGGGGCTGGGCGTGGCAGCCGCCGGCGTCGCCGCGGGTTTCGGCATCTTTGCCGCCACCGCGCGCACCTCGTTGCCGCTCGATGGTCAGTTGGTCGACGCGTCGCAGGCGCGCACCCAGGCGGGCGTGAATCGCGACGCCACCATCTCGCTGGTCAGCTCGCTTTGCGCCGCTGCGCTGCTGGGCACCTCGGTGGTGCTCTTCATCACCTCGGCCCCCCCGGCCACGCCGGTGGTCAGCCTCGTACCTGCTCCGGGCGGAGCGCAGCTGACCCTCACTGGAGCGTTTGCACCATGAATCGATTCGTTCTGCTGGTCTCGATGATGGTCGCGGCGGGTTGCGAGTGCGGCCCCGCGGTCGCGTGCAGCGAAGACACCGACTGTCCCTCGTGGGGCCGCTGCGTGAAGCAAGCCTTCGTGGCGCGAGGCTCGTGCGTGCTTCAGAACGTCGCGGCCGACGCGGGTGCCGATGCCGGCACCGATGCGGGCGTCGATGCCGGCGCGGCGTTCGTCTCCATTTTACCGCTGAGCCTCGACCTCGCCCGGGCTGGTTGCGGCGTGGCCACCACCGGCGTGGTGACTGTCTCCAACACCGGTACCGCGCCGCTGAGCGTCAGCGCGTCCACGGGCACTTCGCCCATCTTCAGCGTGTCGCCTTCGAGCGGCGTCGTGCCCCCCGGCCAGTCGCTCACGTTCACCGTCTCGGCGAGCGTGCCCGCCACCACGATGGCTGGAACTGATTTCCAGGGAAGGCTCACCTTCGGCACCAACGATGCGATGGGCCGACACGAGCTGGCGCTCACCGCCCGCGCTGCTGGCGTCACGCTCACCCTGACACCTTCGGTGGCCTCCTTCGGCGTGCTCCCCGTGAGCACCACCGCGGCGCCCTTGCCGCTCACGCTGACCAACGCCGGCAACGTCGAGGCCTCCCTCGTGCTCGTCGCGCCCGGCGACCCGCAGTTCTCCGTGCAGTACCCGGGAATGCCCGCGGCCGTGACGCTCGCGCCCGGCGAAAGCCTCACCTTCCTCGAGGCCCGTTTCACCCCGACGAGGACCACGCCTTCGAGCAGCGGCGCCGAGCTGCGCGTCACCCAGCCGCTCTGCGGTGCCTCGGTGGCGAACATTCCCATGTCGGGGCAGGGCACCAACGGCGGCGTGGGGCTCTCCACCACCGACGTGTTCTTCGGCGCCAACGGGCGGGTGAACTGCGGCACCGTGGCGGCCAGCCAGACCTTCACCTTGAGCAACACCGGCAACCAGGCCTTCGCGTGGACGGGCACACTTTCCAGGGGCAGCAGCTCGCCCTTCAGCTTCGTGCCTTCGAGCGGCACGGTGCCCGCGAGCAATGCGATCACCATCACGGTCTCCACGACGGCGATCCCCGCGCAGGCGCTCACCTCACTCAACGCGTTCGGAGACATCCTCACCATCGTCACCGACGTGGCGAACGACGTGAGTCACCCCCTGAGCCTGCACCAGACCGCGAACGGGGCCATCTTGAGCTTCGCCCCCGGCACGGTGGATTTTGGCCAGGTGCCCGTCAACAACACGGCCACCGCGCCCTTCGCGGTGCTCAACGACGGCAATACCAGCCCGACCATCACGCTGACGCCCGACGACGCGGCCTTCACGCTCAACCCCGCGGGCGCGTTGGTGGCCCCGGGTACTTCCAGCACGGCGCTGACCGGCACGTTCGCCCCCGGCAACTCGGTCGTCGCCGAGTCGGCCCAGGTGGCCCTCTCGTTGGATGCCGGTGAGCCGCTCTGCGCGCCGCTGCCCGCCCCGATGAGGATGACCGGGCAGGGCACCATGGGCTCGGTGAGCTTCTCGCCCGTCGCCCTCGATTTCGGCGCGGTGAATTGTGGAGCGACCCCGACCGCGAAGACGGTGACCTTCCGCAACAACGGCAACGCGGCCTACACCGTCATGTCTTCGCTCGGCCGCGACGCAGGCTCACCGTACGTGGTCACCCTGGATCCCGCCTCGGGCGTGGTGGTCGCCGACGGCGGCACGCTGGTCATCACGGTCGCGCCCAACCCGATTCCGCAGACCTCGGCCGTCACGCCCAACCTCTACGCAGACACCCTCACCGTCACCACCGACGTAGCGTCCGACAGCCCGCACAACATTTCATTGCGGCTCACCGCGCGCGGCAGCGTGTTCGCCATCTCGTCGTCGAGCATCAACTTCGGCTCAATCACGGTGGGCGCCACGGCCAACGGCCAGTTCACCGTGAGCAACTCGGGCAATGCACCCGGAGCGCTGGTGTTCTCGCCCATCGCGCCGCTGGTGTTCGGCATGCCGGCCAACGCGCTGGTGAACGCGGGGAGCTCGAGCATCCAGAGCGCCACCTTCAGCCCCACCATGCAGACCAGCTACAGCGACATGGCGGCGGTGAGCAGGACGGCCGCCACGGTGTTGTGCCAGCCGCTGCCCTTCACCTCGCTCTTGCTGTCGGGCATCGGCACGGGCGGGAACGTGGTGGCCCTCTCGGCGGCCAGCCTCAACTTCGGGTTGGTGCCGTGCGGAACCACGGCGATGGCGAAGGCGGTCACGGTCACCAACAACTCGAGCAACCAGTTGGCCTTCGGCTACGCGCTCGCGGGCGGCGCGGCGTCTGCGTACACGGTGAGCGGCCCGGCCTCCATCGCCGCGGGAGCGATGGGCACGGTGACCATCACGCCCAGGCAGGTGCCTGCCACGTCGTCGACCGTGGCTGATGCGTTCGCCGACACGTTGACCCTCACCGCCAGCGGTGGGCCTGTCAACGAGACGCACACCGTGGCGCTGCACGAGACGGCCCAGGGCGCGGTGTTGACGCTCAACCCCAGCTCGTTGACCTTCAGCGGCAACGGCTCGAGGAACTTCACGGTGAACAACGCGGGCAATCTGGCCGCCGCTTACACGCTGACGCTGGGGGGCACCGATACCAACCGCTTCTCGGTCAGCCCCACCTCGGGCACTGCGAACGCCGGTTCGAGCGTCACCGAGGCGGTCACGTACACCCGCCCGGTGGTCTACCTGGGCGCCACGTACACCGCGGAGGTCACCCTCGGCAGCAGCGTGGGCCTCTGCGCGCCGTTGCCTGGCACGCTCCCTCTTTCCGGCACCTGAGCGTCCCGCGTAATTCTTTTCCGGGCGGGGCCCGTTTCGGCCAATCTCCAACAACCGTGGCGACGAAAAAGAAGAAGACCGTGGCGTCTGCGAAGCCCAGCCGGCCCACCAGGGCGAAGCCCGAAGCGCCGGTAGACGAGTTCTCAGCAGCCGGAGGCATGCCCAGCTTCCCGCAGGGTTTCGTCGGCAGAGAGGGCAGCAGCGGCCGCCAGACCGTACGCGAGCTGACCTGGGGCGACTTCGATCGCCAGGTGCAGGCGCTCGCGCGCGAGGTGCGCAGCTTCAAGGCCGAGGCGGTGGTGGGCCTGGTGCACGGCGGCGTGTTCGTCGGCGGGGCGCTGGCCAGTGCGCTCAAAGCTGAGTTCTATCCGGTGCGCGTGACGCATCGCAGCCGTGACACGGGGCGCTCGTCGCGCGTGACCGATGACATGCCCAAAGAAATCGCGGGCCGGCGCGTGTTGATCGTCGACGACGTGGCCAGCTCGGGCGACAGCATCGAGTTCGCCACACGGCTCGCGCGCACCCAGGGCGCGAAGGCGATCAAGAGCGCGGCGTTGATCGCGCGGCCGGGGAAGTTCGAGCCCGACTTCGTGGGCGTCACGTCGGCCGACTTCTTCGTCTTCCCCTGGGACTATCAGGACGTGGTCGAGGATCAGCGGTTCGAGCCTGAAGAAGGCAAGCCCGCGCGCGCCGCCCGGCGCTCGTGACGGTCAGCCCACCGTTCGCATCGAGCGCAGTCGAGATGCCACTCGAGGCGCGAGACAAAAACACTCCCTCGACTTCGCTCGGGAGGATCGGTTCGTCGGTCCTCTGGCCTGAATTGCCCGGCGAAGCCGGTGACTCATGATCGTCGGCACCGCGGGCCACGTCGACCACGGCAAGACCTCGCTGGTGAAGGCGCTGACCGGCATCGACACCGATCGGCTGCCTGAAGAAAAACGCCGCGGCATCACTCTCGAGCTCGGCTTCGCGCACCTGAAGTTGCCGTCGGGCGCGACGGTGGGCGTCATCGACGTGCCCGGTCACGAACGGTTCGTGAAGGCGATGGCCGCGGGGGCCGGAGGCGTCGACGTCGCGCTGCTGGTGATCGCCGCCGATGAAGGCGTGATGCCGCAGACCCGCGAGCACGTCGACATCTGCTCGCTGCTGGGCGTGCGGAAG
Source organism: Archangium sp. (assembly GCA_043773025.1). Lineage (GTDB taxonomy): Bacteria > Myxococcota > Myxococcia > Myxococcales > Myxococcaceae > Archangium_A. Next base: position 38,005 of record JAYVFP010000157.1, read on the forward strand.
GGCGTGTTGGTGGTGACCAAGTCGGATCTCCTGCCGGGCCTGGGTGAGGGCTGGCTCGAGTTGCTCGAAGCAGACCTGCGGTCGCTGGTCGAAGGCACGCCCTTCGAAGGCGCAGCGCTGGTGCAGGTGAGCGCGAAGTCGGGCGAAGGGCTCGGCCCGCTGTGCGTGGAGATCGATCGCCTGGTCGCACAACTCGCAGGCGAACCCGACGCCGCACGCGGCCCCGAGGCGCCGGTGTTCCTGCCCATCGATCGCGCCTTCACGGCGAAGGGCTTTGGGCTCGTGGTGACTGGCACGCTCTGGTCGGGGCGGCTGACACCGGAAGACGCCGTCAGCCTGCTCCCGGGCCTCTCGGGGCCGCTGCGCGTGCGTGGACTGCAGGTGCACGGCGAGAGCGTGACCGCGGCGGTGGCGGGAAACCGGGTCGCGGTGAACCTGCCCGAGCTCGAAGTGGCGCAGGTGCGGCGGGGCCTCGTGCTCACCCGTGCCGGGGAGCTGCCCGAGGCGAAGGTGCTCGACGTCGAGCTCACGCTGCTGCCCTCGGTCGAAGCGCCGCTGGGCCGACGCAGCCGGCAGCAAGTGACGCTGGGCACCGATCAAGTCGAGGCCGTGGTTCGCCTGGTCGACGTCGACTCCTTGCGGCCGGGTGAGCGCTGCTTCGCGCAGCTTCGGTTCTCCGCTCCGGTGGCCGCCATTCCAGGTCAGCGGTTCATTGTGCGCGGCACTCACGCCATCGAAGGGCGCGGGGCCACGTTGGCGGGGGGCCGGGTGCTCCTGGTCAATCCGCCCCGGCGGCGGGCGGGGGCCGCGGCGCGGTTGCAGCGTTTTGCAGAGGCGCCGCTGGAAGAGCGGCTGCGGTTGTTGCTCACCGAGGCGGGCTACGGCGGTCTCGACGAAGCGGGCCTCTTTGCGCGGGCGCAGTCGACGCAGAAAGAAGTGGCGCGGGCGTTGGAGCGCGCCTCCGCTCGCGGCACGGTCGTGCTCGTTGACCGCGGAGCGGAGCCGGTCCACCGGGACGGTGGACCAGCCAGGCTCGAAGCGGAGCGGAGAACTGGCCAAGGCGAAGCGACCCGGAAAAGGGAGAGCCGCCGCTTCATCGCCTCTGAAGTGCTCAAGGCGCTGGAGGCTCGTGCGCTGGCTCGACTCGAGACGTTTCACCTGGCCAGCCCCGAGCGTGCGGGCATGCCGCGCGAAGAACTGCGTCAGCGCCTGGGCGCCCCCCCCGAGCGGGTCTTCGCGCGCGTGGTGCTGGTGCTCCTCGAGAGCAAGAAGGTCGGGCTGGTCGAAGAGCTCCTCCGGCTCCCCGGGCGGGGCCGCGCGTTCACCCAGGCCGCCGCTGCGCAGCACACGCAGCTGGCGGCGTTGCTCGAGGCCCGACAGCTCTCCCCGCCCACGCTGCTCGAGCTGGAATCGGCCCTGCGCCTTCCCGCCGCGCGCGTCATCGAGCTGGGCCAGTCGCTGGTCTCTTTGGGGCAGGCCGTTCGCGCAGGCGAGCTTTTCTTTGCCAGGAGCGCCATCACCGCGCTGCACGGCAAGTTGCTCACGCACTTCGCCACGCACGAGAAGCTCAGCACGCAGACCTTCAAAGAGCTCACCGGTCTGTCCCGGAAATTCCTCATTCCCCTGGCGGAGTACTTCGATCGCGAGAAGGTGACCTTGCGAGTGGGCGACGAGCGGCTGCTCCGGCGCGCCGGCAAAGGCTGAACCTACCGCGAACGGCAGGGTGCGGATCAGAAGCCGGCTGGGAGCGGACGGCTGTGCTATTCGTTCCCCTTGTGACTCCTGCTCCTCCGACGCAGCGCAAGGGCCGCATCCTCGTCGTCGACGACCAGCGCAACATGCGCGCCACCACTGCGCTGCTGCTGCGCGCGGAGGGGTACGTGGTCGATGAGGCTGGCGGTGGTGAAGAAGCGCTCGCCTGGTTGGCCGACCACCAGGTCGACCTGCTCCTGACCGATTTGAAGATGGAGCCGATGGACGGCCTCCAACTGCTCAAGCGCGCGGTGGAGATCGCCCCGCGCCTCTCGGTCATCGTGATGACCGCGTACGGCAGCATCGAGACCGCCGTCGAGGCGCTGCGGCGCGGGGCAACCGACTTCGTGCTCAAGCCCTTCGAGCCCGAGCTGCTCGCCCACCGCCTGCGTGTTCAGTTCGAGCGGCGCAGGCTGCTGCGCGAGGTCGCCCGCACGCAACAACACCTGATCGCCTCGGACCGGCTGGTCGCGCTGGGCACGCTGTGCGCGGGCATCGTGCACGAGGTGAACTCGCCCTTGAGCTACGTCTCAAGCGGCCTGAGTTACCTCGAAGCCGAGCTCTCGACCGCCACGCCCGAGCTGAAAGAAGTGCTCAAAGAGATGCGCACCGGTCTCG
>JAYVFP010000158.1:0-12909 GCA_043773025.1 Archangium sp.
GGGCACTTGCCGCCCGAAGGCGAGGTAATCCCTCGACTCCGCTCGGGATGAGCGGAGTCGAGGCACCAGGTGGAAACGTAAATTCGCCCAGCCGCCTTAGAGCGACTTCAGGTAGCCGATGAGGTCGGCCCGCTCTTCCACCGAGAGGGTCGAGGTCACGCCGTGGCGATCACCGACGTTGCTGAACACGCGCTCTTCGAGGGTCAGCTGCGAGCCGTCGTGCAAGTACGGAGCGCTGCGGCCGATGCCCAGCAGCGAAGGCACGTTGAAGCCGTTGGCCATGACCACGCCGTTGTCGGGGTTGATGCCGCTGCGGCGCAGCGTGCCGACGTCCTGGTTGGTGTTGTCGGTGAACAGCGCGCCGCCGTGGCAGGTGCCGCACGCCGCCTTCTCGAAGGCCGCCTTGCCGCGCAGCTCAGAGGCACCGCCGCTCATCGCCGTGCGCAGCGGGTTCTCGGGCAGCGGGAGCTGATCGATGAAGGTGTCGAGCTTGAGCGCGGTCTGCGGATCGAGGCCCGAGCCACCCATGCGCTCCGTGATGGTGTGCACGTTGAACTCGTTGAGCGAGGGGAACTCGCCGCTCCAGTGGTACGGGGCGGTCGAGAGCAGCTTGCGGCCGGCGAGCGCAGGGGTCTGACGAGCACCGTCGGGGAACTGCCAGACGTGACCGTCTTCGCGGCCCTCGAGGTGGCAGGTGCTGCAGGCCACGTTCGTCGACGACGAGCTCATGCGAAGGTCCTGCGCGTTGAAGAACAGCTTGCGGCCTTCGGCCATCGCAGCGCCGAGCTTCTCAGGGGCCACGTTGCGCACCGAGGGCCTGGTCACGATGACCGCGCCCGCGCCGGTGCCCTGGCCGTCGAAGATCTCCAATTGGTGGCTGAACTGGCTGTAGACGTAGACGCGCTTCCCGTCGGCGGTGATGGCCAGACCGTCAGCGCCGTGGCCTTCGAGGTTCTGCACGGTGCGCACCGAGGTGCCCGTGGTCTCGAAGTCGATGCCGGTGCCGCTGCGCTTCCAGGCCGGCATGATCGCCAGGTTCCGGGTCTCGCGGTTGAGCACGTAGAGCCAGGTGCCAGTCGGGTCGAGCACGCCTGCGATGGGGCCCTGGAAAGCGGCCGCGCCCGAGGCGCTCGAAGCCAGCGTGCTGGAGGGGAAGTCTTTGTCAGCCGAGTTCGTGCCCGCGCTGAAGCACGAGGTGAGGTCGTCGACCTGCGGCTGCGGCGTGCCACCGGTGTCCACCGTCACGATGCCGGCCGTGGCGACCGCGCCGATGTTGCAGGGGCCACCCGCGGCGTAATACCCGCCAGCGGTGCTCGGGCGGCGGCCGATGGCGTCTTCACGCGCCCAGACGACGGGAGCGAACACCCGGTCACCTTGCGGCGTGACGATGAGGTCAGCCACCGCGCGCGGGCGGAAGGTCGAGGGCTGCACGGGCGAAGTCACACCGCTGACACGGGTGGCGTTGGCCGTCTCGTAGATGCCGGTCTTGGAGGAGACGACGGCGGCCTTGCCGAGATCGACCTCGACCAGCTCGCCCGTTTTGTAGAGCGAAACCATCGCGCGGTTGCCGGCGATGATCGCCACGGCGCGCGGCTCTTCACCGACGTTGATTTCCCAGTTCTTCTGGAGCGTCGCGGTGTCGATCGAGGTCAGCGTGCCGGTGTCGGTGCGATCGACCGCGGTGGCAGAGACGACGAGCAGGGTCTTGCCGTCGAGGGTCATCGCCATGCCGCTGGGCTCGACGCCGACGGAGATGCGGGCGGATTCAGCCGTGTCGCCCTTGCGCACCACGGAGATGGACCGGTCGCCATTGTTGGCCACGAAGACGGTGTCGTCAGGAGCGACGATGACGCGCACGGGGCTCTTGCCCACGGGCACCAGCCGCACGTCGTCGGTCTTCGCGGGGTTGATCACGGCGAGCATGCCGTTGTCGGTGTCGACCGCGAACACGGTCGAGTCGTCATTGGACAGCGCCAGCGAGCCGGACGCGCGTGCCGATGCGCCGCTGTTGGGAGGAGTGCAGCCGGAGAAAGAGATGGCGGCCGCAACGGCCCCGAGCAGCATCGATCGCTTGAAGAAGTTCATCGTGTCGTACCCCCAACCTGGAAACGTCCTGGAAATGAAGCTGCGTATCTTGCCCGGCCGACTGCGGGACATCCATGCCCTGTCATGCTTGTCAGAGCGATTGGCTCCGACTCACCGCAACTGCCCGGAATCTGAACTGCCTTGCGAATCGTTCGCCCACTCTGCAGCCAGCGTGCCTGAAGAGCGTTCGGCATACGGAGCCTTCGGTGCCGGAGCGATGCGTTTCGATCATTCTCTCTTTCTGGGTCGCTTCGCCTCCATGATGCGCAAGAAAGTGCACGGCTGTTGTGCGAGAAGCTGCGCATGGCCGTGCCTCCGAGCGTCGAGCTGCTCTCCTTTCGGCGCACGTTCACCCGCTTGATCCTCCTCGTGGTGCTGCCCTCGGCAGGGTTGTTGGGGTTTGGCATCGTGGGCATCGTCAATGAGCGGGCCGCGGTGGAAAAACGCATCGAGGTGTTGTGGACCGGGCGAATTTCCACTGCACAAAACGAGCTCGCCGAGGCCTTTGCCGACGCCCAGATGCGATCGACCTCTCCGACGCTGGTGCTGCAAAGGGGGGCACTGCAGCTGACCGACGTGGGCTTCACGGTGACCGCCGGAGAAGTGGTGTGTGCAGAGCCGCGCATCGCCGCAGCCCTCAAGCCGCTCGATGTCGAGCTGATGTCGTTGCCCGAGCGGCCGGTGATCTTCTCCATCACCTCGCCGCAAGGCACGTTCCTGGTGGCGGCGCTGCGCCGGGGCCAGAAGGTTTTCGGCGCGCAGGTCTCAGCGAAGGCGGTGCAGACGCTCTTGCAGAACATCGGCGATCACCTCACTCCGCCAGGCGAAGAAGGCACCTTCATGCTGGTGCCGGTCAAACGTCTGGCGCCGCCCGAAGGCATGGTGGCCCGCCTCGCCGAAGCCCGAGAGGCCGCGATGGGCGACCGCGAGCTGGCGGGGCTGTTGATGCCGCTGCCACTGCAGGACTTTCGGTTGGTGGTGGTCACGACCGGCGCAGACCCGGTGGCAACCGCCTCGACGCGCAACCGGTGGATCTACAGCGTGCTGCTGGGGCTCTTCTACATCACGCTCGCGCTGGGCGTGGTCTTCACCGGGCGCACGCTGTACCGGGAAGCGCGGCTCTCGCGGTTGAAGACCGACTTCGTCTCGCTGGTCAGTCACGAGCTGCGCACGCCGCTGACCTCGATTCGCATGTTCATCGAGATGCTCGCCCTGGGGCGGGTGAAGGATCCCGTCGAGATGCAGACCGTGCTCGACCTTCTGTCCAAGGAGACCGCGCGCCTGTCGGGCATGATCGAGTCGGTGCTCGACTGGTCGCGCATCGAGAGCGGCAAGAAGCAGTACCGGCGCGAGCGGCTGCCCACCACCGACCTGGTCGACGCCGCCGTCAACGCGTTCAAGGCGCAGCGAATCGACGCACCGATCAACCTGCACGTCACGCTCGATCCGAAGCTCGGTGAAATCGAGGTCGATCGCGACGCGCTCTCGGGCGCGCTGCTCAACCTGCTGCAGAACGCGTGGAAATATTCGCGCGCTGAAGACAAACGCATCGAACTGCGTGGCGTCATCGACGATGACTTCGTGGTGCTGGAGGTCGAAGACCACGGCGTCGGCATTCCCCGGAGGGAACAGAAGCGCATCTTCGACAGGTTCTATCGAGTCGACAGTCTCCTCACGCGCGACACCGAAGGCTCGGGTCTGGGCCTGTCGATCGCGCAACGCATCGTTCAGGCGCACGACGGGTGGATTTCCGTCGACAGTGTCCCTGGGCGGGGCAGTACCTTCCGCATTCACCTTCCTCTCGTGCAATGACAGAATCAACCGACAAGAAACCGCGAATCCTGGTGGTGGAAGACGATCTCTCGATTCTCACCGGGCTCTCCATGAGCCTCCGGTTCGAGGGGTTCGAGGTGATCCAGGCGCAAGACGGCCGCACCGGGCTGCAGAAGGCGATCGACGAGCGGCCTGATTTGCTGGTGCTCGACGTGATGCTCCCGCAGATGAACGGCTTCGAGGTGCTCGAAGAGCTGCGCACCCGCGGCAGCACCATTCCCGTGGTGGTGCTCTCGGCCAAGGGCGTCGAGACCGACCGCGTGATGGGCCTGAACCTCGGCGCCGATGACTACGTGGTCAAGCCGTTCGGCCTGCAGGAGCTGCTGGCCCGCATCCGCGCGGTGCTCCGGCGGCGCGTGCGTGACGAGAACATCGTGCGGTTCTCCGACACCGCGGTCGATCTCAACGCGAAGACGGTCAGCCGCAAGGGCGTGCCCGTCGAGCTCACCGCGCAGGAGTTCAAGCTGCTCGGTCACTTCGTCACGCACCCGGGGCACACGTTCAGCCGCGAAGAGCTGCTCGCGGGAGCGTGGGGGTATGGGTACGAAGGCACGGCGCGCACGGTGGACAACTTCGTCAGTCAGCTGAGGGCGAAGTTCGAGCCGGACCCTGACGAGCCCAGGCACTTCAAGACGGTGCGCGGGCTCGGCTACCGCTTCGACGCTTAGTTCCCCTCTCCTCTGGGCCTCTGGGAGAGGTCACTTCGCGCCGAAGCGCTGCCCGACGAACGCCTTCAACGCGATCGGCAGCAGAAACGTCATTTCCACGTCGCCGAACTTGAGCTTGGCGCCGTCACGCAGTTGCACGCGCTGTTTGGCGGAGAGCTGCGCGCCATCGACCCACGTGCCGTTCTTGCTCTCGGCGTCGGTGAGCGACCACTCCTTGGTGCGTTCATCGCGCTGCAGCCACGCGTGAAACCGGCTGCACGAGCCGTCGTCGACCACGATGTCGTTGCTCTCGACGCGGCCGACGGTGACGCCCATGGCGAAGGGGTTGTTGGTGGCGTTGCCCTTCTGAACGAGGAAAATGAGCGGCTCACCCGCGCGGGGCCGGTTCATGACTTGCCCCGCGCCCGTCATTTCCCAGTGGCCCGCGTCGGTCAACCGGGTGGGTGGCGCCTCCCAGACCAGGCCGGGGACTGTGGGGTCGGCCCCCGGCTTGGGGCTGACGAAGAGCTTCATGGCGAGCTGAGAAAGCGGAACAGGCACTCGGACAGCGTAGATCAGCCGCGCGCGCGTTACAGTCTGTCCATCATGCATCGTCGCTACACCATTCATCGTGACGGGGATCTGCTGGTCGAGGAACTGGGTCCTGACGGCAAGCCCGTGGAAGCTGAACCCGTACCCGCCGAGGAGCGCCTGCCCGTGGAGATCACCATCCTGGCCGCGGACGACGTCGACTCGCGCGCGCAGTTGATCGATCTGCTCGAGCTGGCGCTGGGGCTGGAGACCGAGGGGCCTGAGTCAGTCGGGCTTCGGGAGAAGCAAAAGGGCCTCAAGCTCAACGTCATGAGCTGAAGTCCCCTCTCCCTCGGGGAGCGGGTCAGGCTGAGGGTCGAGCAGCCCGAGATCCTCGAGGGAAGCAAGGAAGCCCGACGACGCTGCGGCGACCTCGGGCGCTGCAGGCAACAACGCAAGATCATCGAACGAAGCAACGAAGCCCGAGTCAGCGACAGGTTCCGCGCGAGGCGGAGCCGTGACCGTGGCCTCAACCTCGGCCGGAGCGGGCGCGGCGGGCGTTTCGACTTCAGCCGCGGGCAAAGCGACGGCGACGTGCGCTTCGACTTCAGCCGCGATGACTTCGACTGCAGGCGCTAAAGGTGATTCGACGTGACCCTCACCCCCACCCTCTCCCAAAGGAAGAGGGAGAGCAGACAGATCGAGATCATCGAGGGAAGCCGCGAAGAACTCCTGCGGCGGTACCGCGGCAGCCGACGACTCTTCCACCGTCGTGTAGTGCACCTTCACGCCACCCCAGAGATCCACCGGCGCCGCCCGCTCGGCCCCCTCGAACGAATCGCCCTGTGACGAAGCAGGCGTGAAGCTCGACTCATACCGATCCGCTCGAGCCGCTTTCTGAGGTGCACTCACCTGAACCGGTGCCGGATCGAACCCATCGACGACCGGAGGCTCCTCCTGCGTCCGCGCCTCGCTCTCGACCGGCCTGCCGACGCGCAGACCGTTCAAGATGCCGCGAAAGAGTGAGCGAAAGATGTTCACGAAGGGACCCGATGATTGTCGCGCGGGCTGACTGTCAAGTTGCCTGACGTTCACCGAGGTCTACTGACTGAGAATTCTCCGAGCCTCTTCCGCGCTGGCGAAGGGCTCTTTCCCCGCGGCCCAGGGGAGCGAAGCCAGTGCCCGGCGCGCCTGCGACTCGTTGTGCCGAACATCCGAAGGCAGCTCTCGCATCGCCTTGCGAATGGCCTTGTACGCCGGGTCATCTGCCTTGTTCGCGTCACCCAGTCGCTCGGCGAGCGCCTCCGTGAGCACCGCGTCTTTCATCAGCAGCGGGTACGCATCGGCACGACCCGTCACCGCCTGCTGCACCACGGCCACCGAGTCGTTGCACACGCCGGTGATGCCGTAGCCATCGGCGTACAGGTTCTTCGCCTTCGCGGTGGTGTTGACGACATCGGTGAACGCGCCCGCCACCGAGATCGCCTCGAGGGCCTTCGCGCCGGTCAGCGAGGCCTGCTGCGACTTGCCACACCACGCCGGGCTCGCGGTCAGGTTGCAGGGAAAAAAGCCGGTGCCGCTGACGCCCTGGTAGAACTTCAGGTCGGCGTCGAACTTCGGCCCACGCGCGTTCGGCCCCGCCTTGAGGGAGATCACCATCTCGGAGTGCACCGCCGGCACGATCGCTTCTTTGCCGAGCCCGTCCTTGAGGCCGGTCTTGATCATCAACGGCGCAGGCACATCGAGGAACTTCGGAGGATTCGACCCCGGCACCACGGTCTTCAAGTTCGAGAAGTTCGCCACCCGCTGCTCGAAGGCGACGTTCACCTCGTACCCATCGGCCTGGAGCTGTTTGGCGAACGCGTCGAGGCCGGTGAACTTCTTCCCGTTGTGCGTCACGGAGAACTTCTCTCCTTCAGGCAACGAGGCGTTGTTCGACAACCTGCCAAAGACCTCAGCCACCACGCGGTTGCGCTTGATCTGTTGATCAGACGTCGCGCTGGGCAGGTCACCCTGAAACAGGCCAGGCGCGAGCTCCTTCATCTCGGGCTTCGGGCGCTCGGCCACCACGTCGTCAATCTTCGACAGCTCGAACTGCTGGGGCAGCAGGTTTGGCGCGGGTTCACCCTTCTTGAGCTTCCCCGACTGGTGCGCGGCGTTGAGGCCCACGATGCCGTTGCTCAACTGACCGGGCGTCAGCTCCATCGCCCTGGTCAACGCAGCGGGGTTCGACAACACCGCAGCGCGCAGCTCAGGCGGCACGTCGACACCGGTCTTCGCCTTCAAATCATCGAGCACCTTCCCGAGCGCCGCCTGCCCCTGCGGTGAAGCACCGATCGCACCGAGCACCGTGGTGAGCGGCACCGCGTCGGGATACCGGCCAGCGACCAGCTCGAAGTTCGACGGACCCGCGGTGCGCAGCGTGTTCGCCACCACGTTGAAAGCATCGCGCGGCGTCGGGCCAGAAGGGCCGCTCCACGGGGCAGGGCGCGCAGGCGTCGTCGGAGTCGTGGGCGTGGTGACAGGCGTGGTCGTGGCCGGCGTGCTGGGAACGACGACACCGGGGAGGTTGGAACGAATGGGCATGAACGGCTCCTGCCTGCGGGTCAGAGGGTGACTTCGTAGGGGAAGCGTACGTGAAACTGCAAGAAGGCAGGGTAAGAGCGCTCCATGCGCTGCCTGACCGTGTTGTGCACAGCCCTCGCCGCGTGCCAGTCGCCCGGGCCGACGTACCACCAGGACATCAAGCCCATCCTCGAAGCGCGTTGTGCGAACTGCCACGTGGCCGGCGGCATCGCGCCCTTCGCGCTCGATTCGTTCGCGACGAGCGCTGCGATGGCGGGTGCGATCGCCGACGCGGTACAGACGGGCCGCATGCCCCCGTGGAAAGCGGCGCCTGCCGACGTGACGTACCTGCGGAACCCGTCGTTGACCGAAGAGCAGAAGGCCAGCATCGCGGCGTGGGCCAGGAGCCCGGTCGAGGGTGACACGTCGAAACCCGGTGCGGCGCTGCCTGCCCTCGGCGGCGGCGTTGAGCGCGTCGATCGCACGGTGCAGATGCCCGCGCCGTACACGCCGCGCAGCACGCCCGATGACTACCGCTGCTTCGTGCTCGAGTGGCCTGAGACGACCACCAAGTACATCACGGGCGTCAACGCGGTGCCCGGCGTGCCGTCGCAGGCGCACCACATCGCGCTCTACATCATCAAGCCGGCCGACGCGCCGTACCCGCGCATGTGGGATCTCGAAGACGCCACGCCCGGCTACGAGTGTTTCGGCGGGCCGTTTGGAAATCGGCCGCAGCAGTTCGCGGTGAACCTGATGACCGCGTGGATTCCGGGTTACTCTGGCACCACCTTTCCGCGCGGTGGCGGCGTGGAGATCGAGCCCGGCGCGACCATCGTGATGCAGATGCACTACAACGTGCAGAGCGGGCCGCCGCAGGTCGATCAGACCTCGATGCAGTTCACGCTGTCGGACTCCGTCACGAAGCGGCTCGCGTATCAGCCGATGTTGGATGTCGCGTGGGTCGGCGGTCAGATGAAGATCCCCGCGGCGGATCCCGAGGTGGTGCACCAGTACGTGGCCGACCCGCGCTCGTTCTTTCAGCTGCTCGGCTCACCGCTCGACAACTCGAACGGCTTCAATATCGAGGCGGTGATGTTTCACATGCACACGCTGGGTCGTCACGGCGAGGTGTTCCTCGAGAAGGCCGATCGAAGGCGCATCAAAATCCTCGACATCCCCGCGTGGGATTTTCACTGGCAGAACGAGTACCAGTTGGCCCAGACCGTGCGCTTCGAACCGGGCGACAAGCTGCGCGTGAAGTGTACGTTCGCCAACGACAAGCCCGGGTCGGTCGAGACCAACTGGGGTGAGAACTCGACCGAAGAGATGTGCGTCGCGAACATCTTGTCGTCCGAATGACGCGCTCCCTCTGCCTCAAGGCTGACTCTTGAAGAGGGTCAGGGTGAGGGCCGCACATCATTGTCTTCCCCGCGTGAGCGGCAGCCTCTACTCTGCGTGCCTCATGCCGTTGCCGTGTGTTCTCCTTCGACGTTGGAATCACACCATCCTGGCGGCACTCCTCTTCTTTGCGGGTGCAGGTCTCGCGCAGGACAGGGGGTTTACCCTCAACCGCTCTGACGGCACCTCGGCGGGCAGCACGCAGTTCCTCGTCGAGCGGCCCTGGTACTCGAGCGTGCGGCTGCTCGCGGTGGGCGTGACGGGCGACTACGCGAGGAACCCGCTCCAGCCCCGGCAGCAAACCGGGCGCGGCCCGCTCACGCCGATCGTCTCGAACGCGGTCGCAGGGCACCTCGATCTCGCGGTCTCCTTTCTCGACCGGGTGCAGCTCAACGCGAGCTTGCCCGTGACCTTCCTCGAGACGGGCACGCCCGAGCTCGTCAGTCAGGTCGCGCCGCTTCGGACCATCGGCATCGGCGACCCCCGCGTGGGCCTGCTGGTGCGCATCGCAGGCCAGCCCGAGCTCGATGGCATCTCGCTGCACCTCGGCGCCACGGTGTGGATCCCCATCGGGGGAGCCGACAGCCATCAAGGTGACACCGGTCTTCGCGTGATGCCGCGCGCCGTGCTGGCCGGCGCGTTCGGCGTCGGCCGCTGGGCGCTCGAAGGCGCGTTCCTCTATCGCCCTTACGCATCGTTCGGCCCCCCCTCGCTGGGAATGACCGCCGCCTCCGAGGCGAGGCTCGGCTTCGCGCTGGGCGCCTCGTTGCTGAACGACCGGCTCACCCTCGGGCCCGAGGCACGGTTCTCCGTGCAGGTCGTGGGAGAGAACGCCTTCGCGGTCAACGGAATGAGCCTCGAGCTGCTCGGTGGCCTGCAGTACTTGATCGCTGATCGCATTCTCCTGGGCGTGGCCGGTGGCGCAGGCGTCTTCGGAGCAGCCGGAACGCCCGACGCGCGAGGGCTCGTTCGCCTCGCGTGGGCGCCTCGCAGCGCCGAACCGATACGTCCACGCGAGGTCGTCGTGGTGGTCGCCGACCCGTACGCAGATGATCTCGATCGAGATGGCGTGCCGACCGCGATCGATCGCTGCCCTTACGAGCCAGAGCTGCGCAACGGCATCCGCGATGAAGACGGCTGCCCCGAATTTCAAATGCCGGCGGGCAGCGCGCTCGCCGCCATTCTTGCGCCGCGCGCCCAGGTTCCCTCTGCCGAAGCACGCGGAGCAGACCGACCCCCGGCCGCTGAGCAGGCGACCCAGACGCCTGCCGATGCGGGTGTCTTTGCGAAGCCGCCAGCGACGAACCCCGATGCGGGCGCAGTCGACGTGGCGGTGGCGTTCTTCACGACCGACTCCGATGGAGACGGCGTCGCCGACGAAGCCGATCGGTGCCCCATCACGCCGGAAGATCCCGACGGCTTCGAGGACGACGACGGCTGCCCCGAGCTCGACAACGACGACGACGGCCTCGCTGACATCACCGACCGGTGCCCCACTTCGGCCGAGAGCGCGAACGGCGTGTCGGACGAAGACGGCTGCCCCGATGTGGCGCCCGACGCCGACGCCGATGGCATTGCTGACGTGGCCGACCGGTGCCCATGGGAGCGCGAGACATACGACGGCGTGCGCGATGACGACGGATGCCCCGAGTATCTGACCGCGGCGACGCCTTCCCTGGCGCTCTTGCTGGACTCCGTGAGCAAGCCCGACGCCCCGCTGCTCACCATCGCCGAAGCGCCGAGCATGAACGACAGCGATCAGGATGGCATCACCGACGACGCTGATCGGTGCCCGGCGGTCGCCGAAGACCCCGACGGCTTCGAAGACGAAGACGGCTGCCGCGAGCTCGACAACGACGACGACGGGCGAGCCGATACGAAGGACAGCTGCCCGGAGGCCGCCGAGACCTTCAATGGCTGGAAGGACGAAGACGGCTGCCCCGACGAGTCGCAAGACCTCGACGGTGACGGGGTGGAATACGAAGTCGATCGTTGCCCGTTCGAACCTGGCAACGCTTCCGATGGCTGCCCGCATGCGCCGCCCCCAGCGCTGGTGCTTGCCGACGGCATGATGACGCGCGCGAGCGTGGCTCCGACCGCGGCCGAGCTCGCCGCTGCCGATCTCGATCGCGACGGTGCGAGCGACGAAGCAGACCCCTGCCCCACCAGCGCCGAAGACGCCGACGGCTTCGAAGACGAAGATGGCTGCCCCGAGCTCGACAACGATGCAGACGGCGTGCCTGACAGCGCCGACAAGTGCCCGCTGGCTGCCGAGACGGTCAACGGCAAGAACGACGGCGATGGCTGCCCTGACGTCGGCGCTGGCGCAGTGACCATCGAACAGCACGCCCTCGTCATCAACCGCGCGGTTCGCTTCAAGACCGGCTCGGCCAACCTCGAAGCCAGCGCCCTGCCGTTGCTCGCCCAGGTCGCAGGAAAACTGCAGGCAGCGCGCACGCTCTCGATCGAGATCAGCGGGCACACCGATGACGTCGGCAACGCACCTCGCAACATCGTGCTCTCGAAGAAACGCTCCGAGACGATTCGCGCCGTGTTGATCAAAGCCGGAGTCGCCCCCTCGCGCCTCACGACCACCGGCTACGGCCCCACGCGGCCCGTCGCGAGCAACAAGACCGCGAAGGGCCGTGAGCAAAACCGCAGAGTAGAGTTCTTGATCCTCGGAGAGACCCCATGAAGGCGATTACAGGTGTGCTGGTGCTCCTCGCAGGCGTCTCGAACGCAGCCGACCCGTGCGGAGGCGTGAAGCTCGAAGCGGCCAACGTGCGCACCGGCAAGCCGATCACGGAAGCGTGGGTGAAGACGGCAGACGGCAAGGCCTGTCTGACCGACGTGGTGAAGGAGATCGATCGCAACCGGCTGGTGCGCGCGGTGACCGTCGCCGCCATCGTGTCTGATGCGGATCGCGCGAGCGGCAAGGGGCTCAACTCGGCCAAGGCGATCGCCGCGGCGCTCGTCGAGGCAGGCCTGCCGAAGAACCGGGTGTTCGGGCTCGCACCCGCACCCTCCCGCCCGGGCGAGCTCGGCATCTTCCTGCGCTACGTCGAGCGCGCTCCTGAAGACGTGGTCGCGCGCGTGGCCACGGCAGGCGGGGCGGCCTTTCTCGGCGCAGACGAACCTTCGCTCAAGCCGGCCGAAGCGGGCATGCCGGTGCTGGTCAACGAGCTGGTGAAGACCGGCCCCAACGCCCGCATCACCATTCACTTGAAAGACGGCAGCAGCATCGAGGTCAAGCCGGAGTCGCTGGTGAAGATGGCGGCGCTGACGCTCCCTTCGGGTGGAGACCGCCAGGTGAAGATCGAAGTGCTCTCGGGCGGAATCACGGCCGACGTGCGGAAAGCGACGCAGGGTTCGCGCTTCGAGGCCTCGAGCAAGGTGGCGGTCGCCTCGGTGCGTGGCACGCAGTTCCGCTTCGGCGTGGAGGAAGAAGGCGCGCGCCTCGAGACGCTGGAGGGCTCGGTCGCCATTTCTTCCTCGACGGATCCGAACGCGAGCGTGATCGAAGTGGCCGCGGGCAAGGGCACGCTCGTGAACGCAGCGGGTGACGTGGCGCCGCCCAGCGTGTTGCCCGCGATCCCGCAAGTCACCACCCCGCTCAAGGGGGCGCTGGGGGCTGACGCGCGGCTCGAGTGGCAAGCGGCGACGGGCGCGGCGACCTACAAGGTCGAGCTGGCGCGTGACGCGGACTTCCTCGTCGAGGCGAAGAGCACGAACGTGGTGGAGCCTTCGGTCTCGTGGCCAGAGCCCATCCCGCCGGGAAAGTGGTTCTGGCGGGTCACGGCCTTCGACAAAGCAGGCTTCGCCGGGCCTTCGTCGAAGGTCTACGCCT
>JAYVFP010000159.1:0-4244 GCA_043773025.1 Archangium sp.
GAGTACGTGATGTTCGATTCCGACGGCCCAACGCTGAAGCAGTTCCCCACGTACGAGTGGTGAGCTGAACCACCCCGCTTCATCCCAACCCCACCACCACCGATCACCGCGCTCACTGCGCAGAGGCACACTTATGAACGCAGCTCTGCAGAATCTCACCGCCGTGCTTTCGAAGTCTGGCCAGCATTTGGGAGACGTCGTCTTCTGGATGCTCGCTGAGGCGAGCACCAACCGCAGTGACCTCGAGTCGAAGTGGAAGGCAGCGCAGTTGCCGATGGAGCTGCTGCCCGAGCCGCCGACCATCACCAAGAGCTTCAAGCTCGCAGTGCGCGAGACGCAGACCGGACTCACCGACCGGCTCATTCGCGTCGCCGTCGACGACGAGTCGAGCGTCGTGTTCGCCATCGTGCATGAGGCCCGTCACGCCGACGGAACGCTGGTCTACACGCAGGAGGCGAAGGTGAGCTTGGAGCTGCTCACCGGCACGGTCAGCACCGACGCCCCCACGCACGACTTGGTGACGGCGATTCAGACTCGGTTTCTCGCGCTCAAGAACACGCACACAGCCGACGACATCAGGCGCACCATCACCAAGACGCTGCAGTCGTTCTCGGCGGTGCTGCTGCGTGACTCAGGCGCCATCTGGTACGTGCCCGCGCCCAACGCGGAGAAGCTCCGTCGGCTGCAGGGGTGCATCGAGAGCATCGGGCACTCGAAGCTCTACCTGCTGCCGGTGCACGACGGCCCCGACGCCAGCCGCACCCTCGGCGACGCCGCCACCAAGTCCCTCGAGACCGACCTGGCTGAGCTCAAGGCCGAGGTTGAGTCGTTCCTCGCGTCACCTCCTGACCGCGCTTCGACGCTGGTGCGGCGGTTCGACGCGTTCGACTCGCTGCGGGGCCGGGCGCAGCTGTACCGCGACGTGCTCAACGTGCAGGTGAAGGACCTGGATTCGACGCTCGAGGGCCTGTCTGCCTCGATCGAGACGCTGTTGAACCAGAAGCACGGGGCATGAATAGCTTCGTGGCTACCAATGGACCCACAGAAGCCATTGGTCTGGAAATGCGCTTCCGGCGATGTGAGCGCCATCGGTGTGGCCCCAGGTGCGAACGGCGTGCTCCTGGCCGAAGGCGTTTCTAACGTCCAAGAAGCGATCGCTATTCTCGTGCCAGTCCTCAAGTGTGCGTGGTTGCCAAGTGCTGCCAAGAACGAGGCGTCTGCGCTCGACCCCTCGTCGATGGTCAGCCTCTGACCATTCAACGCCCGGCCAGCTACGAAGGCGGCGGACATCCCGAGCCATCGAACGAGCCTGCTTGCCGCCCGCATACAGATTCTTGAACTCGACCGCGATCTCGCGCCGTTCGTTCCAGTTCACCGCGACAAGGTCCAAGTATCCGCGGTCGAAAGGCACCTCGAAGTACGCGGTGTAGCCCCTCGCTCGCAATCCCGTCGCCATTCCGAAGGACAAGTGGCGCTCTGAGGGGTCGGCCGTGTCTCCTCGCGGCCAGTACCGCGGGTAGGCCTCTCGCAGTGTGGCACCCGTCATCGCAACTCCACCGCCGATGTCGTCGCCAATCGATCGTCGCACTCGCCTCGTCGCCACCGATGCACCTCGTTGAGAAGGGTGCGCGACGGTACCCAACCAAGACTTCACTCACCAAAGGAATCCACATGCAGAAGCTCTTCAACGCCCTTAGGGGCGAGCTGATGTCCCGTTTCCCCGAGCGCGCAAACGTCATCGACGGCTCGCTGGCCGCTGTCCTCGCCGGTGAGCACGTGCTCTTGCTCGGTCCCCCTGGCACCGCCAAGAGTGCCCTCGTGCGCGCGCTCGCCCAGGCGTTCGGCGGCTCGTACTTCGAGCGTCTGCTGACGAAGTTCTCCACCCCCGAAGAGCTGTTCGGCCCGGTGTCGCTGAAGGGCCTCGAGAACGACAAGTTCGCTCGCGTCACCGCGGGCATGTTGCCCACCGCCGAGTTCGCCTTCGTTGACGAGGTGTTCAAGGCAAACAGCGCGATCCTCAACGCGATGCTCTCGCTCATCAACGAGCGCATCTTCCACAACGACGGCGCGCCCATGCAGGTGCCGCTGGTCACGATGTTCGGCGCCAGCAACGAGCTGCCCGAGGGGAAAGAGCTCGAGGCTCTCTTCGACCGCTTCGCGCTTCGGTTTCAGGTCGACTACCTGCTCCGCCCGCAGAACCTGAGGGACGTGCTGGTCGCGCCCGAGCCCAAGTCAGCCGTCACCCTCGACATGAAGACGCTGCGCGCTGCGCAGGCGGAGGTGTTGAAGGTGAAGATCACCGACGCCACCGTCGAGGCGCTCATCAGCATTCGCGACGCCTGCAAGGCCGAGGGCATCATCGCCAGTGACCGCCGCTGGAAGAAGTCGCTGCGCCTGGTGCAAGCAACGGCCTGGCTCGCGGGCGAGAAGCAGACGACGCCCGAGGACCTCACGCTGCTGGTCGACGCGCTGTGGCGCGAGCCGAAGGAGCGGGCAAAAATCAGCAAGCTCGTGGGCCAGCTCGCCGACCCGGTGGCTACTCAAGCGCTCGAGATTCTCGACGCGGCGAAGGAGACCGCCGACAAGGTCGCTGGAATGAAGGCCGGCGACCGGAAGGCGTACATCTCCCAGGCCGCGCAGGCGCTGGAGACGTTCACCCAGCAGATGTCGAAGCTGCAGAGGCTCGGCAATTCAGCGGGCCGGCGTGCCAAAGACTCCATCGACGCGGCGGAAGTCGACATCACCGCGATGCACGAGGAACTCGCTCGTGCCGTGTCCTCGGGTCTCGGTCTTCGCCGGGCGGAGAAGTAAGCCGTGTTGAGACTCGTGCACGACGTGCCCAAGTGGCACGTTTATCTCCACAGAGAAGCCCGCGATCTCCCTCCGGTGCAGAGGGACGACGCGGCGACTTTGAAGCTCCAGGACGAGCTGTTTGACCGCCTGTACTCGGGCGGCAGCGAGAAGGTCGCCGCCAACGACAACAGCGAAGACGCCGAGCTCTTCGAGTGGGCAGAGAAGCTGCACGGTCTCTGCGCCGAGCTTCCGGCGTTCCTTCGACTCACGCAGGAGTGCCTCGGTGATGCTGAGGCATCGGCCACCGCTGTCGAGAAGCTTATGGACGCTCTCGCACCGCATCTCCAGCGGCCCGCCGACACGGTGAAGCCGCCGGTGCTCCGCCGCACGGTGGCAGCAGCCTGCGAGAAGTCGTCGCAGACCATCGAGAAGGACCGCGAAGCAGCGGAGGGTCTCAGCGCCGTGGGGTTCGGCACGAGCACCAACAACGGCGGCCGCACCGACGGGTCGCCGGCCCGTCGGCTCAGCCAGCGCCTCAGGCGTGACGAACGCCTGGCGCGGATCGCCATGCTGGCGGGGAAGTTCAAGCGAATCGCCGCTGCAAAACAGAAGTCGAAGATTCGCCACGGAGCTGACGAAGTCTCCGACGTCGAGCTCGGCTCCAACCTCTCGCGGGTGCTTCCCTCCGAGCTGGTGAAGCTCTCTCACCCGCTACTGCGCAAGGCCTTCCTCGCCAGCCTGCTCGAGGGCAAGGTCATGCAGTACCGACTCTCCGGCACGGACTCACTCGGCCGTGGCCCGCTCGTAGTCTGCATCGACAAGAGCGGGTCGATGGAGGGCGCGGCCGACATTTGGAGCACCGCGGTGGCGCTGGCGCTGTTGGACGTGGCCCAGAGGCAGCGGCGGCCGTTTGCGCTTCTCGCCTTCGACGGCGCGGTGAAGCGCGAGGACATCGTCGAGGTCGGCGGGCAGCTTCCCGAAGAGACCCTGTTCACGGCATGCAGCGGCGGAACGAACATCACGGGCGTCATGGCTCGTGCTCTCTCCGTCATTCAGGAGAGCAGGGGCGCCATGAAGAAGGCCGACGTGGTGCTCATCACCGACGGCGAGAGCGATACGGAAAGCGCTCCCGCTATCCGCAAGCTCGCCGAGCAACTGAAAGTCACCGTGCTCGGCGTGGGCATCGGTGTTTCAGCGGAGTCGCTGAAGCCCTGGTGTGACGACGCTCGCGCGATTCACAGCCTCGACACCGTCGAGGACAAGACGGCCGAGGCGCTGTTCACCATCTGACTCACCCGAAGGGGCATCCCATGTTCTGGAAGACCGTCATCAAGGCGCTGGTCACCATCGCCATCGGCGCAGCTGAGGCCTACTGCGCGAAGAAGTCGGCGCCGAAGAGGCGCTGAAGCAACAGCTCAAGCTCAACCGATTCACCGACCGAGCCCTCGCCC
>JAYVFP010000160.1:0-97725 GCA_043773025.1 Archangium sp.
CATGAGCATCCTCGCGACGTGCGAAGAGCCCGCACGCGATGAGCACGAGGGAGACCCGGGCAGCCAGCACCTTTCTTTCGGGCTGCAGGTCACTGAACCAACTCGGCTTTGTCATGGGAAGAGCGCCACGCGCCCTCGTGCGTTTCAGCTCTCATGTTCACCGCGCTCATCCTCTCCTGAAAGCCCTGCCAGCACCCGGAGCGCCCGCCCGTGAAGGTGACGTGCGAAGGCAGCGCTCAAGTGCGCTGTCGGACTGGTGAAGCTGGAAGCACTGAAGGCCGCGGTGCGTGAGGAACGGCCCTCGCCCTTCGTTCGGTGGAGCTCGCCGCCTTCCCAGATGAAGGAGCTGAGCGATCTCCAACTCAGCGGCCCCAGACACCCGCGTGGAAGGACCTGCTCTCGGAGTTCACCTGGCTGGAGCCCAGGTGCTCAATCAACCTCGCGGAGTTTCACGAGCCTTGAGATGCGATTCCCCTGTCCCCGTCACTCAACCGGACCACTGAATGTCGGTACAGTGGTGTACAAGGGGGCATGAGCGACTCAACACAGGAAATCAAAGAGCCGAGGCTCTGGCGCAGGAACGGCTGGACCGCACGGGTAATCCCCAACGAAGGCGACGAAGGCTGGGCCGTGGAGATCAGGAAAGACGGCCTCGCCGAGCCCGCACTCATCAGCCCGTGGGTGATGGGGCGCGACAAGAAGAACCCCAAGCCCTTTGATGAGCCTGCGTTCGCCACGTTCGTGAAGACGGCGTCCGAGGTGCTCGATCGTTCAGCGCGCCAGCGCGACCAGGCGCTCAAGAAGAAGCTCGCCATCGCCTGGGAAGGCCGTTGGTACGACGTGACGCTCGAGTTGGTTCCCGACGAGTACGAGCCCTACGGCCTGCTCTGCGCGGTCGATGACGGAGGCCAACTGGTGGCGAAACATCGGGTGGCAGCGAACTACAAGTTCAACCGCGACGTGGCCAACGACTGGGTCCGCAGCGGCTTCACCGCCCCGACCTGAAGCAGCATGCGGGGAAAGGTCGGTACGCAGCACCAGGCGAGGGGCGTTGTGAAGCGAGAGCACTCGGACTAGGGCCGCCCGCAACCTCATGAGCCACACCGACTTCTTCGAAGAGCTGACCTGGCGGCGAATGCTGCACGACTCCATGCCGGGCACCGACAAGCTGCTCAGCACCGAGAAGGTGCGCGGCTACATCGGGTTCGACCCGACCGCAGACTCTTTGGGCGTCGGCAACCTGGTACAGGTGATGACGCTGCTTCACTTTCAGCGTGCCGGGCACACCCCGATCGTCCTCGTCGGCGGCGCTACGGGAATGGTTGGAGATCCCTCCGGCAAGTCGGAGGAGCGAAACCTGCTGTCCTCAGAGCTGCTGGAGCAGAACCTGGCCGGACAGCGCCGTCAGCTCGAACGCCTGCTCGACTTCTCCGGCAGCAACGCGGCCGAGATGGTGAACAACTACGACTGGTTCAAGGGCATCCACTTCCTCGACTTCATCCGCGACACCGGCAAGCACCTCTCCATCAACTACATGATGGCGAAGGACTCGGTCGAGAAGCGCATCAGCGGCAAAGACCACGAGGGCATGAGCTTCACCGAGTTCACCTACCAGCTGATTCAGGGCTACGACTTCCTGCACCTGTACCAGCACAAGGGCGTGAAGCTGCAGATGGGCGGTTCGGATCAGTGGGGCAACATCACCACGGGCACCGAGCTCATCCGCCGCAAGGCGAAGGGCGAGGCCTACGCGCTCACCACGCCGCTGATCAAAAAGGCCGACGGCACCAAGTTCGGCAAGACCGAGCACGGCAACCTCTGGCTCGATCCCAAGCGCACGTCGCCGTACGAGTTCTACCAATTCTGGCTCAACGCCTCTGACGAGGACGTGAAGAACTACGTGCGCATCTTCACGCTGTTCGACCAGAAGACCGTCGAGGGCATGGAGACGGAGCACGACACCGCCCCGCAAAATCGCCTGCTGCAGAAGACGCTCGCCAAAGACATCACCACCCGCGTGCACGGCAAGGAAGAGCTCGACTTCGCCCTCTCGGCCACTGACCTGCTCTTCGGCAAGGGCACCATCGATCAGCTCATGTCGCTCACCGAAGAACGTTTCGTCAGCGTCTTCGTCGGCGCCGGCGTGCCAGTCGCTGAGCTGCCGCGCGAAGCCGTCACCGCCGGCATCAACGTCGTCGACCTGTTCTCGCGGCTGATCGAGTCCAAGTCGGAAGTGCACCGGCAACTGAAGGGCAACTCGCTCTGCCTCAACAAGGAAAAGGTGACTGACCCCAGGCTGACCGTCGGCACCGACAAGCTGATCAACGGCCGCTACCTGCTGCTGCAGAAGGGAAAGAAGGACTACTGCCTGGTGAAGGTGGTCGGCTGAGCGTGCTGCGCGGGCTCCTCGCGGTGGTGGCGTTCATCGCGATCGGCATCATCGCGGTGCTGATGCTCGCGCAGTACCGGCTCGAGCACGCGCGCTTCACCGAAGAGCTCTCCGTGACGGTGGTGAGCCCGGGCCTGTCGGTCACCGAGGCCGAGCGTGAAGTGACCGAGCGCCTCGAGCAGGCGCTGTCCGACCTCAAGGGGCTCGAGTCGCTGCGCAGCACCACGAAGCCGGGCGTGGTGGTGATTACCCTGCGGGCGACCTCGGTCGGGGTGGACTCCACCGACGCGGTGATGAGGGCCCACGAGGCGGTCAGCCGCACGCTCCGGGACCTGCCGCCCCAGCTCGAAGCCCCGTACGTTCAACGCCTCGCCCCGAACCCGCTGCGAAAGCAGTTCCTCGTACATGCCGACACCATGTCGCGCATCGAGCTGTCTCGTTGGCTCGACGACGTGCTGCGCCGCGAGCTCGAGGTGCAGGCGGGCGTGCGCGACGTGAAGACGTGCGGCGCGCTCGAGCCCCGGCTGAAAATCACCCTCGACCCCGCCCGGCTGACCGCGCTGGGGCTGCCCGCAGAAGAGGTGGTCAACGCGCTCCAGCACGACTCGGTCAACCTGCCGTCGGGCCGGCTCGACGCCACCGGCATCACCGTGCGCGCCGCGGGCACCGACGTCGAAGCGCTGCAAAGCCTGATCATCCGCGATGGCGTGCGACTCGACGAGGTCGCCCAGCTCGAGGTGACCGGAGATCCCGGCAGTTGCTCGACGGTCGCCGACATTCTCCTCACCGTGAGCATCAGCCCCGGCACCGAGTTGCTGCTGCCGAACCATGCCGCGGTGAAGCTCACTGCGTTGAGCGCGGTGCGGGCGGCGACCTTCCTGAGCCCCGCGGGAAATTCGGTGAATGACGCGATGCGCGCGCTGGGAACGCGGTACCCCAACGCGACCATCACGGCAGAAGGCGACACGCTCACGGTGCTGTTCGTCGAAGAACCGAAGCTGGCCGAGGTGCCGGGCCTGGCGCTGCGGTCGGTCGATGACCTTCACGCGCTCGTGCAGGTGAGCGGGCCTGACTTCGAACGGCTGACGGAGATCGTGGCGAGCCTTCGCGGCGCGCTCTCGGTGGAAAAGGCCCGCTGGTTGGGCGTCGCCTGGCCGCAGCTGGGCCCCGAGCAGGTCATCAAACCCGAGCCGGGTACGAAGGGGCTCGCCCTGGCGCTGCGGCTTGCGATGGGTGGTGTCACGACGGGCCGGCTCGCCGATGGAACGCAGATCTCCGTGCACGCAGGCACCTCGATGGAAGACGCGGTGTTGCCGGATGGGCGGCCGGTGCGCAGCGTGATGAAGATCAGCCAGACACTCGCGCCCACCGCGATGCTGCGGGTCAACCGGCAGCGCACGGTCGAGGTGGAGGTCGGTCTCGAACGAGCCGAGGTGGAGCGGGTGGTGAAGTCCATCCCCCTGACCGCCGGCTACTCGGTGACGGTGACCGAGGTTCGACCCTCACCCTGACCGTGGTGTGCTTCAATGCGGCGCCGATGATGACCCGCACCGCACTTCTCTTCGCCGTCACCTTGTTCAGCTTCACCTCGTGCCGAGGCCCCAAGGGCTCGCCCGAGGGCAGCGTGAAGTCGTTCTTCAACGCGGCCGTCGCGGAAGACTTCGAGGCGATGTCCGAGACCCTCGCCGCCGAGTCGCGCCAGAAGCTGGGCTCTTCTCCCTCGGGCCGCCTCAGCGCGATGTTCGACGGCTGGAAAGACGTCGACCTCACCATCGAGGACTACAACGAAGACGCGAACGGCAACTCAGCCACCGTTCGTTTCACCTGCGTCGCCTCGACCATCGAGAACTACAAGACCAAGCAGTTCGACTGCAGCGACACGCTGGGCCTCGTGAAGGAAGACGACGGCAAGTGGCACATCATCCTGGCGATGGGCAGGACGCTGCGCCCGATGTGAGCTGCCGCGGGCCCGCCTCGAATCACTTTGGTGAGCGCTGCGACGAGGGAGAGCACCACCTCCGGATGCCCGAAGGCATGCGCGCGTCGAACTCTTCAGTGCGGGCTCGATTTCCTCGAACCACGAGCCATTTCAGCGGTTAGCGTCTCACCCCTCACCTCGTTCGGAGGCTTCATGCGTCGACTTTTCACCGTCATTTCTGCGCTCGTTTCCCTCACCGCTGCCGCCCAGGGAACAAAGGCCGCAGCTCCGCCCCCGCAGAGCGCCGTGCTGGTGGGTGTGGTCGCCGCGGTGAACGACGAGATCGCCACCAAGCAGGCCGAGGCCCTCGCGCGCTTCGTGGCCATCGCGGTCAAAGAGACCACCCTGCCCCGCGTGTTCCCCGACCAGGAGGCGCTCGCGCTCGCCGTGAGCAAGGGAGAAGTCGACGTCGCGTTGATGGGCCCTCTGGCGTACCTGCGGGTGGATCCGAAGTCGAAGACGCAGTTGATGTTCCGCACCGTGCGTCAGGGCAAGAGCACCTACCGCTCGGTGTTGTTCGCGCCCCCTTCGAGCAAGCTCACCTCGCTCGATGCGCTCAAGAAGAGCAAGAAGCCGCTCAAGGTGGCCTGGGTGGAGACCTCGAGCGCGACGGGCTACGTCATTCCCAAGGCGCTGCTGCTGCAGGCCGGCATCAATCCCGCGCAGAGCTTCGAGGTGCAGGACTTCCTCGGCTCGCACGACGCGGTCTGCAAGGCGGTGATGGAGGGCAAGTACGACCTCGGCGCGACGTTCAGCGATCCGGTGGTGAACGACTCGAAGGTCTCCGGCTGCGTGAACTCGTTGGGCAAACGCGTCGACACGTTGAAGATCGTGGCGATGTCGAGCGAAGTGCCGAACGACGTGATGGTGAGCGCGCCGAAGTTCTCTCAGGGAAAGGTCGACGCGATCATCGCCGCCGCGAAGTCCGCCAGCACCAGCGCTGACGGGAAGAAGTGGCTGCAGGCCGCGCTGCTCGCCGAAGGGGTCGCCGACGTGAAAGACGAAGACTTCGCTCCACTTCGAAAGGCGCTCGACGCGTTCGTGCCGTGAAGAGCAAGAAGCTGCGGGTGGCCGGGGCGTTGTTGGTGCTGGCCGTGCCCGCGTACTGGTGGCTGCTGGTGGAAAGCGGCTCACCCCAGGGCACCTTCGCGCTCGAGATTGGCGAGCTGCGAACGCTGGCCAACTCGCTGCCCGGTGAGAGACCCGAGATCATTCGCGTCGAAGAGGTGCTGGAGTTCGAGTTCCCCAACACCGCCATCGTCGCGGGCTCGGGGTGGTCTTTTGGAAAACTGCCGGTCTACAGCTACCAGCTGGGGTTCGCAGACCGCACCATCGTGGTGGACACCGCGATGGATGAGGCCACCGCCAGGGGCGCCACACGCTACGACGACGAGGCGTTCGCGCGGGTGAGTGCCGCGCTGGAGAAGGCCTCGCTCATCGTGGTGACGCACGAACATGGCGACCACCTCGGTGGCTGGGCGACGCACCCGAAGCTCTCGCAGCTCGCACCGGGCATCACCGACGAGCAGCTCGCTTTTCCCAGCAAGCGCCAGCCGCTGGTCATCCCCGAGGCTGCGCTCGCGAACCGCAAGTCGTTCACCTACGAGCGCGCCATCGCGGTCGCGCCGGGTGTGGTGTTGCTCAGGGCCCCGGGCCACACGCCGGGCAGCCAGTTGATTTACGTGCAGCGCAAAGATGGCGAAGAGTTTCTGCTGCTGGGCGACGTGGCCTGGCACCAGGGAAACTACGAGCAGGTGCGTGAACGCGCGCGGCTCGTCACCCAGTTCTTCCTCGGAGAAGATCGCGAGGCCGTGCTGCGCCAATTGGCGGCGATCAAAGCCGTCGCAGCCGCCGAGCCGAAACTGCACGTGATGCCAGGTCACGATGGGCCGGCGATGAAGCGCCTGCTCGATGCGGGCCTGATGACGCCCCACTTCGCGCCGTAGAAACCTCTCCCTGCTTCGGAGACTGTTGAAGTACGCCCTCGACTTCGCTCAGGCTGATCGGATTTCGGCCGGTTCCGTTCGTGCCGAGCGGAGTCGAGGCACTATTTCAAAAGTCAGTCTCCTTCGTGGGGCGAGGGGGTTCAGGGCGTCGAGCTGATCACCAACGCGCGGGAAACGGTGGCTCTGAAGACGCCGCCTTTCCCATACGCGGAATCCACCGTGCCGACGCGGCGGCGCACCAGCGTGATGGAGACGCTGCACGTGTTCGTCTCGTTGCTGCTCGAGGCAACGAACGGGGCGAGCGTCTGCGTACCCGTGTCAAAGGTCAGCTCGAGGTCGATTGGCTCAATGCACGAGCCGCGCGCCGTGAGATGCAGGGGGTCTGCTTCGCCCGCCCCATTCCACGTGAGGGTCACCCCTGCACTGCGGGGAAACGGTGTGTTGGCCAGCGGCGAGCGGAACTCGAGGGGGGCCGGCAGGGTGACGGCAGACTCGGGCGCGCTGATGTCTGCTTGCCGCGCCAGCGACACGCGCACCTGCGTTCCCCCCGCGTCACCATCGAAGCCCGCTTCGTACCAGGTGGTGCCGAACGCGGCTTTTCGCGACATCGCGCGCGCAGTCTCGCCCACGGTCGCCGTCAACGCGTCGGTCGGCGTGAGCTCGAGATACGTCAGCGAACCCGGGCCCAGGGTGAGCGTGGCCTTCACGTTGAGCCGGCCCGCACCCGGCGCGTCTGCCTCGAGCTCCGCGTAGAGCCCCGAAGTCTTGAGGTCGTTGGACTTCACCGACTCACACCCAAAACCAGCGATTGCGAACCACATGACGGGCCAAAGCTTCATCGGGTCTTCCTCCTGGCCGCACGGTGAGGGTCGGCACCACCTGCATCCTTTGCAGGGGTGATGCCGACCAGCATCCGCAAGGTCCTGTGGTTACCAACGGCATGAACGATGAAGACATTTCGGGTGGAGGTCCCCAATGGCGACCAAAGCGGAACGGTTCAAAGCGGAGTCCCAACGGACGCGTCACGAGTCTCCGAAGGTGAAAAAGCCTCGGCGCATCATCGATCCACTGCACACCGACACACGCAACGTGACGAAACGCGCCGACAAAATCAGCAGCGTCGTGCTGGAAGATTCAACGTCGGGGACGCCCTCGCGTAAGTCGACGCGGAAGGGCGTGCTGGGCGGCAGGAACGACCAACAGCTCATGCTCGCGCAACGAGGCAAGACCACGAGCCCCAAGGCGCGCGCGCTCAGGGCGCAGGTTTCACGGCGGAAGTGAAGTGACGCAGGTTCTGCGCCTGCGACAACCCGAAGGCAGGGAGTCCCCATGAACACCCAGAAGACCACCGACCTGAAACAAGACCTGAAGTCTTTCCAACAAGACGTGAGGGCGCTGCGAGACGAAGTGCGGCTCAAGCTCCATCTCGCGGGGATGGACTTGAAGAAGGAATGGGAGAAGCTCGAGCCGCAAGTCGAGCGCGCCATCAACAGCGCAGCTCAGGTCTCAAGCGAAGCGGTCTCCGACTTGAAGAAGAGGCTCACCGAGTTCCGCACGCGCCTCGGGCCCAACTGAGGCCTCAGGCCACGTCGCCGATGAAGACCAACGACGCTCCGTCGCTGGCGTACTGAACCGAGGCGGTGAACCCGACCTCGGTCAGGCGTTTGTTGAACCCGGGGTGGGTGCCTCCCGAGAGCACGGCCAGCCGGCCGCCGCTCCTGAGCGAGGCACGCACCGAGGACAGGCCGCCGATGCTGTAGATGCTGTAGTCATCGTCGAGGTCGACGGCGAACGGCCCGTTGTCGATGTCGAGCAGGATGACGTCGAAGCCCTTGCGATGTTTGCTGAGCACGCGCTGCACGTCACCCACCTCGACCGTGATTCGTTCATCGTCGAGCGCCCGGCCATTGAGTGAGGCCAGCGGGCCCTGGTTCCACTCCACCACCGTCTTCGAAGGTTCGCTGACGGTCACCTTGGCGAGGTCAGGCGCGATGTCGAGCGCGGCCCGCAAGATGAAACCGAAGCCGAGGCCACCCACCATGATCTTCGGCTTGTCGAAGTCGACCCGCGCACAGCCGATGCGCACCAGCTCAGGCTCCGAGCCGTGCTGCAGGCTGCTCATGAGGATCTTCCCCTCGGAGAGCACCATGAACTCACGCTCCCGCTGACGCAGGGTGAACTTCCCGTCGGTGGCCAGCGTCTTCCACGGCTTCATGCACAGACGGATGCCACAGATTTCCGGGCTACGCTCTCCTCGAATGAGTAACCGCGCCAAGAAGTCCGTCTCCACGCTCGCCGCGACGAAGAAGGCCTGCGAGTGACCCCCTCGCCCTGCGAAGCGGGGAGAGGGTCGGGTTGAGAGGCCACCTGCTTTCTTTACTCAGAGCTGAAACCCGGGCGTGAGCACCGAGTCGTTGCTCAACCACGCACCGTGGCAGTCGTTGCAGGTCTGCCCCGTCTTCGAATAATTCTCACCCAGCGGTGGGCCGAGCCCACGCCACTTGATGGAGACCGTGGTGGGTGTGTCGTCGAACAACTCGAACCACTCCCAACCCTGCGCGCCCTTGCTGTTGTAGCCGGGCCCGCGTTTGACCATCGCGAACTTCGTGAACGAGAGCTCCTTCACCAGAATGGTACCGACCGGCCATTCCGTCGCGCCCTCAGGCGGCCGTTCGTTCAGAAAGATTCGCCGCGTGCCGGCCGAATGCACCTCGTCGATGGCGCCACCGTCGAGCTCGACCGACTCCCACGCGGCGTAACCCTGGAAGTCGCGATCGAGTGCGATGAAGGCACTGGTGGAAGGCGCCGGCGCGCCGCACGCTGAGAAGAAGACGAACACGGCCTGCCACGCGCGCACGCTTCAGGTCCCCGGCAACGCGGGAATGCCGAGCGCGTCGGCGGCCTTGCCCATCGACGCTACGAGGCTGGTTCCCGTCGTCGCGGTCTCGGTCTCCACCAGCGCGTAGAGCTTGCCGAAGGGCGTCTGGCGATCGGCCGCGCTGGGGTTGACCGAGCTCCAGGTCGACGGCGGCGTGGGCAACGCGTCACCGGTCACCACGCTGAAGCCTGCCTTCACGCGCGCAAGCCCGGTGACGATCTCCTGATCGAGCGCCGTCTGGCCCTTCGCCTGCAACCACGGTCGGAACGCTTCGTAGGTGGCGGTCGCGCCTTCGAGGTTGGCGCGCATGTCGGCCAGCGTGTGGCGGGCGTAGCGCGACTCTTCTTCACCGGTGGCGGCGAAGGTCGTCTTCTCGAGCTGCTCTTGCATCGAGCCGATGACGCCGCGGAAGGCAGCGGCGGTGTCGAGCGCGAGCGGCTGGTACTGCGTCTCGAGCGTCTTCACGTCGGCGACCAACTTCGCGCAGAGCTTTTCCTTGAAGTCGCGCGCCTGCGCCTCGTTCGCGGGGAAGGCTGCGGCGACGTATTTGCTGCCCAGGCCCTCTTCGAAGGTCTTCACTTCAGCGGTGATCTGATCCGCGAAGAGGATGCGCTCGATGGCGTGCACGCCGGTGACCACCTCGCCGTCGAACAGGTTCGTGTCGGTCGCGTTCTCGAGGAAGCCGTCGTAGCGCTGGTCGGTCGACTCATCGATCTCGGGAAAGAGCACGGCGATCGAACCCTCCACGCGCTCGTAGCTGACGCGCGCCTTCTTCCACTCCTCGCGCATGGTGGTGACCGCGGCGGCGTGCGTGGTGGGGTTCCAACCGTTGGTGGCCCCTGCTGGCGCGGCGGCGCACAGCGCGGTGGATGCAGTCACCAACGCGCCCAGGTTGGTGTCGACGTAGGTCTTGGTTTCGAGGAGCGCCTGTTGGTCAGGCGGTGCACAACCGGCGAAAGCGAGCACGAGCACGAGAGATGCACGGTTCAAGAGAACTCCAGGTCAGAGGGATGAAACGAAATCGAGCAACGAGGTTCGGTCTTCGGTGGAGAGAGACGAGAACGCCTGCACCGACGCCTCGGCTTCACCACCATGCAGGCGGATGGCCATCTCGAGATCGTCCGTGCGGCCGTCGTGCAAGAAGGCGGTGAGGAAACGCAGCCCGATGAGCGGTGCGGTTCTCCATTCGGATGGGCCTGCTTCTCCTTCGGTGAGACCATCGGCGAGCGACGGCCCCAGATCGTGGAGAAGCAAATCGCTGAAGACCTCCGCGTCGGTGTTCGCCATCGGGGGAATCGGGTGGTCAGCGCGCGTGCGCAGCGATGGCACGTGGCAGGCGGCACACCCGGCAGCGACGAACTGCGTGCGCCCCCTGGTCTCACGGCGGGGGGGAATCGCCAGCAGCCTCACGTAGTCGCCCAGCGCGTTGGTCTGCGCGAGGGTGACGTCGAGCCCCGGTTTCGCGTCGTCGAGCAGCCCCTGGGCGTTGGGCACCTCGTGAGGACGCAACGGCGAGGTGAGGCCCATGTCGCCTTGCAAGGCGTCGGCAGCGAAGTCGTCGAGCGTGGCCTGCCGCGCCTTCAAGCCGAAGCGGCCGATCACCACGTCACCAGGGCGATGCTGATGAAACGGCGTCTCGGGGTTGAACTCGCTTTTCCAGATGACGTGATTGATTCGCCCCGAGACACCGTCGGTGCGCAGCGCCTGCTCGGCCGCCACCCGCTCCAGCTCCGAGTCGGCAATGGCCTCCAACCAGCCCCGCCCCATCACCGGAATTCCCGCGCGGGTCTGCACGCGCACGTCAGCGCGCGCCGGAGCCAGCAGCGGCGTGGCGCCACCCGTCGCGAACGGACGCACCACGGAGCCGAGCGTCAACAGGGGTTGCCCCGGGGTCGGCGTTCCATCGGGCTCGAGCTGCACCAGCCGCGACACCGTGCCGGGCCCGCGCGCCGCGGCGGAGTGGCACGAGCCACACGACTGGCGGATGTAGAGCGGCCCCAAGCCATCGGCTTCACGAAAAGGCACGTCGAAGAGGCGACCGCCTTCGTCGAACTTCGCGCGCCAGCCGTCGTCGAGCCCCACGAGCGGGAGGTCGGACGAGGTGTCGGAGCGCAGCATCGGCAACGGCCCGCATGCCGCGAGCAGCACCCCACACAGCGCTCCCGCCGCGACGAGGCGCGAAGACCAGCGCACACCGAACCGCCCGAGAAGGGACCGGCTTCGCCCAAAGAAACTGCGCACACCGGTCATCCCGAGCGAAGACGAGGGAGCACTTCGACCTCGCGCAACAAGTGGCATCTCGACTGCGCTCGACGCGAACGGTGGGTGCGACGCGCAGGACGTGGGGCGAGTCATGGCGGGCTTCGTATTTGATTTTGAATTTCATTGTCAAGATGACCGCACGCACGTTGACCCACAGCCCCACGAGGCAGGCGCTTCAGTTGCTCTGAGAAACGCGCAACAGGTATTCCTGTGGGCCGTGAAGCACTCCCTCCTCGCCGTGATGTTGTTCTCGTTTTCTGCGTTCGCAGCCGAGCCGATCCCTGAAGTGGTCTCGACGGGCAACACGCCCTCGACGTCCGTGAAGGTCAGCACGCCCCACCCCGAGCGCTTTGCGCTCTCCGTCACCGCGGCCAGCCTGGTGGCGGTCTCCACTTCGGTGCTGGGCGGCGTGCTCGCGTTGAGCGTGCCCAGCGCCTGCACCGCGCAGTTCGGCGCGCCGCGCCCGATGTGCGGCGTGGCGGGCCTGGCGATCGCCGGCGCGACGCAGCTCATCATCTCGCTGTTCCTCATTCCCGAGCTCTTTCGCATCAGCGGCGATGATCCCGCTGCGGTGCGCGCAGGCTGGTGGCGCTGGGCCCGGTGGCCTGCCCTGGTGCTCGCGGCCAGCGCCCTGATGGTGCTCGGGGGCTCGGCGTCCGAAGCGAAGAACTACGGCACCGGGCAGGGCACCATGATCACCGGGCTCGCAGGGGCCGCGGCCTCTGGCGTGAGCGTCGACGTGATGGGCCTCATCGGCGCGGTCAAGGCCGCGAAGGGCCACCGATGATGATGCACCGCCGCACCGTGCTCGCGGGTTTCGCGGGCGTTCTCGCGTCGGGCTGTGTCGGCTCGAAGCTGAACACCGCGCCGTTTCCGCTCGGCGTCGCCTCGGGTGACGCGATCGCCGACGGCGCCTTGTTGTGGACGCACTACTCTCAAGGCACCGAGCTCGAGGTGAGCGTGTGGCCCGAGACCGGCGACCTCACCTCGCTGCGCCGCTTCCCCGCCGCGAACGCAGACGGCTTCTCGATGGTCGACGTCTCCGGGCTGCAGGCCGGCACCTGGTACCTCTTTCGCTTCGAATCGAGCTTGGGCGACGTGAGCCCGCTGGGCCGCTTTCGCACCGCGCTCGCGGCCGATGCGCTCGAGGTGATCACCTTCGGCGCGACCTGCTGCATCAAAGCGGGCCACTCGTACGCGGCGCTGGGCCACGCCTCGGAGCGCACCGATCTCGACGCCTTCGTCTTCCTGGGCGACGCGGTCTACACCGACGGGGCTTCTTCGCTCTCCGACTTCCGCCGCAAGTGGGCCGACGGCCTCGGCGGGCCCGAGTACGCCGCGCTGCGCGGCTCGACCTCACTCATCACGCAGTGGGACGACCACGAGGTGCGCAACAACTGGGAAGGCGACAGCGTCAAGCCCGCGCTGCTCGACGCGGCCCGCCGCGCGTTCCTGGAGCACCAGCCGCTTCGTCGAGACCAGGAGCGCCCCCAGCGCTTCTGGAGAAGCCTCAAGTGGGGTCTGACCGCCGAGCTCTTCATTCTCGATGCGCGCAGCGAACGCGACCGTTCGAGGGGCGAGTACCTGTCGGCTGAGCAGCTCGAGTGGTTGATCGCCGGCGTCGCGCAGAGCCCCGCCACGTTCAAGCTCATCCTCAACACCGTGCCCATCGGGGCCTTCGACTCGCCCTTCTTTGCGCCGTTCAACGAAGACAACTGGCAGGGTTTCCCCGAGCAGCGCGAGGCGCTCCTGCGCGGGCTCGAGGAGGCCGGCACCCGCAACGTCATGTTCGTCTCGGGTGACTTTCATTTCGCGTGTTTTGGCCGCGTGGCGAAGCAGGGCCCGGGCTCCACGCTCTTCGAGGCACTCGTCGGCCCCGGCGCGAACAAGCCCAACCCGCTGCCCACCTACCCGAGCGGCGAACCCTGGGAGTTCTCCAGTGCGGTGAACAACTACACCACCTTCAGGCTCGACCCCTTCGCGGGGGAAATTCGCGTGCGCTACCACGCGGGTGACGGCCGGATGTTGTTCGAACGGGTGGTGGGCTGAAGGCCCACACGACTCGAGATCTTCCGAAATGACCCGCAACGCCGTACTCACGGGTCATGACGAACCGACTGATTTTCTGCGTATTGTTGGGTGGCCTCGTTTCCGCGTGTGGTCCTGCCGAGTGCAAGCTGGATGACCCGGCCAGCTGCCCCAAAGAACAAGTCTGCGAGACGGTCACCGGCAAGGACAAGCCGCTGTGTTTCGCGCCCGTGCAGCTCGAGGGCCGCGTCTTCGATCTCTCCACCAGCGCAGGCATCAAGGGCGCTTCAGTGGTCGCGACCGACGAGAACGGCGCTCCGGCCGGCCCGGCGGTGACCTCGGGCGCTGACGGCCTCTACACCCTGCGAGTGCCGTCGACCCGCAGCGACGAGAAGGGCGCCTTCGTCGCGCGCAAGGTGCTGCTGCGCAGCCAGGCAAAGAACTTCACCCCGTTCCCTTCAGGCGGCCGCATCTCGTTGCCCGTCGACACCTCGGCCGCGGCGCGCACCGAAGACGCCAAGCCCTACATCTTGAAGACGCCACAGACCGACCTCGGGCTCTCACCGGTGGCGGCCAACGCGCAGAACCTGCCTTCCATCGTGGGCACCGTCGAGATGAGCGCCGAGCAGAAGTCCGTGATGCTGGTGCTCGAGCCTGGCGGCGCCACCACCCTCGCGGCCTCCGACGGCAAGTTCGTCTTCTTCAACGTGCCCGCGGGCACCGTCAAGGTCTCGGGCTATTCGCGCGGCGTGAACTACACGCCGGCCGACGTCACCGTGGCGAGCAGCGACGTCACCGGGGTCGAGCTCAAGAAGTCGGCCACCACGACGGCGACGATGAGCGGCAGCGTGCAGCTCGTGGCAGGAGCGAACAACGCGGGCACCAGCGTCGTGCTGGTCGTCGAGAGCACCTTCATCGAAACGCTCGGGCGCGGCGAAGTGCCGCCGGGCTTGCGCGCGCCTGAGAGCGGCGCTCCCACCATCAGCGGCGCGTGGACCATCAGCGGCATCCCCGACGGGAAGTACGTGGTGCTCGCCGCCTTCGAGAACGACGGCAACGTGCGCGATCCCGACCCGGGAATCTCGGGCACGCAGCTGCAACGAATCACCGTCACCGGCGGCGCGCTCTCACCTGCGGTCAACCCCTCCTTCAAGGTGACTGCCGCAGTGGCGTTGATCAGCCCCGGCAAAGACGGCGTGGAGAACACCAGCGCCACGCCCACCTTCAAGTGGGAGACGCATTCGAACGCCGAAGGCTACGTGCTGCGCGTGTTCGATGGGCTGGGCCGTGAAATCTGGCAGGTGGCCATCGCCGATAAGGCGGCCGACACCCTGACCTACGCAGGCCCCGCGCTCACGGCAGGTCAGTTCTACCAGTGGCGGGTGACCGCGATTCGAAGGCTCTTCCCCACCAGCCAGACCGAAGAGCTGCGCGGCCTGTTCCGCGTGCAGTGACCGCGTGGCCGTGACTACGGCTTCTTGCGGTTGGAGAGCTTGAGCATCTGGCGAAACGCGAGCCAGGTGACGAGCACGATGACGCCCATGGCCACCATGCCCGCGTTCTCGCGGGTGGGGTCGAAGTCATGCTTGGAAACGGCGGCCAGGACGACAAGAAACATGGTGAAGATTTAACCCCAGCGACGGGGCTTGCAAGCGCGCGTCAGAAGTTCCATTGAGCCAAAGCTCATGAGCCGCATCTACCGACAGCTGCCCCCGAAGAGCACCCGCATCGGCCTCGCCTTCTCTGGTGGCCTCGACACGCGCGCCGCCGTGGCGTGGATGACCAAGAAGGGGATGGACGTTCACGCGTACACCGCGGACCTCGCGCAGCCCGACGAGAAAGACGTCAACGACATCCCTGCCATCGCGCTCAAGCACGGCGCGAAGGTGGCCCGGCTCATCGACACCCGCGACTCGCTGGCGCGTGAAGGCCTCACCGCCATTCAGTGCGGCGCGTTCCATTTGCACGTGGGCGGCAAGAAGTATTTCAACACCACGCCGCTGGGCCGCGCGGTCACCGGCACCGCCATCGTGCGCGCGATGAAGGCCGATGACGTGCACGTGTTCGGCGACGGCAGCACGCACCGCGGCAACGACATTCAGCGGTTCTACCGCTACGGCCTGCTGGTCGACCCCGAGCTGCGCATCTACAAGCCGTGGCTCGACGCGCAGTTCGTCTCGGAGCTCGGCGGCCGCAAGGAGATGTCGGAGTTCCTGATCAGCGAAGGTCTCCCGTACAGCATGTCGACCGAGAAGGCGTACAGCACCGACTCGAACATGCTGGGCGCCACGCACGAGGCCAAAGACCTGGAGCACCTCGACAAGTCGATGAAGGTGGTCACCCCCATCATGGGCGTGGCGCACTGGAAGCCGCAGACCCAGATCGACACCGAGACGCTCACGGTGACCTGGGAGCACGGCGTGCCGGTGGCCCTCAACGGCAAACGGTACGACTCGCTGGTCGCGTTGTTCCTCGAGGCCAACAAGATCGGCGGCCGTCACGGCTTGGGCATGAGCGATCAAATCGAGAACCGCGTCATCGACGCCAAGAGCCGCGGCATCTACGAGGCCCCCGCGATGGCGCTGTTGCACCTGACCTACGAGCGCATTCTCTCGGCGGTGCACAACGAGAACACCACCGACCTCTACTGCAACCTGGGCCGCCGCCTGGGCCGGCTGCTGTACGAAGGCCGCTGGTACGACCCCGAATCGATGCTGCTCAAAGAATCGCTGGTGCGTTGGGTGTCGACCGCCATCACCGGCGAGGTCACGCTCGAGCTGCGGCGCGGCGACGACATTTCCATCATGAAGACCGAAGCGGCCCAGTCGGCCTACGCGCCCGAAAAGCTCTCGATGGAGAAGACCATCGGCGCCTTCTCACCGGAAGATCGCATCGGCGCGCTCGAGTTGCAGAACCTGAGCGTGGCTGACAACCGTTCTTTGTTGCTCCATTACGCGCAGGCGCTCTCGTTGCCCACTGGCAGTGATGCGCTCAAAGGCCTGCTCGAAGACTGATTTCAGCGGTTTACCCGTGCTGATCCGCGCTGTGGATTGAGCTAGGGTGCAACCCGTTTCGTAAGACGTCCGTTGGGGGTGAAAAAAATGACTTGCGCTGTCTGTGGCCTCGACCATTCAACGGAACAAGCGTGCGGGTTCGCCGTTCCGTGGATGTCTGGCGGGAGCATCCCGGGCACCAAGATGCCGACGCCCACGATGCAGGTGGTGGCGCCGAAGGACCCACTCATTGGCGCGCAGGTCGGCAGCTACAAGATTCTGCGGCTGCTGGGCACGGGCGGCATGGGCTCGGTGTACCTGGGCGAACACAGCGGCATCGGCAGCAGGGTGGCGATCAAGTTTCTCCACGAGCACCTCTCGTCGAACGTCGATCTGGTGCAGCGTTTTTACGCCGAAGCGCGGGCGGTCAACGTCATCGGCCACGCAAACATCGTCAGCATCTTCGACATGAACGTGCTGCCGCCCAACCGCTACTATCTGGTGATGGAGTACCTCGAGGGCAACTCGCTCGAGTCTCAGGTGGGCGGCTCGATGGCGATGACCCGCGCCGTTCCCATTCTGGTGCAGGTCTGTGACGCGCTCGATCAAGCCCACGAGCTGGGCGTGGTGCACCGCGATCTCAAGCCCGAGAACCTGATGCTGGTGAAGCGCGGCCGCCAGGAGGACTTCGTCAAGATCCTCGACTTCGGCATCGCCAAGCTCCAGAGCACGATGAGCGACCGGAAGACGGCCACCGGGGTGATCATCGGCACGCCCGACTACATGGCTCCGGAGCAAGCGGGCGGCGACAAAATCGATGGCCGCACCGACCAGTACTCGCTGGGGGTCATCGCCTACGAGTTGGCTACGGGCCGCACGCCGTTCGCGGGCCTGCCCATCACCGCGATGTTGGTGGCGCACCTCGCCCAGGAGCCCAGGGCGCCCCACACCATCAACCCCAACATCCCCGCGAGCATCTCGGCGGCGATCATGAAGGCGCTGGCCAAGCGGCCCGAGGCGCGCTTCGCGAGCTGCGGTGACTTCGGCCGCGCGATGGAAGCGGCGCTTCAGCAATCGGGCTCGAACGCGAGCGGCGTGATGGTGCAGCCGTCGAGCACCGAGTCCCCGACGCGCGCCACCCCCACGCCACCCCAGCCGGGCAAGATGACGCCCGCGGGTGCTTCGGCCTCGCAGGTGGGCAAGCACCCTTCGGGCCCGGGCGCGAACGCACCGCCGCGCCACATCGCCCGCTTCGAAGTGGAGGTGAAGCCTGATCAGGGGCCGACCCTCAAGCTGCAGGTGCAAGACGTGTCACGCGCCGGGTGTTTCCTGTGCAGCACCAGCGCGCCGCCGCGCGTGTTCTCGCGGGTCATCTTGACCATCCCCCAGGTGGGCACGGTGCAGGGCGACGTGGTGCGCCATGTCTCTGCTGATCAAGCGCAAGCGTGGAACATGCCGCAGGGGTTCGGGGTGCAGTTCACCTCGGTGCGCCCAGAGCAGCGTGAAGCGCTCGACCTGCTCACCAAGGGCCTGCCGGTCTCACCGCTCGCGCCGCCTGCACCCGCCGCGGCGGTCACCGACGATCGCATCGCCGACATTGCCCTGGCCGACTTCCGCAAGCGCATCCAGGGCGACCACTACGTGGTGCTCGGCCTGCCGCAGGACATCGACATTCCCCAGGTGCGCTCGAAGGGCCGGGAGATCTCGCGGCAGCTGGGCGAGCTGCGCAAGCGGCCGGTCTCGCCCACTCAGGCGCGGCAGATCGACGCGGCGCTGGAGCGGGTGCACCAGGCGGTCGAGGTGCTGGGGGTCACCGGCAAGCGGGTCGAGTTCGATGGCATGCGCTCAAACTGGCGCGGCGTGGCGATGTGTCTGTCGGCCGGCCTGCGGGTACCCGAGCTCGAGTCGGTCAGGGCGCGATTCCTCTCGGCCAGCCCGGGCGCTGATGCGCGTGCCCGGATGTTGTTGATCACCGCGAACGGCTTCGAGGCCGATGGGAAGATTGCCGACGCCATTCGCAACTGTGAGCTCGCGTTGGGCGTCGACCCGCTCAACCTCGAGCTGCATCACAAGCGGCACGCGCTCTTGAAGCGGACCCCGGTCAACCGCTGAGGTGCTCCCTCTCCCCTCCGGGGAGACTGTTGAAGTACGCCCTCGACTTCGCTCGGGCCGAACGGATTTCGGCAGTTTCCGTTCGTGCCGACAGGGTTGATCGAAATGGAAATGACTCCAATCACCGGTCTCCCCGAGCGCAGTCGAGGGGGCACTTACCGCCCGAAGGCGAGGTAATCCCTCGACTGCTCTCGGGATGAACGGTGAGCGATCCTTATTTCGATCAACCCTGCGAGCGGAGTCGAGGCACCTATTTCAACAGTCTCCCGGGGTGAGGGGCCTGCTACCGAGCCTGAGCTTGATCGAGCACCACAGACACCGGGCCCATGCCCACGTCCTTGTCGAGCACGATGAGCCCTTCGAGCGTCACCGCCGCGCCCCTGGCCACCTCAGCGCTGCTCAAACACAGCAAGTCGTCGCTCTTGTCGGCCGCATCACCGGTGCCGTCTTTCAGGTGCACGTAGTGAATGCCCTGCACGAAGTTCACTCGATCGACCGTGCCGCTCACCTTCACGCGTTGCCCTGCCAGGGCCTTGCGCTCAGAGAACACGTCGACCACCCGCAGCGTCAACGCGGCGCTCGAGCCCACCGCCTGCAAGGCCGCCTTGACCTCGGGCGGAGCCGCCGGGGCCGCAGGTGCACGCGCGACAGGGGCTGCCCCTTCGAGGGCGCCGAACCAGATTCTCGCGAAAGTGCGGCCCAGTGAGGGGCTGGTGAAGTCGGTCATCTCGTTCTGCAACGAGACCGAAACCGGCAGCCCCACGGCGAGCGCGGGCGCAGAGGGAACGGCGGCCCACTCGCCTGACTCGAGGCGCAGGTAGGTGTACTGCGAGACCTGAATCACCTCGGCGATGGTTCCGGTGAGTACGCCCGGGGCCCCACTCGGAGCGGCCATCGCAGGCGCAGGCGCCGCAGCGACGGGGGTGAGCGTGGCCACCTGCGGCGGGTTCATCAGCACGCTGACGCGGCCCACCACGATTCCCGCCACGAAGACCAAAACGCCAATTGCGACCGATTTCGACATGCCGCAGCCGTACACCGAACGACGGCTGTCGGCAGCTATCGCCTGAGGCAGGTCTGCGGCGCGCTTACTCGACCTTGAAGTTGATCGCGTGCGTGGTGGTGGCCGAGATGAGGGACCCGGGCGCGGCGCCCTCGGGGGCGAGCTCGTTGCTGCGCTCGAGGGAGACGGTCTCACGATCGTTGACCACGAGCGGATCGGCGCCGATGCGGTACTGAAACTTGTCATCGGCGAGCGTCACGTCGAGGTCGGCCTGCTGCAGCTGCACCCGCGCGATGTCGGACGGCACGTTGTTGGCGTCACGCCAGGTGACCAGCAAGCCGTTGGCCTTCACCACCGACCCGTCTTGCGTGGGAGCGGTGATGACCGAGAAACCGGGTGACTGCACCGTGGCCTCCACGCGGTCGCTGCCGCGCACCACTTCGAGGCGCAACGACTCGTCCCACCCGAAGCCGTCGACCCGGTAGTCCTTCGAGTTCATCGCGAAGGGAATGGCCGTCTTCGGCATCTTGCTGCCGGTGACGAACACCTGCGCGTCGAGCACCAGCGAACCCGTGGTGGCCGCTTCACGTACCGTCACGCGCGCGCGCGAGCTGGGCGTGCTGCCGTCTGAAGAGAAGCGGGCGCTCACGTAAAGAGTCCCCGTTCCGCCACAGGCAGAGAGCAGAACGGCGGTGAGCGTGCTGACGACGAGGCCTCGAATCATGGGTGGTGCTCCGGGGGGAAGAATGGCGCGGAGCATCGCATTCCGCCGGGGCGGGGTCACCGTTCCCCGCGGCTCAGCGGCAGCTGAAGTCGGGCTGGCACGTGCGCAGACTCTTACAGCCGGCCCCGGGGACCCGTCGGGAACCTGGAGCACGACGATCTGCTCGAAGGGCACCGCGGCGTCGTCATCACGGCGTCCAGACGAAATCCCAGACGATGCCGCCGTCTACCCGTTGCTGCAGAACCGGAGGCTGCCCGGGAGAGGTGAGGTCGATTCGCTGAAGGCCCCAGCCATCGGGACTTGAGGTGCCGAAGCCTTCGAGGTTGGAGCGGAAGATCAGCTGCATCGAGTCAGGGCTGAACACAGCACTCTCAGCACCGACGCCGCTTGGAAGGATGAACAGAGGTGTGAGTGAAGAGAACGCTGAGGTGGGCATCACGAAGAGCGCGCGGTCGGATGCCATCAAGCCTTGAGTCATCAGCCGCTCACCATCGGGGCTGAGGACCCATGCCCCACGCGCGGTGTTGAGAGGGAAGTTCGTCGCCATCGCAGTGGCTGCGCCGCCATCAAGGGAGACTCGCGAGATGTCGAGGTAGGGGCCAGGGCCCGCGTCGGCGGAGTCCACCCCGATGACGGCGAAGGTCCGGTCACCTGAGAGTGAGAGCGAGCGGACCGATCCCATGCCGGTCAGGGGCGCACAGGCAGCGGGAGCACTGCACCCGTGAAGCGACCCGCCGGTGGAGCTGAAGGCCACGAACCAAAAGGTCGTGTCCGAGGTCCAGGCGAATTTCATGATGCTCGAGCCTGCTGCCGGGGGCACCGCGACTTGAGTCCGCGTGCCGGTCAGCGTGTCCGTGACGTACATGCGCGTCGAAGAGTCGAAGAGGCCAGCCCATGCGAAGTGCGACGAGTCTGGGGAGAACGCCGAGCCTCCACGGGGGAAGTAGTTGGTGGTCCGAGGCGTCGCCTCCAGCGCGGGGCCACCGTCGAGCGGCATGATCATCACGCCGTCATTGAAGGCGTAGCCCTCTGTGAAGGCGACGTGCCCCTTGTCGGGAGAAATTCCGAACACTCGGATGAAGCCCGCTGCGCTTCGAACCAGTCGCGCGGGGCCACCATCGGTCGGTCCAACGAAGAGTTCGGAGGGAGAATCGTAGGAGATGGCGATCATCGCCCCGTCCTGGGTCACGGCCATGCCGGTCGCGTTTCGGCCTGGTGCGCTGACCGTTGTCGTCGGCGCGCCGACCGGCACCTGCGCAAAGACCTGAGCTGGGACGGGACCGATTGTGCCCCACATCCACAATCGGCCGCTCAGCGCAGCGCCGACCTGACCCGCGTCGACCGTGCCTGCGTCCCAACCCGCGTCGTCTGCGCCTGCGTCCCAGCCCGCGTCCACAGCGCCTGCGTCCAACCCTGCATCGACGGCACCCGCGTCCTGGCGCGATCCCGCGTCTACCATGGTCGTTCCGGCTCCGCAGACGGCTGCCTCACATCGCTGCGATCCTGAGCAGACGCTGCATTGGCCACCGTTCAGCCCGCATGCCTCGAACTGATCACCGCCTTCGCAGGTGCCGTTCGTCGAGCAGCAGCCCGCGCAGGTCGTTGGGCTGCACTCCGTTCGTGGCTCGAGGCAGCCTGCCAACACCACGCCGAGAATCACCGCCGCCCTCACCATGCTCATCACGCCACTCCTTCGAAGGGCGTGAGAGTAGCAGGAGTGGACCTCGTGGGCCCTCACCCCGACCCTGCTCCCCGCTTCGCACGGCGAGGGGGTTAAAGAGTTTTGAGTTCGGTGAGCAGGCGCTGCAGGGTGGCCTTCGCGTCACCGAAGAGCAGCGAGGTCCGCTCCTCGGTGAAGAGGTCGTTCTCGATGCCTGCGAAGCCGGTGCCCTTGCCTCGTTTGAGCACGATGACGCGCCTTGCGAGCTCGACCTTGAGCACCGGCATTCCGTAGATGGGGCTGGAGGGATCGCGCTGCGCCGCGGGGTTCACCACGTCGTTCGCGCCGATCACGATCGCCACGTCGACGTCGGCGAAACGTTCGTTGATGTCCTCCATCTCGATCATCTTTTCGTAGCCGATGTTCGCTTCGGCCAGCAGCACGTTCATGTGACCGGGCATCCGGCCCGCCACCGGATGAATCGCGTAGCGCACCTCGTTACCGTGCCCCTCGAGCAGCTCGGCCAGCTCACCGACGATCTTCTGCGCCTGCGCGACGGCCAGCCCGTAGCCCGGCACCACCACCACGTTCTTCGCGTACCGGAGCGCCAGCGCGGCGTCTTCGAGCGTGACCTCTTTCATCTCGCCCCTCGCACCAGCGCCTGCTGCCAGGGCCGGCTTCGCGCTGCCGAACGCACCGAAGAGGACATTGCTGAAGCTGCGGTTCATCGCCTTCGACATCAACACCGAGAGCATCAGACCCGACGCGCCGTCGAGCGCACCGCAGATGATCAACACCGCGTTGCCCAGCGCGAAGCCCGTCGCCGAAGCAGCCAGACCCGCGTAGCTGTTGAGCAGCGAGACGACCACCGGCATGTCAGCGCCGCCGATCGGCAGCACCATCATGAAGCCCGCCAGGAACGCGAGCCCGGCCATGGCAAAGAAGGCCCACGACGCCGTCGGCGCAAAGACGACGTAGCCGAGCAGCCCGATGGCGCTCACGAAGATGGTCAGGTTCACCGCGTTCTGCCCGCGAAACGTGATGCCTCGCCCGGGGAGAATCTCGTGCAGCTTGCCGAACGCCATGAAGGACCCCGAGACGGTGAGCGCTCCGAAGAGCACCTCGAAGCCCAGGGCCAACGCGTTGACGCGGCCCAGCTCGTGACCACCCCACACGTGATGGGTGTACTCGGCGATGCCCACCAGCGTGGCAGCGAGCGCTCCGAAGAGATGCGAGATGGCGATGCGTTGGGGCATCTGAGTCATCGCCACGCGCATGCCCAGCGGCCAACCGAGCAAGGTGCCCAGGGCGAGGCCCACGAAGATCCAGCCGTAGCTGACGATGTCGTGGTTCACGAGCGTGCCGGCGATGGCGCCGATCATTCCGAGCGCCGCCAACTGCATGCCGCCGCGCGCGGTCTCTGGCCGGGTCAGCCCGCGCAACCCGAGGATGAAGGCGATCGACGCGCCTAAGTACGCGATGGAGATGAACGCAGTACGCCCGTCGAACGCTTCGGGGCTCACGGCTTTTTTCCCCCGGCGAACATCTTCAACATCCGGTCGGTGATGATGTAGCCGCCGACGAAGTTGATGGTGGCGCAGGTCACCGCGACGGTGCCCAGCACGGTGGACAGCGTGCCGCGATCGCTGCCCGCCACCACGATCGAGCCGACCAGCGAGATGGCGGAGATCATGTTGGTCGCCGACATCAGCGGCGTGTGCAGCAGCGGCGGCACCCGGGTGATGACCTGGTAGCCCACGAAGGCGGCGAGGATGAAGACGTACAGCTCGGCGACGGCGAGAGTCATGACGGGCCTTTCAAGGGTGCCGGACTTCGCCCGCGTGGGTGACCAGCATCGCGGCGATCAGGTCGTCCTTCAGGTCGAGGCTGACGCTGCCGTCCTTCACGCACAGCTGAACGAGCGTGAGCACGTTCTTCGCGAACATCATGCTGGCGTGCAGGGGCATGGTCGAAGGCAGGTTGCGCGGGCCGAGCACCAGCACGCCGTTGGGCGTGAGCACCTCTTCACCGGGGCGGGTGAGTTCGCAGTTGCCACCCGACTCCGCCGCGAGATCCACGATGACCGAGCCACGCTGCATCGCCGCGACCATCTCGGCGGTGATCAACCGAGGCGCCGGCTTGTTGGGAATCTGCGCGGTGCAGATGACCAGGTCGGCCTGCTGCACCACCCTGCTCAACGTGACCAGGATGCGGGCTTGCTCATCGCGGGCGAGCTCCTTCGCGTAGCCGCCTGCTCCTTCTGCGCTGGTGACGCCGTCGATCTCCACGAACTTCGCGCCGAGTGACTGCACCTGTTCCTTCACCGCGGCACGCACGTCGAAAGCAGAGACCTGCGCGCCGAGCCGATTGGCAGTGGCGATGGCCTGCAGTCCCGCGACGCCCGCGCCGAGCACCAGCACGCGGCCGGGCT
This sequence comes from Archangium sp., assembly GCA_043773025.1. Classification (GTDB taxonomy): domain Bacteria; phylum Myxococcota; class Myxococcia; order Myxococcales; family Myxococcaceae; genus Archangium_A. The sequence continues at coordinate 24,405 of JAYVFP010000160.1, forward strand.
TCAGCGTGCCTGCGGCGGTGGTCATCATCGGCAGCAGGCGCGGCAACCGGTTCGCACCGAGCAGCACCGATTGGTAACCCGCGACGGTGGCCTGGCTGGAAAGCGCATCCACCGCCTGGCCGCGGGTGCTGCGAGGCACCTTTTCCATGGCGAACGCGGAGATGCCGGCGGTGGCCATCGAGGAGCGTCGTGCAGGGGGCAGGAACGAGATGAGCAGCGTTCCGGGGGCCAACTGCAGTTCCGGTGCGTGCAGGCCCACGACGATCGCAGCACCAACGACCGCTTCTCGTGCGGTGCTGACGGTGGTGGCCCCGACTGCGTTCCACGCCGCGTCGTCGAAGCCGGCAGCGAGGCCCGCGTCGCGCTCGACCACCACGCTCAGACCGGCCTTCACCAGCTTCGCCGCCGTGTCCGGTACCTGAGCGACACGCCGCTCACCTGTCTGCGTTTCTTTGAGAACGGCCAGACGCACTGAGAACCCCCGATTCCGCTGCAGGGGCTCAGTGCTGCGCCGGAGCTCGAGCAGCCACGCGGAAAGCGGGCAGCGGCCAGCCCATTTCCGTGGAGCGGGTTACGGACTCGCGACGGGGTACTTCTGCTCGAGCTCTTCAAGCACGTCGACCGTTTCGTTGATCACGCGTTGGGAGATGAGGGGCGTGTCGTTGAAGTAGCCCAGTGCGCGCAAGGTGCGGAAACGGGCGCTCTGCGCGCCGAGCGCGGTGAGATCGAAGGTGGTCGAGCCGAAGTACTCAGGCTGGGTGGTGACGTCGATGCCAGCGTCGGCAGCGCGCGGCCGGAGGAGCGTGGTGACCAGGTGACAGCTCGCGCACTGCACCGTGTTCGCGGTGTGCAGCGAGGGGTTGTCGATCGCCAGCAGGGCTCGCACGGACTCGAGTTGTTGAGCGGCAGCGGCGTTGCGAAAGGTGCTTTCCATCACGGAGCGCGAGAAGCCTGCGGGAAAGTCCTCGACCGGGGTCACCACGTAGGAGTCTCCTCCGAACAGGAGCACCTCCTGCGAGGTGGTGGCGATGCCGGGGATCTCGATGGGGCCCAGCGTGTTGGGGGCTCGCTCTTCACCGCGGAAGATCCAGATCAACGCGGCGCGATCCGACTCCTGGCCGAAGAGGGTCAGCCGGTGCATGCGCGCGCTCTTCGCGTACCGGGTGACGAGCTGCGCGAGCCGTTGCCGATGGGTCGCGTCGGCGGTGTTCACTTTGAGCGCGGATCCTCGCGGTACGTCTTGCAGCTCGGCCAGCTCGCGCAGCTCGTCGACGACCTGCGGCACGTCTGCGCGGGGCACGGAAAAGAAGGCGTGGAAAGTGACGTCTTCGACTCGCGGCGGAGCGCCCAGGACGGGTTGCAGCACCAGCCGGAAGACCCCGTCGGCGTCGGCTTCGCAGGGCCCAGGCGTGCGGCGGTCGCAGAGGTCGAAGCGGGCGGCGAGCACTCTGAGGCGCCAGAGGTCTGTCTGCACTCGCGGCGAGGCTGAGGTCAGGCGATCGAAGGTGGAGAACGGGATGAGCTCGACCGCTGGGGGCCAGGCGGTTCCGGCATCGAGCGATTCGAGCGGGAAGAGAAAGGTGACGTCGTTGAGACCCAGCAGGCGCGTCTGCGTGGGGCTGTAGCCGGCGTCCACCGTTTGAGTTGGGGTGCCACAGGCAGCCAGCGTCAGCAGGACCAGCGTTCGGGTCATCGTCGCAGGGCGAGGTTTGAACTTCACCAACTGGTGGGGCGGTAGTCTTTCAGGAACTTGCCGTACGATGGCTCAGCGCCATTGGCGACGGTGAAGATGGGGTCGATCACCCGCGCGGCGCCATCGACGATGTCGAGCGGCGGCTGGAAACCCAATGACTCCTTCTTGCGCGTCGCGTGGTGCGCGGGATCTTCGTCAGTCACCCAGCCCGTATCGACGGCGTTCATCAAGATGCCGTCCTTCGCGTAGTCGGGCGCGCTGGTGAGCGTCATCATGTTGAGCGCTGCCTTCGCCATGTTGGTGTGCGGGTGCTTGTCGGTCTTGGTGCCGCGGCTGAAGCTGCCTTCCATCGCCGACACGTTGATCACGTGTTTGGCCTCGGCCGGGCTCTTCGCCATCAGCTCACGCAGCCGGCCCGCGAGCACGAACGGCGCGACGGCGTTCACCAACTGCACCTCGAGCAGCTCCGGCGTCGAGACTTCATCGAGCGTCATGCGCCACGAGTTCATCGTGCGCAGGTCGACCTGCTGGAGATCCGCGTCGAGCTTGCCCTCGGGAAAGACCTCCATGCCGTAGGTCGCGTCTTCGTAGGTGTAGCGGACCTGGCTCAACCGCGCCGAAGCCGCCACGCCCGCGCCCGCACCGTGCGCGACGTGCCAGTTCGAGAGGCCCGTCACATCGGGTGCACCAGCGCCGAGCTGCGGCAGCGCGCCCATCGCGCCCAGACATTCCTGGCGGCCCTGAAGCAGCAACTGCGCGCCTTCAGGCAGCGTGGTGATGGCCTGCTCCTCGAGCGACATGAGGTGGCTGAAGAAACCCACCGGGCGTCGCACGGTCTGCGCGGCGTTGTTGATCAACAGGTCGAGGCGCGGCAGGCGGCGCGAGAGCCAGCGCGCGAACAGCTCGACTGAAGGCGAGTGACGCAGGTCGAGGCCGTGCACCTCGAGGCGGTGACCCCACTGTTTGAAGTCGGGCTCCTTCGCGTAGCGGATGGCGGCGTCGTGCGGAAAACGCGTGGTGACCAGCACCCGCGCACCGGCGCGCAGCAACATGAGCGCCGCCTGCTGACCAATCTTCAACCGTGCGCCGGTGATCAACGCTACCTGGCCGTCGAGCCGCGACGTCTGGAAACGTTTGGCGTAGTTGAAGTCGCCGCACTGCACGCAGAGCGCATCGTAGAAGTGATGCACCTTGTTGAACTCGACCTTGCACACGTAGCAGTAGCGCGACTTTTCCAGCGTCGGCCCTTCGCGCGTCTCGCCGGGGAGCATCGGCAGAGGGGCAGTGAACACGGCCTCCTGACGGGCGACGCGGATGGCGGTGCTCTCGCGCACCACGCGGTCTCGCGCCTGGCGATCCTTCAAGCGGTCGCGGCGCAGCGCCTTGCTGAACGCCTGAATCTCGTGACGAAGCGGGCTGGCTGCGCGCCCGGCGGCCATCAAAAAGGCGCGGCGTGCCTCTTCAGGCACCTCTGCCAGCAGCGCGCGGTCGGCGACCACGGCCTCCAGCACTTCGGTGGCGGACTGCAGCTGCTCGAGGGTCAACAGACGGCGCGTACTCATCGGTGCGGGCCCATACCCCGTCTCGCACCGGAGGGGGAATGGGTCGACCACCCCGGTCGGCGTGGGCAGGGCTGCGTTCTCGGGCTATGCGCTCGACGCGATGTCACCGACCTTCAAGGGCTACGTGCTGCCCGGCCCCACGCCACCCGGAATCCCCGAGGGGGAATACCCGGAGGGCACCTCGCTCGATTCCATCTCAGGCCAGTGGAAGCTCTTTCAGTACAAGAAGGGCCACCGCTTCTCGACCGATGACGTGCTGGTGGCCTGGTACGGCACCACGAACGCACCCACCGCGCGCCGCGTGCTCGACCTGGGCAGCGGCATCGGCTCGGTGGGCATGGTCGCTGCGTGGCGGTTGCCGGGTGCGCGCTTCGTCACCGTCGAGGCGCAGGACATCAGCATCGCGCTCGCGCGGAAGTCGGCCGCGTTCAACGGGCTCACCGAACGCTACGAGCTGCGGCTGGGTGATTTTCGCGATCCTTCCGTGCTGAAGGAAGACGAGACCTTCGACCTCGTGCTGGGCAGCCCGCCGTATTTTCCGCTCGACCAGGGCATGCATGGGGATCACCCGCAGAAGATCGCCTGCCGCTTCGAAGTGCGCGGCGACATCGGTGACTACTGCGCGACGGCGGTGAAACACCTCGCGCCAGCGGGCTGGTTCTCGTGCGTGTTCCCGGTGCTGCCGGCGCATCAGCTCGAGCGGGTGCTCGACGCGGCGAAGCGGGCGGGGCTGGCCATCGTGCGGCGGCGTGACGTGGCGTTGAAGGAGGGCGAGCCGCCGCTGTTGGGCTTGTTCGCGATGGCGCGCGCGAGTGACTTGCCAGAGTCGTTTCGCGAGAAGACCTGGGTCGAGCCGGTGCTCACCATCCGCCGGACCGATGGCACCGTTCACCCGGAGTACTCGGCGATCAAGCTGTCGTTCGGCTTTCCCCCCTGAGGCACTCCCTCTCCCTGCGAAGCGGGGAGAGGGTCGGGGTGAGGGGCCGTCTGTGCACCGGAGCCGAAGCCCTTCACCCGGCCCTTCGACAGGCGCAGGACCGACCTCTCCCCGCTTTGGAGACTGTTGAAATAGGTGCCTCGACTCCGCTCGGCACGAACGGAACCGGCCGAAATCCGTTCAGCCCGAGCGAAGTCGAGGGTGTACTTCAACAGTCTCCTTTGCAGGGAGAGGTGAGACACTGTTCAGGTGAACCTGACAGTGCTGCCCTCATTGGATTCATTTCGTTGCTTCGTGGAAGTGGCCCAGCGGCTCAACTTCCGCGCGGCAGCGAAGGCGGTGGCGCTCACTCCGGCCGCGGTGAGTGGCCGCATTCGCCAGCTCGAAGATCAGCTCGGTCAGCCGCTCTTCATCCGCACCACCCGCTCGGTGCAGCTCACCGACGCAGGCGCCGTCTTGCTCCCCGCCGCCAAAGACGCGCTGCTGCGAGCGGAACGCGCCATGCGCATCGCGCGCGGTGAACTCGGCCCGCCGGCGCTCGACGTCACCGTAGGCACCCGGCACGAGCTGGGTATGTCGTGGGTCATCCCCTCGTTGCCGGTGCTGCAGCAGGCGCTCCCGCACGTCACGTTTCACCTCAGCTTCGGCGCCGGTGGAGATCTGCTGGGCCGCGTGCGCGACGGCACCCTGCCCTGCGCCATCGGCTCGATGCGCATCGTCGAGCCCTCGCTCTTCGGCGACCCGCTTCATGAAGAGCGCTACGTGCTGGTGGGCAGCCCGAAACACCTCGCGCGCATGCCGCTCAAGAAGGACTCCGACTTGCGCGCGCACCGGCTGATCGACATCGACGCCGGCCAACCGCTCGCCTCCTATCTGCGCGGCGCTCCGGGTGGTGCAGACCTGATGTTCGGCGAAGTGCTCTCGATGGGCACCATCGCGGCGGTGCGGGAGATCGTGCTCCAGGGCCACGGGGTGGCAGTGCTGCCTGAGTACCTCGTCGCGGACGATCTCAAGCGGCGCCAGTTGCTCCGGCTGCTCCCCAAGCGGCCCCTGCGCACCGATTGGTTCAGGCTCTTCAGCCGCACCGGAGACGAACGTGCAGCGCTCTTCGCGACCATGGCGAAGACCTTGCGCGCGCTGCCACTTCGCTGACCTTCATAGAAGTCGACGACCTTCATCGCTGGTGCATCGCGAAGGATGAACGGTGGGCGCTCCCTATTTCGATCAACCCTGTCGGGGTGAACTGTTGCGCGCACGCTCGATCAGCGCCGACTCCTGGCGGCCACCGCGCGCTTTGCGTGGTTTGGTCGCTGTTCGGCTCGATCGCGCAGGCCCAGGCCATGGCTCCGCTCAAGTGCAGCGGCCTGTGCCACCTGCATGGGATCGTTCGGTGGCAGACTTGCCTCATCGTGATGAGACAGTGTGAAGGAAGCGTGCGCGCCGCAATTCTCCTCGGTCTCTTGCTCTGGGGCTGCGTGCCGCCGGGCACCCCTGACGCAGGCTCCTTGGGTGGCGGAGGTGGCTCCATCGCGGCCGGCGGAGGCGGCGGCTCCGTCGCGACAGGTGAAGGGGGGGGCGCCGGGTGCACCACTGAATACCCCTCGGAGATCGATGACGGCGGCAACGTCTCGTCGAACTGGGCCTGGGAAAATCCTCACCCGGTCGGAGACACGATCACAGGCCTCTGGGGCGCGTCGCCGAACGATGTGTGGGCAGTGGCGAACAGGTGGCTCATTCACTGGGATGGCACTGCTTTCGCGGTGACCGGCTCGGACGAAGCGCTGCACGCGGCTTGGGGGAGCGGAGCAACGAACGTCTGGGCCGTCGGCGCGAATGGCACTGCCCTTCACTGGGACGGCACCGCATGGAGCAGGACGCTGACCGGAACGAATGCGTCGTTGCTCGCAGTGTGGGGCTCAGGGCCCAGCGATGTGTGGGCCGTCGGCACTCACAGCGTCATCCTTCACTGGAACGGAGCGGCATGGAGTTCGCGTGCCCATCCATCGCCCGCCAACCCGACGATCGACGACGCCATCACGACCGTCTGGGGCACCGCGACATCGGACGTCTGGGCCGCGGGCGCACGAGAGGTGTTGCTCCACTTCGATGGGACCAGCTGGTCGGCCGCGACGAACCCGCTGGCGGGAAAGTATGCGCCCCGGCCCATTCTCTCGGGTGCTGGGCTGAACGACGTCTGGCTCGTCGGGAACGTGTGGATCGCTCACTGGAATGGAAGCTCGTGGTCGGACCAGAGCACTGCGGCCAACCCGAATGATCCGATCTGCGCGTTGTCTGGCGGCGGCACGAATCTGTGGGTCGCGACGTGCTCAGGCACCGCGTTGAACTGGGACGGCACGACCTGGACCCGCCACTATCCGCTCAGCAACCTCTCGGCGATCTTCACCTGGTCACCGACCGAGGTCCTCGCCGGGGCGCCGGGCGGGGCCTTCTTGCGCGGCGGCCGAGGCATCTCAGCCGGACCCACGGGCGGGGGCGGGGGCACAGGTGGTGGAGCGCCCAGCCTCGGCGGAGGAGGCGGAGCGAGGGGCGGCGGTGCCGGCGGAGGCGGGGCCGGCGAAGTCACCGGTTGGCCGCGGCTATCCACGGGTCCGAGAGCCCTGCTCAACGCAGTCTGGGCCGGCGACGGCGGCGCGTGGGCCGTCGGCGAGAATGGCGCCATCCTCCGCTCCGCTGCGGGGCCCTCGTGGACCTCGGTGACGAGCAACACCGCCGTGTCGCTTCGGGGCGTATGGGGCAGCGCGGCCACTGATCTCTGGGCGGTGGGCGGGCAGGGCACGGTGCTTCGCGGTGATGGCACCAGCTGGTCGACCACCGACGCCGGAACCCGCCACAACCTCAACGCCGTCTGGGGCAGCCACGCGAATGACGTGTGGGCCGTGGGCCAGGGAGGCTGCGTGCTGCACTGGAGCGGCACTTCGTGGACCCGGGTCGACGCCGGCACGAGCGGCGAGCTCTCCTCGGTGTGGGGGCGAGCGAGCAACGACGTGTGGGCCGTGGGCTCTCTCGACGGCACGGTGCTCCACTGGGACGGCTCCGCCTGGACTCCGGTCGCCACCGGAGCGTCGGGGAACCGGATGAGCAAGGTCAGCGGCACGCCGAATCAGCTCTTCATCGTGGGCCACAACACCCTCACCGGCTGCGGAACCATTCTTCGCTTCGACGGAACGAGCTGGTCGAGCGTGGAGGGCCGGTGGGACTTCACCTCAGTCCTGGCTCGAGGTGACGACGAGGTGTGGGTGACGGGCGGGTATGTTCACCGCTGGAATGGTTCGACGTTGTCGCCCCCTCCACGCGGCCTGGGCTACGGCTGGTGGAGCGACATCAGCAGCGATGGCTCCGACCTGCTCGTGGTCACGCCACGAGGGCAGGTGATCCGAATCCGTTGAACAGTCGTCCGCGTTCCGGTGGAGGGGCGAGCTTCGTTCCCGTCGCGCAGCCGGCACACGAGCGTCGCGGTTGACCTCCAAGCGCGATATGCCCCCCGGCATCGAACCCAGGCCGCCACTGAAGGAACGCCTCACGACCCTGCTCAACGAGTACGGGCGCGTGGCGATCATCATCTACTTCACCATCTTCGCGCTGGTGCTCTCCGGCTTCGCGGTCGCGATCAAGTTCGGGGTCGAGGTCGACTCCGCTGCCGGTACCGCGGGCACCATCGGCGCCGCCTGGGTCGCGACCAAGCTCACCCAGCCGTTGCGCATTCTCGCCACGCTGGTGCTCACGCCCATCGTGGCGAAGCTCATCGAGCGATTTGCGCCGCCCAAGCCGAAACCGCCGCCGTCGATTCCCTGAGCGGGGCGAGAGAGTTCAAGGCAGACAGACCGCAGACATGCCTTGCATCTCGCACTGGTAGCCGGCGCGGCAGATGTTGTTGGGGCACCCCGCGAGGCAGATGTTCACGATGTCGCCCCCTCCCGTCTCGGCTTCCACGCACACGCCGTTCAGGGGGCACGGCTCGTTGTCGCAGGGACGGCTGCAGTAACCGCCGGTGAAGCCGGTGGGCTGACCGCCGCTGAACTCGGGGATGCAGAAGCTCAGGCCATCACTGCCGCAGTTCGAGTCGCCCATGCAAGGGCCCCCGATGGTGGACATGAAGCCGGCATCGAAGGTGATCACCTGCTGGCACTTGCCGCTGACGCAGCCCTCGTCTTGTGAGCACGCGCGGCAGGCATCGCCGAAGAAGCCGCAGGCGGTCTGGCCCTGCAAGTTCACCGGAACGCAGTTGTCCTGGAGGCAGCAGCCGCTGGGGCAGGTCATGCCGTCGCAGATTCTCCCGACGCCACCACCCGCGCCGCCACCCAGGTTGCCGCCACCGCCGCCGATTCCACCGCCAGTCGCGCCGCCACCGCCCCCCGTGCGGCCGCCGCCGGTGCCCCCGCCTGCCCCGCCATCGAGGTTGAGCACGCAGTGAAAGTCGCTGGTGCAGACGAACCCGGCGGAACACGGGGTCTGAGGGCCGCACCAGCGATCGTCGACAGGCGACAAGCAGCCTGCGGCGGTGAGGAGAAAGAGGGCGATGACGCGCTTCATGAACACTCCAGGTGCGGCTCTGCCGGCCAGGGGAGCAGCTTCACACAACCTGAGGTAGATCTCCGCTTCATGGCCGTCGAGACGCGAGTGGTCTTTGGTTCAGGGTTCGATGCGCTGTTCTCCAAAGACTTCCGAAGCAGGGTGACCCCGCAGCTGGAACAGGCGCTGGCGACCCGGGGCGTGCGCCTGGATAGGCCCTTCAACCCGGCCTACCCCGTCGAGGTCTGGGCGTCGGTGCTCTCGCTATCGGCCCAACATCTCTTCACCCAGGACTCGGTGCCTGAGGCCTACCGGAAGCTGGGGCGCTCGACGGTGGTGGGTTTCGGAGAGACCTTCATCGGCAAGGCGCTCTTCCCCCTGTTGCGGCTCATCGGCCCAGTCAGAGCGCTCGACCGCGCGGCACGCAGCTACGCGTCGACGAACAACTACACGAAGGTGGTTCTCACGCAGATGACGCCGAGCTGCTTCGACTTCTATTTGAACGAGAAGCACACCCTGCCCGAGTACGACATGGGCGTGGTCGAAGAGATGCTCACGCATCTGCACGTGCCTTCGCCCCGAGTGACCTTGAAGACGCAAGACACCGAAGGGTTCACCATGCGGCTCGAGTGGAACGCTTGAGCGCGAAGCGCCGTTTTCACCTGCCGCTCTTCGTGCAGGTGATCATGGGCGTCACCTTCGGCTCGGTGCTCGGGGTGGTCTTCGGCAAGGAGCCCTTTCTCCTCGGCGCGGGCAACGAACAACTCGGTGACCTGGGCCTGCTGGTCATTCGGCTGCTCAAGGCGTTGGCCGTGCCGCTGGTGCTCTTCGCGATTCTCGACGCGTTCTTGACCACGAAGCTGTCCGCGCGCGCGGGGCTCAAGCTCTTATTGATCTGCGGGGTGAACGTGAGCGTGGCGTTCGGCATCGGCCTGACCTTGATGAACGTGCTCGAGCCGGGCATCGGTTCGCAAGCGCACTTCAAAAAGGTGCTGATGGAAGGCAACGTGCCGCCGCTCCAGAGCACCCTCGCGCCTGACGCGCTCTCACCCATCAAGGCGCTGCAGAGCTACGTGCCCGAGAGCCTGGTCGACCCGTTCGCCAAAAACAGCATCATCCCGGTGGTGCTGCTCGCGCTGCTGTTCGGCGCTGCGCTGCGCAGGCTCAAGGAGAACGAGCTCGACCTTCGTTCCATCGAGACGTTCGTGCACGGTGCGTATCAGGCGCTGGTGCTGGTGTTGGGTTGGGTGGTGATGACGGTGCCGTTCGCGGTGTTTGGTTTGGTGGCGCAAGTGGTGGGGCGCGCGGGCCTGGGTGTGTTCACCACGCTCGCTCCCTTCCTGGGGGTGGTGTTGCTGGGCATGGGGCTGCACGCGTTCGTGTACTACCCGGCGGTGGCCTGGCTCATCGGCCGTCGCACGCCGCGCGAGTACATCGGTCAGGGGGCTGATGCGGTGCTCACCGGGCTCTCCACCAACAGCAGCCTCGCTTCGGTGCCGGTGACGTTGAACTGCCTGACGGAGAAGCTGGGCGTCTCGCACGAGTCGGCCCGGCTGGCGGCGTGCGTGGGCACGAACCTCAACAACGATGGCATCACGCTCTACGAGGCGATGGCGGCGCTGTTCGTGGCGCAGGCGTTGGGGCTCGAGCTCACGTTTGGTCAGCAGGTGGTGGTGGTGCTCTCGTCATTGATGGCCGGCATCGGCATCGCGGGCATTCCGGAGGCGGGGCTGGTGATGTTGCCGCTGGTGCTCGGCGCGATGGGGTTGCCGCCGCAGATGGTGGCGGTGGCGATCGCGTTCGTGATGCCCGTCGACTGGATCCTCGCGCGCGCACGTTCGGGTGTGAACGTCATGAGCGACATGTTGGTGGCGATTCTGCTCGATGGGCCGCGGAAGTCGGCTCCGGTGAGTTCGGTGCCGGCGCGCAGCTGAATTGATCTTGCCTACAGCTGCCATTGCACAATCTGGCGAAACCGTACGTTTCAATTGTGAACGCGCGTCATTTTGAATCCGATTTGCTACGCGCCCGTAGAGCGAACGTCGGGGGCGAGGCAGCCCGAATCGGCGAATACAAGTCGAAATGACGCTCCAGGGTTCCCTCCCGGGGCCTCCTCGCATCGGCCTCATGCTCTCTTCTACTTCACCGTAAAAACAGTCCGACAGCGCCCTCTCTCGCACCGACTTGCGCACACATGTCTGTCACAGTGATACCGCACAGCGCCACAGCGCTTCCGAGCGGCGCTGACGAGCGCCTCCATCTCGTCGCCCTCCCACCAATCGCGCCTCGACGCATAGCAACAAACTCATTGCCAAAAAATTGACGCCGACAAAATTGACAACGCCAAGAATACCTCGCGAAATGGACCATCAACGCGAGCGTTACAAGCATCAATGACCCCACGAGACTGTGAAGCGACAGACCAACACCAATGGGTCCAGCGACCAGTCCCGGCAGGAGAATCCCCAGGCGATTGTAAGCTTTCCAGTGTCGAACGGACTCGCTCATGCACTCACCACCACTGAGTTGTGTTTACCCATTTCTGCACCCACGTCCTCGTGGGCGCAACAACACGCCGACCCAGAAATCAGCTGCCACCGTCCTGAGTGAAGTGGGACACCTCTATGGTGCGCCGCACCGGTCAGGAGCACGAGGAATTCAGAAACGGGGCAATTCCAGCGCGGCGCTCCCAGCCTGTTCGCGCGTAGGGAAGACTCGTGCTTCGGGGTCTGCCTCGACGGTCCACCCACCAGCGACTCGGATCGGGAGCCGGGCATCGAGTCGAAACGCGCGCGTGAAGCACTGATGTTCTGGCGTTCCGCTCACGAAGGAAAATGTGGGCGAGATCGAGCACCTCACTGACGCGCAAGCACACAGCGAACCGGCCGGACAATCGCCATCACTGTCGCAGCGAGTCGCTATTGCGGCATCGTGTCGAGACGCTCCCTGGGCGCACCCGGTTAGACACACGAGGAGGCACCAACGAGTCAGCGCGGCCATAAATGCCTCGAGTTAGCTGGGTCCGAGGAGTCGCCCCAATAGGCTCGATCAGGGCCTGAGCGGACTTGATTCTCCCAGTCGATCGCGCGCTTGTATCCGTCGCCGCCGTACAGGTTCGCAAACGCGTGGCCCAGTTCATGGGCGAGCAATGCCCTCAGTTCGCTCTGTGCCAGCGCAGTGGGACCCAGTTTGTCCACGTATTGATGGTGTCCCACCGGATCAACGCTCGATTCGCAACTATTGCCGCCGCGCTTATTTGCGTACGCGTCGCTGGTGAAGCCACCCCCGTGTGCCTCATTGACGCCCTCGGCCGTGCGCCGAATAAGCACACCATTGCGCCTGTCACTGACCAGCCTCCGCAGGTCAGGCCCGACGACGGGATCCAGCAACAAATCAATTAATGCCAGATGCAACTCAACATCGCGGTAGTTCAAATCGACGAACAGGCCCACGGGATCGATATCCTGCGTTGGCGTATTGCGCGCGTATACCATCAAAGACAACCCACCCGCCAATCGAATTGGGTCCTTTGCAGTCCACACCGCGGTCATCGAATCGTAGTCGCGAAACCCAAAATGCATCATCTCCGTATCCTCATCGTAGACGCCACCCGCGAACGCAAAAGGCTGGAACCCGGGGTTGCTGTTTAGCACAACCGCGCCCCAAGGGTCGTAGTCAAGTCGCTGCGCTTCCACTCCCGTACTTGCGTCGACAACAAGGCGAATACTGCCAAGGTGGTTCTTCACATACGCGTACGTGATTCCAGCGCGCACGAAGTAATCCGGACTGTGTGACTGGCTGCCGTAGACGAATCTGCTGGTGACCGCCCCAGCAGCATCCACCTCAGCAACCACTCGGTACTGGCCATCGTAGATCCATCGCTTCGAGACCGTGCCGTTGCGCAGCTTCGCGACTCGACGCTGCTTCCCGTCGTATTGGTATGAGACCACCGTCGCGTCGGGGAGGGTCACTGAGGTCAACGCCCCCAGTCCATCGTGGGCGTATCGGGTCACCGCACTTCCTTCTGTCTTGGACAAACGACCGCCAAGAGCATCCCACTTGTAAAGAGCGGGGCCGCTCGTCTTGAGACGGTCCTGCGCGTCGAAAGTAGAAGCGACTCCGTCAGCTGTGAGGCGGTTGCCATTGCCGTCGTACGTCCAGGTACTCACCACGCCGCCATTCCGAGAAGCAGACGTCAACTGTCCCAACTTGTCGTAGCCGTACACCCACTGCACCGGAGTCCCCTGAATGACCTCCTCCACCACCGTGATTCGGCCAGCAGAATCGTAGCTCAGCCCTTCCGAGTACAACGCCGTGGCATTGGCTGTGGTCGACAGCATCGAAAGTTCGCCGTACTGATTGTGCGTCACCGCTGTCGCTACGCTTGCCACCGTCACGGACGAGAGTTGTCCGGTCGACGGCGTGCGTCTGAGGCTCGCCGCGCCCGCCTGCGTCAGGAGCGAATCAGCGTCGTACGCGCACGCCACCGAGGTGCCGTTGATCGAGTGGGCGGCAACGCGAAAATCCGTATCGTAGGTCCACTGGGAGATGGCTGCCGCGATGCCAAGAGCCTTCTCCTCTTTCAGCAAGAAGCCGTCGTATTGCCACTCGAGCCGCTGGGACCCTCGTGTCAGCGCCGCCACCTGACCCGTCGTGATGGTGTAGCTGAAATCATTCGTCCACCAAGGCGTTGCCACCCTCGTCACGCGGCCTGAAGGCTCACGTGTCACAACCGTCTGGGTAGCGTCAGAGTGACCAGTGCGCGTGATGAGGCCATCGAGGTCGAACGTGGTCGTCTCATCCGAGACACCGGCTAGAGCAGGCGGCGAATACGTGGTTGCCTGATTCGCCTTGTCGTACACGAAGCCGTGGATGCCCGCGTCGGGCGGTGTAACGCCGGTGAGGTTGCCGACCGCGTCCGTCCGGAGAAGCACCTCCTTCGCATCCGCCCGAGTCACCTGCAGGGGGCGCCCCGTCTTGTCGAGCGACGGCCTCGTCACCTCGTTGAGTGCATTGCGCGCCGAGTCGACGAAGCCGTTGGAGTCATACGTGAAGCTCGAGCTGCGGGTGCCTTGGTTGACCGAAGTCAGCCTCCCGCGCGCATCCCATGCGTAGGAGATGGGCAGCACACCTGGCTCCGTCACCGTCAGTGGCCGCAGTTTCGAGTCGAGCGTCGCGCTCGCCACCCGCCCCTCAGGGGAAGTCAGCACGTACGTCTTGCCGGCCGCGTCGTAGCGACTGCGCCAGAGACGCCCGTTGACGCGTGTCTCCTCGACTTCTTCCGTCACCGCGAGGAAGTCGCCGGGCGTGTTGCTCGAGGTGCGCGCCGACGTCGTGGTGGCCTCGAGCCCCAGCGGCGTTCGCACGGTGACTCGTCCCGGCACATCCACAGCGCGGCCAAAACGCCCCCCTGCGCCCGCTTGCATCTCAATTTCGATCTCAGTGCCATCCGCTTCCGCGTGGCGCTGCAGACCCACTCCATAGGCCCGCGTCACCTGGGTGCCGTCAGGCCTCGACGTCGTCAGCGCGTTCCGCCCACCGCCCGATTCGCGGAGGTATTGAGTCAGGCGACCCTCCGGCGAAGTGAAGGCCACCCCGCCAATGACGAAACTGAAGTCTTTCTTCGCCCCTCGTGCATTCGTGTGGGTCGCGAGGTTACCCGCGTCGTCCCAGGTAAACGCCGTGGCGTTGCCATTGGCATCCTTCCACTCAGAGAGGAGCCCCGTCGGGAGGTACGCCGCCTCGACACTGCGGCCCATGGCATCGGTCGCTCGCTCCACGAGCCCAGTGGCAGCGTTGAGCTGCAGCTCCGTCCGTTGACCATCTTGCGCCACCAACGCGTGCACCGAGCCATCGGCTCGGCGTTCAACACGAGTCACGTCACCATCGACGTCAGTGACAGAGACAAGCCCTGCCGCCCCCCAGGCAAACTGCCAGAGCAGCAGGCCGGTGCGTGCCGACACGGTGCGCAGGTGACGGCCCCGCGAATCAAACGCATACACTTCTTCGCCATCACGGCTGGGCACCAGGCGATTAGCATTGAGCGGCAGCGCGACGGCATGCAACGTGGCGGTGGGCCCGCGGTGCATCACCAACAAACTGCCGTCGCTGCGGATGAGAAAATCACCCACGCCGTTGAGTTGCGTCAGCGCGGCCGCGCCGTCTGGAGGTTGATACCCACTCGACGCCGCGCGCACGCCGCCCAGAAAGAGACTGAACGCGCCGTCGGGAGAAACCGCGCGCACGCCAGGGCCCCGCAAGCCGCATCCCGTACCGCCAGGCTCTCCGATGTAGAGCGTGCCGTCGTTGGCCACCGCGAGGCCCGTCATCCCCGAGAAGCAGGTCCTCCGCGCTTCTGTCTCATCGGGGTCGACACTGGTGCCTGCGCCCGCGAGCAGTCGCACGCGCCCATCGGCCTCGATGCTGCGCACCACATAGTCGCTGCGTCCGTTACCCGAGTCGTAACCAGCGACATAGAGCGTGCCGTCAACGCCTTGCGCGAGCCAATGGGGCCCGCTTCGGAAGACGATGCCCCTGGGTGATTCGGACTCCCAGGGTGGGCTGTTCAACGGGCTGCCGCCCGCCACCGTCGTCAGCACGCCGTTTTCCACCCGGCGCAATGTCATGCCTGAGGTGTCCTGCGCCATGAAGTACAGGTGCCCGTCGTGGCCGAACAGGATGTCTGCCAGCCCATCGAGCTTCGCCTCGGTGGCGACGGTGCCGTCGGGCGAGATGCCTCGTTGGCCGTTGCCCACCACGGTAGAAAGAATTCCTGTCACCGCGTCGACGCGTCGAATGCGGTAGTTCTCGATGTCGCCGATGTAGAGATTTCCGCTTGGGTCTGTCTCGAGCAGGCGCGCATAGTTGAAGCGTCCCTGCGTTGCGGGCAGGCCGTCTCCTGCGAAGCCGAAGTTGATGTCACCTGCCACGGTGCTGACGCCGCCATCGAGCTTCACCAACCTCACGCGCGCTTCCTTCTCGAGAAAAAAGACGCCCTGCGGCCCCTCTGCGAACACTGCTGTGGTGCTACCGAGGTTGACTGTGGTGACGCCCGCATCCTCGGAGAAGTCGTTGCCTCCGCCGGCGAAATAGCGCACCATCGCGCCGCTCTCGGCCGAAGAGACCTGGCCACCATTGCCAAGGTGCAACGTGCCGTCTTCCGAGTAGCCATGGAGGATGTCGAGCGAGAGGTTGCCGAGGTTTTCGCGCGGCACCCAGTCACCCAACGAGTGGCTGGTGTGCTTCAGGTAGAACGCGGCCTCGCGTGTCGAAGAGAGCTGCACCGCGCCGGGAGCGGGCCAGACGCCGAAGGTGGGCTGGGTGAAGTCGACGATGCCCGTGGCCCCGCCGCTGCTGGTTCCCATCACGGCCACGCCCGCGAAGCCGTAGGCCGTCGTGGCGGTCGCAGCCACGGGGCCCTTCACGACGCGGCCAAATGCATCCTTCCCATCCCAGACAAGCTGCACCGCATCGCCCATGCCTGCGTCCGGGTGTTCCACCTCGTACTTGCGCCCGCCACCTCGAGCCGGAAGTACGTTGCCACCACGCCTTCGGGAGCGCCTCCGTCCGACAGGTGCCCCAGCTTCAGGTCGACCGCAGCCTTGCGCACATTGAAGCGGTTGCTGTGCCAGGCAAGGTTGAGGCCCGTGCCTGCGACGGGGATGTATTCGCTCAACGTCCGATTCTGCACGCGGATGATGCTGCCCTTCTGGCAAGTGGGGCACGTCTCCTGCCTCGAGCTTGAGGACTCTCCCGCGCCCTCGCAGCTTCCGATGCAGCGCCAGCAGGAGTTGGTGTCCATCGCGCTGAAGTGCGTCGTCAGGCTTCGCACCACCTGCGTGCCCGGGGCGAACTGCGCGAAAAGCGCCGCGGCCTCACCCGTCAGCAACGGGAAATCCGCGTCGGCGTTCCCGTCGCCGGTGTAATCCACGCCGCCGCCCGCGGTGATTTGAATGACTGCGGCGTTGGGCCCTGACTCCCACCGGCCCGTGGCCTCATCGTAGATGCCCAGCGGAATCGCAGAGCCGATGGCGTAGCGAAGAAAGTTGTCCGCGTAGATCGCCACCGGGCTCGCGAAACCCACCCCTCGGGCGCCTGCAGCCAGCGCCTCGTCCGCCGAAATGTCCGCCGCGAAGGTGTAAGCGGTAGCGCCGGGAAGTGAAGCCGGCATCGCCTCGGGGCCCGTCGCGCCGACCGTCGTTTCGGTTGCGCGGAGCGTGAGTGTGGCAGCGGGCTGAGTGCCGCCATCGACGAGGTTGAGCCACGCCGAAGTGCCGGGCGGGATGAACACGGACGTCGTTCGGCGGCCGTCTTTATCCTCCTGAAGCGTCGCGCTGTGCACTCCGCCGGTCGCCGTGTTGATGGTCGTCGCCTTGCCGTCACGACGCAGCACCACCGTGTCTGGCAGGTACGTGAAGTCGCGCGGCTTCGTCGTTGTGAGTCGTTGAATCGAGAGGAACGAAGCCGCACGAAGCTCGAGCGTGTGCCGGCCTGCTGCGACGCCGAGCGCGTAGAGCCCATCCGACTGCGACGTGGCGCTGCCCCACTCGGGGTGGCCCAGCACTGAAACCCTCATACCCGGCACGCCGACGCCGTCTTTCGTGCGCACGTGACCCACCACTGCCGAGAAGACGTCGCATGGAATGGCGCTGCCTTGTGTGAGGAAGGCGTTGGCGCCGCAGAAATCGGTCGAGATGTCGCCGTCGGGCACTTCGAGCTTCACGGCAGGCGCCACCTCCACGCCGAGCGGTTCCGTCGCGGTGCCGTCGGCTGCGACCGCGACAATCTCGACCGGCAAGTGCTGGCCGATGACGAGTGCAGTGAAGCGCGCCGAGGTGCGCACTTCCTCACGCGTCTGGTTTGGCCACGTGAGGCGGTAGGTGGCCACCGGGCCAATGGCATCAGGCCACCGCAGGTCTGCGGTGGTTTCCGTCGTCGCGGTGATCTCGACACGAGCTCCCGCTGGCCAGGCGAGCGTCAGCATCGTCGCAGCATCAGGCACCATCTCGGGCTGGCAGTTGCAGCCGACCGTGAACACGACAAACACAACCACCCAACTCGACACCCTCATCGCCGCTCCAGTCTCGTGCCTCAGTGTTGAAGGTTGGGCCTTAACATCGAAGAGAGTGCAAGTCGCTCGACGCTTCCCTGATCAGCAACGACGTCGGGCGGCAGCTATCGCCTTTCTCTTTGCAACCAGCCTCGCCTCCACCAGGCGAGTCGAGGAGGCGGGCGGCATCAACGACGAGCAGATCACGAGATCAGCGCGCTCCCCGCACCTGATTCTTCATGGCAGGGTGCGCGCCATGAATGGCAAGCACCTCGTCGTCGGGCTCTCTGTCTGCATCCTCACGGCCGGCTGCAGCTGCGGCAACACCCGCTTGATGACCTGGGACTCCACGGGCTCCGTGTTCACGGTCTCTGCGCCGATTTCCTATGTGTTCGGCAGGCCGCAACTGCCTGGCGCTCCGGTGATGATCGAACGGGGTCCCCTCACCGGGCGCATGCTGGTGGCCGAGCTCGACGCCGTCAGACAGCTGCAGTTCGAGACCGATGGTGGGCTCACCGACGTGTCGAGCACGCCGGCCGGCGGCACTGGGAACGCTCAGATCCTCGGCACCATCGGCGTGGTGCCGTAGCCCCGCGCTGGTCAGCTTCGAACCATGTCTCTCTGGGCGCTCGCCGCGAGTTCGCGGTGTTCGACTGCTCGCAACTTTGATACCAGTTTTAATGGAGGCAGGATGACGCGCCGACTCGTCTTCAAACACACCATCGAGGGTCTCTTTACCCGCGCGTATGGCGGGCAAATCCCCCCCGCGCTCGAGGGGCAGTTCCGCGAAATGGGGCTCTATGCGGCCGCGGTCGACGCCGAGGTCTTCGGTCGGGCGTTTCAGCTGCTGCGCGATGAAGTGCATCACGGGCTCGACACGGCCACTGCTGAGCGGGAGATGGGCGCGCGCTTTCTAGCGGGCTACTTCGAGACCGCGATGGGCGGCCTCGTGAAGGTGATGATCAAGTTGCTCTCGGTCGACCAGGCGCTCGCCCGGGTGCCCAAGAGCTTGATGTCGGGTGCGAACTTCATCGAGGCGAAGGTGGTGAAGGTGGCCGACCGCGAGGTGAACCTGGTGGTCAGCGACTACTCGACCTCTCCGGAGTTCTTGTCCGGCGTGGTGGGCGAGATGGTGAGGCGCGCGGGTGGCACGCCGCAAATCGAGATCATCGAGCGCAACGGCCGCGCGTCGGTGATGCGCGTACGGTGGACCTGAGGCGCAGCCCCGCGACTTCACCCGGAGGAACAACCAACCGGTCATCCCGAGAGCGTCGGCGGAAATAGGAATCGGGTTCCATCACCGGTCTCCCCGCGCCTGAGTCGAGGGGGCACTTGCAGTGCGAAGGAGAGGCAATCCCTCGACTCCGCTCGATGCGAACGGTGGTGGACCTCGCGCGGCTTCTGCGTCGACGCTTCGTCACTCACGGAGGGCCGACAGCATGAGCGATTCGCAGGCCTGCTGCCTCTGGGATTTGTAAAGCTGCTGCCCACATGGATGTCATCGAGTTTTCACGGCCCGAGCCCGCGACGATAGCCACCGGGCTCGGCTTTCGTGCCGCCGCGGCGATCACCGACATCACGCCTCCGATGGGCACGTGGACTGCCGGTTGGGGGCCGGGCCTCACGCCGCGCCGCGCGGTGAACTTCGTCAGCCGACTCTTTGCGCGCGTCCTGGTGCTCGATGATGGTGAAGGTGAGCGCGTTGCGTTGATCGCGGCAGACCTTCACGCGGGCAGCCGCTATCTGGCGGAGCGCGTCGCGGTGCTCACGGCGAGCGAAGGTCTGCACGTCGGCCGGGTGGTGTTGACGGGCGCTCACAACCATGCGGGCCCCGGCAATCTGTACGCAGCTCCGTACTACGACGCGTTCTGCACCAGCTATCCGTGGGTGCGCGGCTTTCATCGCGAGCTGGCGGACGATCTGGCTGAGCGCATCGCAGCGGCGGTGAAGCAGGCGTGCGCTGCGCTGAAGCCCGCCCGGGTGGGACATGGCGTGGTGCCGGTATGGAATTGGACGGTCAATCGCAGCCTCGAGGCCGCGATGAACAACTTCCAGGGCCAGGCCGAGTCTGACGTGCGCGCGCGAATGTCGACCTTGCGCACTGCACCGCCTGAGGTCAGAGAGCTCGAGCGGCTCTGTGTGGATCCGCGGCTGCAGGTGCTCGCGGCGAGTGCGCTCGACGGTACGCCCATCGGTGCGTTCGCCACGTTCGCGGGTCACGCGTCGATGCTGGCTCGTGAACACGGTGCGCTCGGTGGTGATTGGTTTGGCGCAGCCCAGCAGTCGGCTGAGGCGTTGATGTTCTCGCGCACCGGTGTGCGGCCTGTCATCGGGCTCGGCGCAGGGGCGATCGGTGACGTGGATCCCCGCCCGCCCGGCATGACGTTGGCTGAGCTGGTACGCAAACGCGGCTCGCTTCCGGAGAACGTGACGCTGGTGAAGCAACACGGTGCGCGGCTGGGTGCGGCGCTGGTCGAGGCCTTCGAGCTCGCTGCGAAAAATGCCACACAGCCGCGCTTGAGCGTGCGCTTCATCGAAGCCGAGATCCGCGGAGCGACCGTGCCCACCGATCGGGGCCCTGCGCGGTTGCCTGATGAAGCGCGCATCGGTGCGTCGACGCTCGCGGGGTCTGAGCTCGGGCCGGGCTATTTGTCGGAAGGGCTGCGCGATGACGATTCGGCCAACGCGAATGATCCGCACTGGCCCAAGGTCGACGACGACTTCGGCATGGCCATCATTCAGCCCGTGCTCGACGTGCTGCAGTATCAGCCGCAGAAATTGCCCCTGCGCCTGGTGCAGGTCGGTGACGTGGCAGTGATGGGTTTGTCGGGTGAGCCCACCACGTGGATGGCGCAGCGGCTCAGTGAGCTGATCATTCAGGCGAGCAGTGGCGTGCAGCACGTGGTCATCGCAGGCACGTGCGGCGATTACTCCGGGTACTTCACCAGCGGCCGCGAGTACGAGCTGCAGCACTACGAAGGCTCGAGCACCTTGTGGGGGCGGTACACCGAGCGGTGGGTGCATCAGGCGGTGGAGAAGCTCGCGAAGGCGGCTCCGGTGGTGCCTTCAGGAATGGCGCGCTTCGTGGTCGAGCCGTTCACGGGGACGAAACGGCGGCGGCTCGCGAACTACGTACCCGTGGGCGGGCCCATGCGGCAGGCGCCGAAGCTGCAGGTGCTGCGGGCGAAGCTGCGCATCTCGGGTGGGCTCACGTGGAATGCGAATGCGCCGGTGCCGATGTTCGAGTGGGGCGATTGGCTTCGCGTCGAGACGATGGGTGGGCAGAAGGTTGCGATTGAACCGCACGTGCTGCTCGATGAGTTTGCTTGCGCGTTGTGGTGGTCGATCGAGTTGACCGACTGGGCGGCGTATGCGGGGCGGAAGTTGGTCGTGGTGTTGGATCACCACGAGGGCAAGGGCCGGTTCGAGTTGAACGTGCCTGGGTGATGAAAAACCTCTCCCTGCGCGAGCAGGGAGAGGGAGTCAGGGGAGTGAGGTTGGCTCGGAGGCGGCTTTGCGCGCTTGCGTGCTCACCCGGTACGCCGCGTTACGCGCTCGCATCATGGCGCCGAGCGGCCGCAGCTCTTCCTGCGCATGCCACGGATCGAACGACAAACCCTCGGCCCACTTCGTCAACGCCTGCCCCTGCTCCGAGTTCACCGACTGCTGCGGCAACGTGAGCCGCGCGACCGGCACCCACGGCCCGGTCCAATCGACCGTCGAGTCTTCCAGCGGCGTCGACCGCTCATCGGTGAAGAACTGCAGCTGCAGCTCCCAGCGCAGCGGCCGCGTCTCGAGCACCTTCGCCAGCGCGTCACCGAGATCAGGATCCACCGGGCCCGCAGCGCCTTCCACGTCGATCGGTACGAAGCTGTACTTTACCGCGTACGAACCAAACCGAATCGGCAACGCGCTGTAGTACCTGTTGGTGTGCAACGCGGTCAGCGGTGCGCCGAGCCCCTTCTGCAGCTTGCGGAGCAAGGGGAAGACCTTCGTCCCCATTCGCAAGAGCGCTTTGGGCAACAGCGTGAGCGGGTTCTGCGCGTTCACCAGGACTCGTTTCTCGACGTGGCTCACGAGAGCGCTCACCGAGTGCAGAGGCCGACGCCGGGCCTCACGCCCGTGCACGTGTAGGTCGCCGGGCACCCGCGGTTGACGGCGCTGGCGTAGGCGCTGCTCATGCAGTTGACGGGAACGCAGGCGCCCTCGAGCGTGGTGGTTTCAGACAGGTCGCACTCGTACCCTTCACGGCAGTCACCGCGGAGCTCCATCACGCTGGGTCGCGTGCAGCGCTTCAAGCACAGGCCCTGGGCCCCAGCGGTGTTGATACCCGGCGGGAAGTTGACTGCGCCCGCGGGGCAATTGTCCTGGGACAATGTGCCCTCAATGCCCGAGAGGCGCGAGCGACGGTTCACGCAAGCGCCGCCGACGAAGCCCGTCGGCCCCTGAACCCGCGTTTCGAGGATGCACTGGCTGGACGCGCACGCAGCATCGGCGTCGCATGGATCCCCGATGGCCGCACCCGTCGCGACCGGCAGAGGCTCGGGTACGCAGGCGAGCGACTGCGTGCTGCAGGCGTAGCCAGGACCGCACGAGGTCGGGTAGCCCGCGGGAGCGACGGTGCCCGTCGGGAAGCAGCTCGGAAAGCACGCGAAAGGCGTAGGCGTCTGCGGGGTGGCATCCAGGCTGGGGGCCACAACGACACAAACGCTACCGAGGTCGTCGCACGCCCCAGGGAACAATTCGCACGCGCGGTAGCAGCGCGAACCCTTGCCGAGGTCTGTGCAGTGCCCGGCGACGGGGCCGTTGGTGCACTCAGAGGTGCGGGTACACTCCTTGATGCAGAGCCCTCCCGGGTACGCGCGCTCACACAGGAGCCCAGCGCCGCAATCGCTGTCCACGACGCACCCCGGGCGCAGGAGCTTGTCGACGCCGGCGTCGACCGGCCCCGCCCCACCGCCGCCGGTCGCGCTGCCGCCGCCGCTCGTGCTGCCGCCGCCGGTCGCGCTGCCTCCGCCGGTCGCGCTGCCGCCACCTGTCGCGCTGCCTCCGCCGGTACCGGAGTCAGCGACGGGCGCCTGGGCGCTACAAGCCGCAAACACGAACATCAAGACACAACCGACGACACGGCTAAGCAGCATCAGGTTCGAACTCCCACCACGGCGTCGTGGCGAAGTGCCCACGCTGCGGAGGGTGTTGGGTACGCGATCTCGATGCGGCTGTAATCGAATTTTCACGGAGGGCTTCACGATCACCCTGTACAGCGTTGCCTTCGTGCTCGCCTGCGACGTGATGGTGATGCTGGTGCTGGCGCGGCTCAACTGGCGTCTGCGAAATCCTCCGGAGCCCGAGTGACGCATCGGCCGACAACGAGCCATCGAGGCCAGAGCGACATCGTCATCTTCGGCATGCCGTACGTCTCGCCCTGCAACGTGAACAGCATCTTGAACCCGCTGCTCGCAGGTGATGGCGCTGGGCTACGGCGGGGCGAACGACGCAGAGACTTGCGGCACGAAGCGCCTGTCGGTCGCAGAGAGAATGTCGGTGAAGAAGCCTGCTTGCCCGAGCGCGTTGACTGCGCGCACCCAGAAATAATGGTGCGGCGCGACGTCGAGTGGGTCGACGGTGAAGGTGTAGCTGCGGCCCGCGTTCACGGCGAAGGGCACTACCGCGCCCGCCTGAGCGTACCAGCCGTTTGGACCAAAAGGGTCGGGCTCGGTGAGCGTGTTGCGGTGAACGTTGATGTGGAACACCTCGAAGCGCGTGACGCGTGAATCGACCGGCGCGCTCCACGAGACGGTGAAGCTGCCTGGCCCTGATGGCACGATCGTCGCGGCGAGCGGCGCCTCGGGCATGGTGAAGGCCTGGGGGCTGGCCCCGCTCTCGTACCCTCCGCGGTTGACGGCGATCACCCAGTACCGCCGCATCACGCCGTCGGTCAGGTTCACGGCGTCGTCCACGAAGCGGGGCGCGCTCACCGGCTGCGGCGTCAGGCTCACGCCGCGCTGATCTCCACCGCGGCCCCGGTACACCCGGTAGCCCACCACGTCGGGCTCGGCGCTGGCCTTCCATTCGAGGTGCGTGCGTGTGGCGCTCTCGACCGACACCCAGAGGCCCTCTGGGCGCAGGGGGCGGTTCATCACCGCAGGCGCCGCGGGGTGGCCAGCGACACGCACTTCCCAGGCAGACGCGGTGCCCGCGGGGGCGTTGGCGTCGAAGAACTCTCCAACGTCCGCCAGCCGATCGACCTCAACGAAGCCCAGCGGCCAGGGCGCTGTGGTGGCGCGGAAGATGACGACCTCGCGCCCGGGTACCGCCTGCCAGCGCAGCCTCGCACCCGCAGCCGTGGTCTCCACGCTCAGGCCTGTGGGCTCGGTCGACGCGAGCGGCGGCCCTGCGGTGGGCAGCGTGCAATCGACCAGCTCGCGAGAGAGCGAGGGCCGCGTGTTGGCGTCGCGCCCCCCACCGAGAATGAGCACGTGGCTGCGCAGCGGGTCGACGCTCAGCTGCCCGACGAAAGGTGGCGCTCCGTTGAGTTCCAACTTCACCCACTGCCGCGCGCGAACGTTGAAGGCCCACGTCTCGGCTTCGGGCCACTGCGTCGCGTTGGCCACGTAGCGCTCGAGCGGGTTGACGCGGAAGAGCACGTTGCCCGTCACCGGTTCCCACCCCATCGAGAACTTCACGAAGTCTTGCCCGGGCACGCCGCGAGGAGGACGCACGGGCGTCACCACTTCTTCCCAGCTATCGGTGACCGCGTCGTAGAGCCACGTGTCGCCCTTCACCGAGAGCTCGTACCCGGCACCCGCGTCGCCTGGCTGCGACAGAAAGCGGCCCGTACTTCCGCCCACCACCACGAGACGCTTCTCGATGGGATCAGCGGCGATGCCGTAGAACAGCCGACCTTGCAGCGCGAGAGGCAAGGCGCGCAGCAGCACGCGGTTGGTAGGCAGGTGGTACAGCTGCAGCTGCGTCTGGCGCAGCGAGGCGATGGTGTCGGTCGCTGGATCCCACGTCATCGGCGCGTGCTGGCGTTGATCGAACTGCGTCTCGAGCGGGCGAGCGTCGAGCCAATCATCGGCCACCGCGTCGTAGAGCCAGGGTCCAGGCGTCTCGGCCAGCGCGATTCGGGTGAAGGCGTCCTTGAAGTTGCCTGGGTTGATTGAGCCGTGCTCGAGCAGCCCGTGCGCGAAGACGCTGCGACCCAGCGAGCCTGCCCACGCACCGTCTACCAGGCAGCGACGCTGAGCGCCCCGCGCCGCACGAGAAGGCTCGGTGTGGAAGTCGCCGGTGCCGAAGCGAAACGTGTACGCGCTCTGAGGGTAGCCGCCGAGCACGTGACCACCCGAGAGCACCAGCTTCTGCGCGCGGGTGTCGAAGACCGAGCTGTTCTCCCAGGTGTTGTTCGGCAGATCGGCCCGAACCCGCGTGCATTGCCCGGCCCCGAGCGGCATCGGCCAGACAGCCGTGGGGCCCGCGTCGAACTCAGTGCCTCCCGCATCGACAGGGTCAGAGCCAGAGTCGAGTGCGATGACACCAGCGTCCAGCGAGGGGGGCGTGCCGCAGGCAACGCACAGCAACAGCACGCAAGCCAACAAGAGCCAAGGAGCAGGACGCGCCGTCATCCGCGCATCGTTCTCCATCGGGGCCCCACAGGCAAAGGCCCAGACCCATCACAGACTGCTGGCAGGCACCCAGCGTTCGTCCCCTTTCATCGTGCGCCCGGGGTCCTTCTTGCGCTCGACCCAAACGTACGCTGCAAGGCCGTCGCCCAGTCCAGCCTCACTCGCTTCGGATCTGGATTCGGCGCTGGCGTGGCACCCGGCGCCGGCTTGGGCGGACCAGCGCGTCCTTCGCAGCCTGCTTCTCAGAGAAGGCGGTTCATTTGACGTCGCGCGGTGCGGTGGCACAACCTCGCCCATGCGCCTCCGCGCGGCTCTCGCCACTGTGCTCGTGACCGCTGCCTGCGGCGGGGTTCCCATCGAAGAAGAAGAAGACGCCGGCGGCCGCATCGACGCGGGCTCGTTCTTCTACGACGCGGGCCTCCAGCCGGACGGGGGCCTCGAGCCCGACGCGGGGTTCTCCGTGCTGCGCTACCCCGCGGGCCGCACGCAGTCGCCGCTCACCGCCGAGGTCGTCAGTCACCTCCAGGCCATCGCCGCGCTCTCTGCCACGAAGCAGGCGAACGTCTTCTCGAAGATCGGCGACTCCAACACGGTCAACACGAACTACCTCGCCTGCTTCGCCGGCAGCCAGGTCGACCTCGGCGGGCGCACCGCGCTGCAACCCGCGCTGACGCACTTCCTCTCGGCCCAGGTCTCAGGTGCGACGCCCTTCGACCGCGTCAGCCTCTCGGCCACCGTCGGCTGGAGCGCGTTCTCGCCCATCACCGGCTCACCCACGCCCCTCCAGCAGGAGCTCGACGCCGCGAACCCGCGCTACGCGACGGTGATGTTCGGCACCAACGACGTGGGCTCCGCCGACACGCACAGCTTCGGGCGTAACCTCTTCACCGTCATCGACACGCTCTCGATGCAGGGCGTGGTGCCCATCGTGTCGGCCGTACCCCCGCGCGACGACAGCGCGACCGCCGATGCGTGGGTGCCCCGGTACAACCTCGTCGCCCGCGGCATCGCGCAGGCCCGGCGCGTGCCGTTCGTGGACCTGCACCGCGAGCTGCTGACCGTGCCCGCGCACGGGCTGGGCTCCGACGGCGTGCACCTCAACGTGTACACGCCCGTCGGTGCGCGCGGCTGCGTGCTGACGACGGCGGGGCTCCCCTTTGGCCACAACACGCGCAACCTCGCGACGCTCGACGCGCTGTCACGTACGTGGCGCGCTGTCTCTGAGGGCACGGCGCCAGACACGATCGCGCCGCGCATCAGCGGCACCGGCAAGCCCGGCGACGAGGTCGTCATCAGCTCGCTGCCCTTCGTCGACGTGCGCGACACCCGCACCGACGGCGTGGCGCGGATCAACGCCTATTCAGGCTGCGCCTCGGCAGCGAACGAGTCGGGCCGCGAGGTGCTCTACCGCCTCGAGCTCACCCAGGCGACGAACCTCCGCGTCTTCGTCGTCGCGCTCGGCACCGCAGACATCGACGTGCACCTGCTCAGCGACTCCACCTCGGGCCAGTCGTGCCTCGCGCGCGCGGACAAGGTCATCACGCGCACCCTGACCGCGGGAACCTATTGGCTCTCGCTGGACACTTACCAAGCTTCGGCGGGCGTGCTCGCTGGCGAATACCTCGTGGGTGTGTTGGCGGAGTGAGTGCATCAGAGTCGTGTGGGTTGCCCCGCGGGCGATGAGGAAGACGACGGCACCGAAGAGAAGCCGCATGAAGGCGGTGCACCCGACTTCGCGCCTGCGTGCAACTCGCGACCGGTTATCGGCGCGCACCGGTCCAGGCTTCGATGGGTGGAGCGGGGCTCCTTCGTGCTCGAGGCGCGTTGGCCTCTCTGCACGGCGCTCGATTTCACCTGCTGCACGCGGCTTCGGGGTGGTGAGTCCGGGCGAAGTGCTTCGGCCACTCCGACAAAATGTCGGTCGATCGGCTGCTGACCGACATTGAGGTGTGAAAAGCGGCATTTTGTGGCGCACCGAGACTCCACTTTCGGTCCGTGCTCGCTCGTTCTCAGAGAAAAATGGACCAATAGGGGCGAGATTTCGGGCCGAAACTGCCCTGACCGACATTTACTCGGAGTGGCTTGGAGGGAGTGCTCCTGCCGGTGCAGCCCGAAGCTTCGTGTACCGCGTGGACTCGAGCGTCGTGCAGAGAGGCCTGCTCGCCTCGAGCTCCAAGGAGAACAGACTTCACCGCGCGCCTTCGAGCCGCCGTTGCTGAGTGTACCGCCCCTCACCCAGCGCCCCCATCTCACTCGCGTGCAACGGCAGGCTGATCACCTTCGTGCCCTCCGGGCCGAGCCTCAGGGGATGCAGAGGACCACGTACCTGACGGTGACCGTCGCTCCGACCGCCGGCACCGAGTTCGCCCCGAAAGTGAGGCTGTTGCTTGTTGCGTCATAGCTCCAGTGACGGGTCATCGCCCCCTGCGGGTCGACCTCGGGAACCAGTGCGCCGTTGACCAGCACTTCGATGCCCATGCTCGCGGCCAGGTCGGGCCGCGCGTTGAGGAAGAGGGTTCCTGCCCTGCCGCCAAACGCGGTCTCGCCGAGCCGAACAAGCGCTGGGCCCCAATTCGGAGTGCAGATCTCTTCCTTCACGCCGTTGGTTTGCGTGGCCATGAAATCGTGCCGGCCGTCGTTCGCGTCGTCGTAGCTGCAGCCCGAGGGCGAGCTCGGCAGGAACGGGCCCATGACGTTGTACGTGAAGTGGCCGGCGCGTTTGAGGTTCAGCAATTGATTCAAATAGTACTGGGGCGCCTGCGGGGCCTGATCGCGCGCGTCTGTGAGGCACACGACCGAGAGCGTCGCGTCGTCACGGAGGAAGCCTCCGTTCTTCGCGGGGTCGTTGATGTTCGGCGCGGTGAGTGCCCGCGTTGCGGGATCCATGCACGACTCGGCGTATCCACTCGTGCCCACGTTCACGAGGTTCGTGAACTCCACGCTCAAGTTCGGGGTGGTGGGCGTGAGAATCTTCGTGCCCGAGGGCGATCGGTGCAGCAGCCCCGCGACCGCCGCTGTGGAGCCGGACAGCTCGGTGTTGGTGATGCCCAACCGGAAGTCGACCGCGTTCATCCCCGCGCGCGCGACCGTACCCTCGCCCCGCTTCCACAAGGCGAGGGACAATCACATCACTCGGCGTCGCGGCCTTCGATGATGCGCTGCGTGATGGCCTGCTTGAGCGCCACCTTCTCAGCATCATCGAGCGTGCCGTCGTCATTCACGTCGTACTGCGTGAGCACCTGCTGGGATGAACCCACGATCGAAAGAATAGTTGCGGGGCCCTTCAACACCGTGTGGGCTGAGAGTTCTTGACCCCGGAAAACCGTTGATCGCTCTCAGACTTTGCTGCCTTGCCGTCATCCTCACGTCCTTCGCGGCCACTGCAGAACCGACACCCGTGCACATCGGCATGCACGTGGTGCAGCTGCGCGCGGTCGACGCACGCACCGAGAGCTTCTACGCCGACTTCTATTTGTGGCTGCGATTCCCTGTGGGCGACGAAGAGCGCGCGAAAGAGATCGTCGAGAAGCTCGAGCCGGTGAACGGCAAGTTCGACTCGAAGGACATCGTCGACGACAAGGTCGTCGGGGCCGAGCGGTACATCTGCTACCGCGTCACCGGCACCTTCTTCTTCGTGCCCGACCTGAAGGACTATCCGTTCGACACGCAGGTGCTGCCCATCACCGTCGAGAACGCACAGCTCGAGATGGAAGAGATGACCTTCGTCGACGACAAGCTCAGCTACGAGAAGAGCGGCGCACCCGAGGTGAGGTGGGGCCTGAGCCCGACCTTGAGCATCCCCGACTACACGCTCGCGCGCGTCGACCGCGACATCTACGAATCGAAGTACCCCACGAGCTTCGGTGATCCCACCCGCAACCCGGTCGGCACCCACTACTCGCGGTACACGCTCAAGGTGAGCTTCGTGCGTGAGTACTGGTCGTACGCCTTCAAGATCCTCATTCCCCTGCTGATCATCTTGATGATGGCGTACCTGGTGTTCTTCCTGCCGCCCAGCCAGCTCGACACCGCGGCTTCGGTGGCGATGACCGCGCTGCTCTCGTGCATGGCGTACAACGTGGCCGTCAGTCAGAACATGCCTGAGATCGGCTACCTCGTGCTCTCCGACAAGTTCTTCATCGCGACCTACGTGTTGCTCTTCCTCACGCTGGCGCAGACGTTCATCGCGTTCATTCTCGACGGCAACGGCAAGCCTGACGCGGCACGCAAGCTCGATGTCGCCTCGCGGTGGATCTTCCCCGTGCTGGTGACGGTCATCTTCGCCGGCTTCATCGCGAGCGTCTGATGTTCGGACTCCTGCTGTTGGCCGTGTTGGGAGCAGAAGAAGCAAAACCAGCAGAGCCCGCCCCCGGCTACTGGTACGCGTCTCATCTCACCGGCGAGTGGGGCGGTGCACGCACCTGGCTCGAAGAGCACGGCGTCAGCTTCGACATCATCTACGCCGCTGAGCTCTTCGCGAACGCTTCGCAGCCCACGCCCGGCGACAACTCAGCGCTCAGCGGCCACCTCGATCTCGCCATCACCATCGAGACCGAGGGCCTCGGCCTGTGGCCGGGAGGAACCTTCTACGCGGTCGGCCAGACCAACCACGGCCTGGGCATCAACCAGCGCGTGGGCTCGTCGACTGAGATCAGCAACATCGAAGCGCCGCCCTACATCCAGCTCGGCGAGTTCTTCTTCGAGCAGTCGTTGTTCAAGGAACTGCTCACCATCCGCCTCGGAAAGCAGGACGCCAACCGCGAGTTCGGTACGCCGCGGTTCGGCGGCAACTTCATCAACAACAACTTCGGCATGCTCCCGTCGACCCCGTTTCCCTCGTACCCGACCAACGGCCTGGGCGCAGCGCTCATCGTCAATCCGGTGGAGTGGCTCTTCGTCCGCGCGATGTTGATTGAAGGCAAACCGCAGGTGGGCAGCTTCGGCTTCGACACCGCGTTCGTGCCCGACGCAGGTCACTTCTTCATCGCGAGCGTGGCGGCCAGACACACGTTCGGCGCGAACGATAAAAACACCGGCACCAGCAGCGCTGGCTTCTTCCGCCAGCAGGGGCCCCTCTCTGAAGTGGGTGACGTGCCCATGCCGCGCACCTTCGAGAGCAACTACGGCTTCTTCGCCCAGCACGACGAGCGCCTCTACCTTCACCCGGAAGACAAAGACGACGTGCGCTGCTTCACGTGGATCAGCCGGGTGGGCTGGTCGCAGCCCGAGCGCACGCTCATCTCTTTTTTCGTCGGCAGCTCGCTGGCGTACCACGGCCTGGGCAGCCGCTCGGATGACACCGTCGGCATCGGCTTCGGGTACTTCACCGTGCAGCAGCAAAGCAACGGCACACCGGGCCCAGGCTCGGAGTTCTTCATCGAGGCCTTCTACAAATGGCGCCTCACCCACTTCATCAGCCTGCAGCCCGACCTTCAGTACTACCGCACGCCTGGCGGCGACGGCCGAGACGCGCTGTTGGTCGGCGTTCGTCTCAAGCTCAAGGGCTGACGACGGCGGTTACCCGCGAAGCATCTCGATGTGGTCGATGCCGTCTTCGTCGTAGGGCTCGCCGACGGGGCGAAAACCGAACGAACCGTAGAAGGTCTCCAGGTAGCGCTGAGCGCCCAGGCGGATGGGCTGACCGGGAAACAGCCGCTGCACCTGCTGAATGGCCGAGCTCATCAGCGCACGTCCGGCGCCGGTGCGTCGCGCTTCAGGCGCGGTCACCACGCGGCCGATCGCCGGCTCTTCGTACTTGAGGCCCGGGGGCACCAACCGCGCGGTGGCGACCAGCAGGCCTGCTTCATCACGGCCCAGCGCCTGCCAACACTTCGGGTCGAGACCATCGGCGTCGAGGAAGAGGCAGGTCTGCTCCACCACGAACACGCGCTGACGCAGTTGCAAGACGTCGTGCACCTCACGCCCGCTCAATCGATCGAACGGCAACCAATCGAAGCTGAACGTCATGCGATGAAGCGCTCGATGTCGGTCGCAGAGACCAGGGTCTTGATGCTCAGGTCCTGCCCGGGCAAAGACTGCACCCAGCTCAACCCCTCGGCGATCGTCGAGAACGTCTTCATCGGCGTCTCCGCGCGCGAGAGCAGGAAGAACCCCGAGAGAAACGTGCGCACCATCACCGCGCCCAGACCCCGGGTCGTCACCACGATGGCCGAACCGCGAACGCTCTTTTCGTACTTCTTTCCAAGCGCCACGCTGCGAGTGCGCACCGCGTCGTCGGCCTTCAACATCGAGCCTGCGAGCGCGATGATTGCGATGGTGCTGATGCGCGCGTGTTTTGCGATCAGCGCCTCTTGTGCCCGGTCGAGTTCGTCGAGCATCGCGACACTGTTGGGACCCCGATACAGCGTCACCAGGAGGGGTCCTGCGGTGCCGAAGCGCACTTCGGCGGACTCGAACGTCTTGAGCAGATCCATCGGAGTCGAACCATCGCAGAGTGGAGCCGGTGCGTAGGCGTGACATTCGTCAGGGTGTATGAAGGGCCCCATGTCGACGCTCCTGCTTGCGCTCGTGTTGTCTGTTACCGGCCCGAAGTTCATCGACGACGACTACGCGAAGGCGCTCAAGCAGGCGAAAGCGCAGAAGAAGCTGCTGTTCGTCGACGCGTGGGCGCCCTGGTGTCACACCTGTATCGCCATGAAAGAGCAGGTGTTCACCCGCCCTGCCTTTTCGGTGTTCGAAAAAGACGTGGTGTTCGCCTCCATCGACACCGAGCGGGCGAAGAGCGACGCCTTCTTGAAGAAGTTCCCGGTCGAGGTGTGGCCGACGCTGTTGTTCATCGACCCGGTCAAAGAGACGGTGGTGCTCAAGTGGCTGGGCAGCGCAGACGAGACGCAGATGCAGGCCCTGCTCGAGGCCGCGCGGGGTGGGCCCGGCGTGCTGCGGGAAGCAGACGACGCGCTGAGTGCCGGGAACGCAGGCGTCGCGGCAGAGAAGTACCAGAAGGTGGTCGAGGCCGGCGAGGTGAAGGCCCGCACGGTGCTCTCGATGCTCACGGCGTTGTCGCTCGCGAAACAGTACGAAGCGTGCGCGCGCACCACGATGGAGCAGTTGCCGCTCTTCACCAACGCCCAGGAGCGTGTGGGGGCGATCACCTGGGGGCTGAGCTGCGCTGTCGACATGGCGGAGGGAAAGGGGAAGAGCGCGATCCTCGACACCCTGGTGCGAGAGGCGACCAGGGCGCTCCTGCTCGAAGGCGTGCTGCCGGATGACATGTCGGGTCTGTACGAGGTCCTCGTCTCGGAGCGCGAAGCCGCGAAGGACGACGCCGCCACGCAGCAGCTCGCAAGTCAGTGGCTGGTGTTCCTCGATGGGCAGGCGGCCAAGACGGCGAGTCCGGCAGCGCGTGCCGTGTTCGACCCACATCGCGTGAGCGCGGCGCTGGGCTCGAAGCAGGCACAGAAGATGGTCGAGCCGCTGCAGCTGTCCGAGAAGGAGTTCCCGAAGGACTACAACCCGCCCGCGCGGCTGGCGGTGATCTACCGCGAGCTGGGCAAGTTCGATGACGGCTTGCAGGCGATCGAGCGCGCGTTGAGCAAGTGCAAGGAAGGCCCGCGCAAGCTGCGGCTGTTCGATACCAAGGCCTCGCTGCAGGACAAGAAGGGCGACGCGGGGGGGAAGCGGAAGACGATCGAAGAGGCGGTGAAGTACGCGAAGAAGTTGCCGAAGACGCAGGTCAGCGAGAAACGAATCGCGGCGCTGGAAGCCCAGCTCAAATAGAAACTCTTTTCCCTGCGCAGGAAACCGGCGTCGCCTTTGGCGGAAATAGGAAATGACTCCAATCACCGGTCTCCCCGAGCGCAGTCGAGGGGGCACTTGCCGCTCGCGTGATCTTTTCGCTCGTCGTCGCGCTTCATTCGCCGACCTTCGTGGCCGCGAGCATCAACGCGATCGCCACGCAGTAGCAGGCTAAGCCCACCATGAAGAGCAGCAGCGCGGTGTTGAGGTAGCGCGCCTTTTGATCGCGCATGGCGAGCATGCGGGTGAGCGTCGCTTCGGTGTCGTCGCTCAGTTCTTGCGTGAGCCACCTGAGCCGCAACACGCCACCGATCGCGACACCGGCGGCCCCCAGCACGACGAGAATTCCCGACGCGACCAGGTTTCGCGCGAGCTCGCTGGTCTGCGCGATGGTGCGGCCCGAGAACCCGGTGACGGTGATGACGATGCCCGAGAGCGACAACATCACCTGCGTTCGGAGCACCAACACCGAGAGCTGGGACTGCACCAGCTCGTAGGCCTTCACCGGGTCGCCCCGGGTGAGGGTCAAGATGCGCTTCACTTCGTCTGCTGCGGCCATGAGGTGACGGCAGTCTCGTGGTAGCAGCGTGTGCATGCAACGCATCGTGCTGGCCTGGTCGGTTCTGTTCCTCGTCGCGTGCGAGGAGCCTTACGTCGGGCGCTCCACCCAGGTGAACTTCGATCCCGCGGGTGAAGGGTTCTGGGCGGTGCCGCTGCCCAGTGAGCTGCGCAAGCAGGAAGACGGCACGTACAACCTCGAGCGCTGGCCCGGTGCGCGGCCCGTGCTGGTGAAGATGTGGCTGGAGACCATCGACTCACGCCTCCGTGATGGCTGGGGCGTCAACGCGGGCGCGTTCTTCACGCTGTCGGGAACGCTCGATGCGGCGACGCTCCCCACGGCGGCGCTCACGCTCACGCCGGAAGCTTCGGTTCAGCTCATCGACATCGACCCCGACTCGAAGGAGTACGGCCGCCGTTTTCCCGTCGACACCTCGTTCACCGCCGACGCCATCACCTACCGGCCCGCGTCGTTGCTGGCCGTCACGCCGGTGCAAGGTTTTCCCCGCCGCGAGTCGACGCTGTACGCCGTGGTGTTGCTGGATTCGTTGAAAGACACAGCCGGAAAGCCGCTCGGCCGCAGCCGTGCTTTTCATGACGCGCTGGAGCAGCTCCCGTCGGCGGATGCGAAAGCGAAGGCAGCGCTCGCCCCGCTGCGCAGCTACCTCGACACCTCACGCTTCAGCCGCAACAGGGTGATCGGCGGCACGGTCTTCCGCACCATCGACCCCAACGCGGCGCTCAAGAAGCTCGCGGCCTGGGTCGAGACGCTGCCCGCCCCCGTGCTCGAGCAGCCGTGGACCCGCGTCGAAGAATTCCCCGACTTCGTGCTCTACACCGCGCGGTATCGGGTGCCACAAGTGCAGCCCGGTGCGCGCCCCGGCAAGGGCCGCATCGCGTGGAGCGCGGATGGTCAGACGCCGGTTCAACAAGGCACCCAGTCGGTGCGGCTGTCGTTGGGCATTCCGAAGACCGCGGCGCCTCCGACGGGGTTCCCCTTGAGCATGTACCTGCACGGCAGCGGCGGGGAGTACCGCGAGGTGATGGATCGCGGCCCGCTTCCGCAGACCTCGACGCGCGACATGTTGGGCGAACCGCCGCTCGGCTCAGGTCCCTCCACCTTCCTGGCGCGCCGTGGCCTCGCGACGCTGGGCTTCGACTTTCCGCTGCATGGCGATCGCGACACGCCGCCCGATACGTCGGGGCTGCGGCTGTATGACTTGTTCGGTGACATCGATTCGACCGTCGACAACATGTCGGTCGCCGCGATGGAGGTGGTCTACCTCACGCGGCTGCTCACCACCGTCGAGCTGCCGGTCGAGGGCGGCGGCACCACGCGCGTGAACATGGCCCGTCTCTCGGCGATGGGTCACTCGATGGGCTCGACCATCGGCATTCCGGTGGCCACGGTGGATCCGCGCATCAAGGGCTACGTGTTCTCAGGCGCAGGCGGCATGTTGATCGAAGTGGCCACGCAGACGACGTATCCGGTCAACCTGCGCACCACGCTCGAGCTGTTGCTCAGCTTCAAGACCGGTGAAGTGCTCGACCGCTCGCATCCGTTGCTGCACGCGTTCCAGTCGTTGTGGGACTCGACGGATCCGACCGCGAAGGCACGTCACGTCGCGCGCGAGCCGTACGAGGGCCAGGTGCCCAAGCCGTTCTTCTTGCCGCAGGGGTTGACCGACGGCTACTTCCACCCCGGCGCTCAGGCGGCGATCGGTGGCGCGCTCGGTACGACGTTGCTGGGTGAAGAGCTCGACCCCACCCTGCCCCGCACGCTTCGGCTCGATGGGCAGAGCTCGGCGACCGCGTTTCCGCTGCGTAACAATCTGAACGGCGTGACTGCCGGCACGGTGCAATTGCAGACACCGTTCGAGCTGGGTCACTTCATCGTGTTCGATGTTGCGGGCACGGGCTCGCAGGTCGGCTGCTTCCTCGCGGGGGTCGGTAGCGCAGAGGGCCCTGGAATCGTCTCAGCGCGTGGGCTCGACGATTCGTGCAATTAGCTCCCTCGCCCTGCGAAGCGGGGTGAGGGGCCGTCGGAGCCGGGGGCCCGGATTTCTAGAAACGCCCGCTGAACACGAGCGCGCCGCCTCGAGACGTCGGCACGAACGCAACGGAAGGCGTCGGCCGGTCGACCAGGATGAAGATGATCGCCGCGGTCATTGCGATCGCGCCACCGACGAAACCACCCGCGGCGAGGGCCGTGCTGCTCTCGAGCCGGGCCTTCAAGACGCCGAGGCCGTCTCGCTGCAGCGCGGTCAAAGAGTTGTACCGCGAGATGCGTTCTGCAGCGTCGTTTGCGCTCACCAGCCCGCCCACGCCCAACCCAATGCCCGCGAGGCCGCCAATCAAGAACCCAAGCCCAAGCCCGGTCATGAAGCCGCGCTGTTTCGTCGCAGGCTGAACCACTTCTTCAGCGCGTACGGGCGCCGCGCAAAAAGCAACGACGACAGCAAGGAGGAGCGCAGCTATCTTCATGGCACGTAGAGCTTCAAGGTGTTGTTGGCGTCCGTGTACAGGAGTGCCGGCTTGTTTCCCAACTGAACCGGCTGCCACGCGCGCGCCGTCTCGGGGGCAGGCGCACCCATCGCGACCCCGAAGCCGGTACACGCCGCGGGATCTCTGAGCTTGTGCAGCCGCAGAACGCCCGCCACTTCCGATGCGGCCAACACGGTGTCTTCGCCGTTGCCTGCGAACGGTGCGACGAAGGTGCCCGGCATCGCCACCAGCGGAAACGTGTTGTTCAGGCAGCTCCCATGCAGAGGCGCGACGAGCAGCCGAGGTTCATTGCAGCGCGCCAGGGGAATCGAAGAGCCGAAGCGCGTGCCATTGGATGAAGCAGTCACGACGAGGCAGCGGCCTGAAGGGCTGATGGCCGCGCTGAGCTCTGTGGGGATGACCACGGGTGAGAGCTGAAAGTTGAAGTTCGTGCAGACCGTCTGACCACCGCCAAGACCTTGGGGAATGCACAGAAAACGGGCCACCGAAATTGCACTCGATGCGGCGCTCAAGCCCGCCCACGTGAACGCCGACTGGGCGACGAGAAAGTCGGTCGAGGAGCTCAACGTGCGCGTCGAGCTGCCGCGACGATACGTGCTTCCGTCGATGACGCCGAACGGCGCCGCGTCAGTCTCACCCTCGAGAGCCAGTTGGCTCACCACCCCGCCCATGGAGCTCGCGGTGCTTCCCACTGCGGTCGCGACGCCATCGACGATGACATGCCTCACCAGCCCGACGGGCGCCACGGGACCCGCGCCCATGCCGCCGTAGCGCGTGCTCCCCACCCGGTGCGTGGCGATGAGGGTGTTCGAATCGACCGTCAGCGAGGAGTTGAGCGAGAACGTCGCAAAGTGGGGATCAACCAACACGGGCGGTTGCACCACGCCAGTGACGGGTGAGATGCCGAAGACGCGGTAGCCCGCGGGGCTCATCGTGGCGATCGTCGCGACGCCATCGGAGTCAGCGGTCACGAAGAATTGGCTCACGTTGCTACCGAGCACGAGACCAGAGGCAGGCACGAACGCGGCGGTGTGAAACTTCCGCGAGGTCACCACCACCGGGTTGCCGGCGTCATCCTTCAAATCACTCAGCGTGGCGGTGAACACGGCGTAGGGAGCGAGGTCCGGGCTGGTCCACGTGGTGTGAGCCGCATCCCAACTGCCGGGCTGCGTGATTCCAGAAATGGTCAGCGCATCGCTCGGCGTGGTCAGACCCATCACATGTTCGGAGAAGGTGACCGTCGCCTTCCGAGGCTCCACGTTGCGGGCGTTCGCTCCGGGAGACCACGCCACGACGGTCGGCGCGCGTCGGTCGACGGTGAAGGTCAATGAGCCCGTACCGACGTTGCCCGCGCTGTCGGCGACGACGACGGTTCGGGTGATGCGGCGACCATCATCGCTCGACGAGGTGCTGACGCGCGCAGTGCTCTGAATGCTCGGCACACCATCGACGCTCACCGTCGCCGCAAGCGAATCGCCATCCTGCACCTGCCACGCGACGGTCACCTCGTCGGTGCCCGTGAAGTTCGCTGCGTTCAACTTCGCTCCCGCGCGAGGGTTCATGAAGTTCACCCTCGGCGCGGCGGTATCGACGAAGAGCGGAAACGAACGGGTGCGCGAATTGCCTGCGGCATCACGGGCCACCAGCACGAGTGTTTCTTCCGAGTAGTCACGCGCGCTGGTGACTGGCAGTTGGCCTTGCCACGAGCCGGCCGTGTTTGAAACCAGCACCACCGTCGTTCCATCGAAGCTCGCCGTCACGCCCGTCGCATCGAGGCTGGTCAGCGCGGTGAGGGCGAATGCCTGTCGGTGAACCGAACCGGCCGTCGGCATTTCGAGTTCGAGCGTGGGCGCGACGCGATCGACCTCAACGGCGATGGTGAAGACGTTCGTGTTGCCTGCCCCATCGACGGCCGCCGCCTTGAAGACAACCTGCCGTTCAGCGAGCGGCATGGGGAACTCCGCCGACCACATCCCTCCGTCCTGCATCGTGGCGTCGACGAAGCCGCCATCGTCCATCGCGAGCCGCACTTGATGAACCGCGCTGGGGTCCGTCGCCTCGACCTCCAACTGGAAGGTGGGCGAACTGATCACCGCGGGCGGGCTGAACCGGATGGCCGGGCCCGCGCGGTCGACCTGCAGAATGAAAATCTCCTGGCTGCGATTGCCGTGGAGATCCTTCGCGCTGACGATCACCGGCAACGACTGCCGATCTCCCGCGGGAATCGCGATGGGCACGCTCAGCTCAGTGCCCGTTCGCGGTGACTCCAGGCTGCGTTCACCAATGGAGAGTTCTTGCAGCCCCTCACTGCCATCACGCGCGATCACCGTGAACAGCACGCTCGAGCTTCCGATGATTTGATTCAACGCGGGCGTCTTCAGCTCCACCTTTGGCGCGAGCCGATCGACGATCACGATGACGGACCGCTCGACCTGCAGCAGACCGTCATTCGCTCGCACCGTCAGCAGCATCGGCTCGGCGTCGAGCGCGCGGCTGGGCACGGTGATGACGAACGCACCTTCATCATCGACCTCGACGGGCTGCCACTCGTCGACGCCGTCGCGCCACTCGAGCGTGGTGCCTTCGGTGTCGTCGGTGACGGTGCCGCTCAGCTCGAAGCGCGCGTCGCTCACCACGGTCGTCGGAGCGATCAACATCACTGCCGGCAGCTCGTTCTTCACGCACCGCAGGTTCGACGGCTCGCAGCGCTGCGCTTCGGTGCAGATCACCCCGGCGCACCCGCCTTCGACCAGCGGGGCCCTGCTGCAAGCCATCAGGGAAAGCATCACCACCACGCACGGCCATCGCGTCGTCATCGGAAAACCTCCGGGGAAGGAAGTCCGCTCGCAAAGCGCGAGACGTGCCAAAGCCAAGCCGCTGGATTCGTTCAAGCTGCGGCAGAGCCAAGGTCTCGACAGAGGGACCCACCGTTCGCCTCGAGCGCGGAGACCGGTGGGTGTCTCTGCTCGACTGCTCTCGAGGCGACCGGTAGAGCAACGTTCGATGGTTCCGGTGCTTGAAGTGGTGGATCTGGTCAAACAGTACGGCTCGATGCGCGCGCTCGACGGCGTGTCCTTACGAATCGAAGCGGGTGAAATCTTCGCCCTGCTCGGCCCCAACGGCGCCGGCAAGACCACGCTCATCGGCGCGGCGTGCGGCCTGGTGCGCAAGACGAGCGGGAAGATCAGCCTCTTCGGCACCGACCTCGACGTGGACTCCGTGAGCCCGCGCTACCAGGTCGGCCTGGTGCCGCAGGAAATCAACTTCGATCCGTTCTTCACCGTGCGCGAGTCGTTGCGAATTCAGCTCGGCTACTTCGGGCGGCCCGCGAACGACGCGTGGATCGACGAGCTGCTCGCGGCGCTGTCCCTCACTTCGAAAGCGAGCGCGCAGACCCGCGCGTTGTCGGGCGGCATGAAGCGGCGGCTGCTCATCGCCAAGGCGCTGGTGCACAAGCCAAAGCTCGTGTTCCTCGATGAGCCCACCGCGGGCGTCGACGTCGAGCTGCGCCGTGACTTGTGGAACTACGTGCGCAAGTTGAAAGCCGAAGGCACCACGGTGGTGCTCACCACGCATTACCTCGAAGAAGCCCAGGAGCTCGCAGACCGCGTCGGCGTCATCGACAAGGGCAAGCTGCTGCTCCTCGAGGAGAAGGAAGCGCTCATGCAGCGCCTGGGTCACAAACAACTGGTGGTGCGCTTCGTCAGCAAGGTCGACGCGCTGCCCGCGGGCATCAACGGCACGCTCTCCCAGGACCACCTCGAAATGCAGTTCGTCGAACGTGCAGGCACGCAGACCTCAGCGCAGGTGTTGTCGGCGCTCTTCGCCGCGGGGCTGCCGGTGGCTGACGTCGCGATGCAGCCCGCGAAGCTCGAAGACATCATGCTGCGCGTGCTCAAGGGCGAAGGGGCCGCTTCATGATCTGGGTCGCGTCGCCTCGGCCAGTCCTCCGCTTCGCTCCGGTCTGTCTCGCGCAGCGTTCCGCTGCTATCGGCTCTGCTTCATGAACGTCATCGGCGCCAAGACGCTGTTCATGAAAGAGGTGCGGCGTTTCCTGCGCGTGCCCGGCCAGACCGTGCTGCAGCCGTTGATCAGCACCTCGCTCTACTTCGTGGTGTTCGCCTACACGCTGGGCGGCCGGCAGAGCGAAGTCGAAGGCGTTCCGTACGTTCAGTACATCGTGCCGGGCCTGGTGTTCTTAGGCATCGCCAACAACGCGTTCCTCAATGCCTCGAGCTCGTTCTTCATCACCAAGATTCAAGGCACGCTGGTCGATTTGATGGTCGCTCCGTTGGGGCCCATCGAGCTGCTCATCGGCTTCATCTCGGGCGCGATGGTGCGCGGCCTGCTCGTCGGCCTGCTCACCTGGGTCGTCGCGTTGCTCTTCACCGGCGGCCACCTGGTACACATCGGCGGCACCATCTTGTTCCTGCTGCTCTCTGCCTACGTGTTCTCGATGCTCGGCTTCATCGCGGGCATCTGGGCGGAGAAGTTCGAGCAGATCAACTTCTTCCCCACGTTCCTGATGATGCCGCTGACCTTCCTGGGGGGCGTCTTCTATTCGGTGCGTCACCTGCCGGAACCGTTCCGCACCATCAGCTTGTTCAACCCGGTGGTGCACATGGTCGAGGGCCTGCGCGCGGGCATGCTCGGGTTGACTGACAGCTCGACGCTCGGGCTGGGAATGTTGGTCGTGCTGGCGATCGCCTCGACCCTCGTCGCGTGGCAGATGCTACGAGTTGGCTACAAACTGAAGAGCTGAGGAGCCACCCACACATGCTCACGATCGTCGCCGCCCTTACCCTCGCCGCCGCTCCTGAGTTCTCGTTCGGGTTCTCGAACGAAGACGGCACTCGGCTCCTCGCGTTGCCGCCGGTGAGCTCGGCCGCCAGCATCACCAGGGCCGTCTGCGATGGCCGGTTGATCGACGTGAAGTACGTGAAGGATCAACCCGCGGGCTCGAAGGACACCGGCCGCCAGACCGCGCGCAACTTCACCCAGGTCAAGGGCGCGTTGTTCAAGTTGGTGAAAGGCACCCTGCCCGCCGATGCGCTGTGCCTGCTGGGCACCAACGCGGCCTTCGCCAAACGCAAGCTGCTGCCCGTCTCGCCGGAGACCGGTGATTGCGACGTGAAGCTCTCCGCCATTTCTGCCGAGCTGACCAAACGCAAGGTGACCAGGTGCCTCGCGACGGGAACGTTCCCAGAAGGCCGCCTCTCCTTTGCCAGCTACGAGCTCGAAGGCAGCACCGCGTTGGCCGGCGTGGTGCTCACGCGCGAGAAAGAAGCGCCCGCCATCCGCACGTTTCCCGCGACGTGGGAGCGCGGCGCACCGAGCTGCTGGCGCGCTGACGACGGCTGCGAGTTCGACGCCTCGAGCTACCGCGTGGCCTTCGCCATGAGCGGACCCGCGGGCCTCGAGCTGTACGCGCTGTGGGCTGGCGCTGAAGGCGAAAATGCCGAGGTGTTGCGCGTGAAGGGCTCGGAGCTGAAGGTCGTGGCCTCAGCGAGCCGCTATTGGTCGCCCGAATGACGGGGGGCTGAGCCTCCCGATTCTGACGCGGATCGTTCGTCCAGAGCTGCAGGAACATGGGCCGCTGCGGCTCGCAGCGAAGCGGGCGCAAGTGCGACTGAGAGGTGCAACTCAGTCGTTGGGCGACGAGCCCGAGAGAATCTCCGCCTCCCGCAGTGGCGACGGAGCAGGCCCTTGGGAAGGCGGTGAGTCACGGCGCTGCTCCGTTGCGCACCACGCGCAGGCCTCTGAGCCGCGAGCGAGGATCTTCATGTGACGA
This sequence comes from Archangium sp., assembly GCA_043773025.1. Taxonomy (GTDB): domain Bacteria; phylum Myxococcota; class Myxococcia; order Myxococcales; family Myxococcaceae; genus Archangium_A. The sequence continues at coordinate 66,410 of JAYVFP010000160.1, forward strand.
GGTCAGCCCGGGGCGACTTTCCCGGGTGTGAAACCCCTGATGACACGACTTGAAGAGGGCCACCGGACCCCCTCGATCAATGCATTGAGCAGCATCAGACGAGCACAGCTTGCCCCGTGCCCAGAGCCCGCGCGCGATGAGCGTCAGAGCCAAGCCTTCAGCCACCACCCACCCTCGAGGCCGGTGATTAGAGCTGCCCGACCTTGACCGCCTGAAGCACCATCGCCGCCGCGTCCTTACCGCTGAGGCACGCGCCCTCGAGGTAGCCCTGCCACACGTAGAACGAGTTGGCGTGCTCACCTGCGAAGAAGCAGTTGCCCTGGGTCTGCCCTTCGAGACCAGCGACGCTCGTGAACTGACCGCGCGTGTAGCAGGTGTAGCTGCCGCGGCTGAGCGGGTTGCTCGGCCAGTGCTCGAGGTGCGCGAGAATCTCACCCGACGTGTTCTTCTTCACCCGGGCCAACGCGCCAGGGCAGACCCTGTCGTAGGCGGCCACGAACTTCTGCGCTTCGACCTGCAGTCGGCTCGGGTCGAGGTTCGCCCCACGCGCGCCGCTCGAGTAGTCGACGAGCACCGCGTTGGAAGCGGTCGCATAGCTGTGGTTGGTTTCCCAGGTGGCCTGGTGGTCGGTGAGGTCGGAATAGGTGGCCCCGTTGTTGGCGAGCGCGCGCCAGAAAGGCCCGTTGAAGCCGACCATCATCTTGGCGTTCATGCCGTAGCCGAGCGTGTCGATGGCGCGGCGTTTGTCAGCCGAGAAGCCCAGCGAGGCGTCGAGGTTCACCGTGCGCATCACCGAGAACGGAATCGCGAAGATGACCGCGTCGTACGTCGCGGTGATGGTTCTGTTGTTGACGCGGAAGCTGAGCACCACCTCGCCTGCCGAGTTCTTCTTCGCGCTCTCGAGCCGCTCGCCGTGGCGCACCTGATTGCCGAGCCGGCCCGCGATGGCGTGCGGCACCGCTTCATTGCCGTCGACGAGGTGGTAGCGCTCGTCGCTCACGCCGAAGGGCTCGAAGTTCGACTGCCGGTTGACGCGTACGAAGTAGAGCAGGTTGAAGCAGCTCTGCTGGTCTGCCGAGAGGCCATACTCTGCCTCGTACGTTTCGCAGATGACCTCGGTGAGCAGCGCAGAGGCCCCGCGCGTCACCAGGTACTCGCGAATGCTCACCTGATCGAGCGCGACGTCGGCGGCCGTCTTGTTGAAGAACGTCGGCGCGGCCGAGAGCGTCCTCAAGTCGGCCTGCATGCGCGGCACGAAGGCGCGGAACTCGTCGACGATGGTCGCCTCGGAGTGCTGCTGCCCGAAGAAGAAATAGCGCACCTCGCCCGGCTGCTTCACGAGGTTCTCGGTCGCGAGGCCAAATTCGTTGGCGTAGCCGAGCATCGCCTTGTGGCCCGTGTCGATGAGTTCACCGCCGCGCTCGACGATCTGCCCGGGGAAGTTGACGGGCCCGCCCCACCGGCCGCCCATCGAGAAACACCGGCCGCCCGAGCGACCCGACGCTTCGTGCACCGTGGAGAGGTAGCCCGCGCGCTTCAGCTCCCAGGCCGCGACGAGACCGCCCAGCCCGGCGCCCACGACGCCGATGCGAAGGTTCGTCGTGCGCGGCGCCGCGAAACCACGCGCCGCGACGAGGCCTGCCCCGACCAGCGCCGAGTTGCGCACGAACGAACGACGCGAGCTGCGCGAAAGCTCAACCGCTTCTTTCGAGGGTGCCTCGAGCGTCGAGGTGCGAAGGGTGTTGCGAAGCGCATCGAAGAGCGTCGAGCGGGCCATGTGAGAAGACCTTCTCACATCCCCGTCACCCCGTGTGAACCGGCAGTTCGAGCTCCCGGCTTCACGAAGCGTGGGCAGCGGGAACGGTGCGGGGAAGCGTCACGATGAACTGGGCCCCTTCGCCCAGCGTGGACTTCGCGGTGACGGTGCCTCCGTGGTGCGAAGCGAGCTGCGAGACGATCCACAACCCCAGGCCAAAGCCCTTGTTGTCGTCTTGCGCGCGGGCACGGCTGAACCGCTCGAAGATGCGCGGCAGGTCGGCAGCCTCGATGCCCGGCCCGTAGTCCTTCACCTCGAGGGTGACGAAATCGCCCGAGCCGTTCACCAGCAGGTCCACCGGGCCGGGTGCATACCTTCGCGCGTTCTCGAGCAGGTTCGAGATGAGCTGCTCCAGGCGAGCCCGATCCCACTGACCTGTCGTGTCGCCCGACGCGGTGATCTTCACCGGTGACGCGGGCGTGCCTTCGCCCGGCCGCACGGCCACCTCACGCACCAGCTCTTCGAGCGCGAACGAGGTGGGGCGCAGGTGAAACTCGTTGGAAGACAGCCGGCCGACGTCGAGCAGGAACTCGGCGAGCTTGGCCAGCCGGTCGATGCTGGCGTGCATCTGGCGCAGGTAGCCCAGCGCGTGCTCGGCGGGGTTGGTAATCGACTCCGGGCGATCCCACGTCTTGATGGCGTTGCGAATCTGAAACTTGAGCGCGGTGATGGGCGTGCGCAGCTCGTGCGAGCCGACCGCGATGAAGTCTTCGCGCGCGGTGAGCGCCACCCGCAGCGTGGCCTCGGCGTGTTTGAGCGTCGAGACGTCGTGCAGGTTGAGCAGCACCGTCTCGGTGTTGCCGTGCTGGGCGGGCAGCCGCTCAGAGAACGCCACCACGGTGCCGGTGCCGTCAGGCCCTTCGAAGGAGAACATCTCACCGTGCAGCCGCTCGCCTCGCGCGACGCGGTGCATGGGCAGGTTCTCGTCAGACAACATCTGGCCCTCGCCGTCTTTCAGCAACAGCCCTTCGGGGCGGGCCTTGCCGGCGAACACGCCACCCGCGAGCCCGAAGGCCGCCTGGTTCGCGAACCGCGGCCGCGCGGCCATCGGGTCCATCAGCACCAGCGGCGTGGGCAAGGTGTCGAGGATCGCCTCGAGCCAATGCTGCTGGCTGAGCGCCGCTTCCTTCTCGCGCTCCAGCAGCTTGCGGGTGTGCTCGCGCGCTTCCTGCTCGCGCAGTTGCTCGGCCACCCGGCGCACCTGGGCGGTCTTCTGGGCGAGCTCGACGAACACCGAGACCTTGCTGCGCAAGATGGTCGGCTCGATGGGTTTGATCAGATAGTCGACCGCGCCCACCTCGTAGGCCTGGAACCGCGGCAGCTTTCCTTCATCGATGCCCGTCAGGAAGATGATGGGGGTCTTCGCCGAACGTTCACGCCCGCGGATGATGCGGGCGCATTCGAAGCCGTCCATCTCGGGCATCTTCACGTCGAGAAGGATCGCCGCGAAGTCGTGCATCAAGACCAGCCTCAGCGCGTCGCGCGCCGAGTTGCCCTTGAACAGCCGCTGATGCAGGCCCGACAACACGGCCTCGACCGCGAGCAGGCTCCCTTCATCATCGTCGACGATGAGGACGTTGACCTGCGGTTCCATCACGCCTCCGCAGTCGGCACGGGCCCATCGGAGGCCATCGCCGGAGCGCGGGGTGCGAGCCACACGCGCAACACCGAGGTGAGCTTGTCGACGTTCACGGGCTTGGCGATGTAGTCAGACGCGCCGGCCGCCAGGCACTTCTCGCGGTCGCCCTTCATGGCCTTCGCGGTGAGCGCGACCACCGGCAGGTCAGCCCACACCTTGCGCGCGCGGATGGCCTGGGTCGCTTCGTAACCATCCATCTCGGGCATCATCACGTCCATCAACACCAGGTCGACGGAAGGGTTCTCCTCGAGCCGTTTGAGCCCTTCGGGCGCGCTCTCGGCGTGCAGCACGCGAATGTCGTGATGCTCGAGCGCCGCGGTGAGCGCGAAGATGTTTCGCACGTCGTCGTCGATGACCAGCACGGTGCGACCCGCAAGCTGTGGGTCTGTGGCGAGCGCGAGGCGCACCAGCGACTGCTGGCTGAAGGGAATGGCCCCCAGCGGGCGGTGCAGGTAGCGGGTCACCAGCTCGAGCAGACGTTCCGGCGTGCGCGCGAAGGTCGCCACCCAGTTGGCCTGCGGGTTCATGGCCCAGCGCCACTCTTCGGCCGGGTCGCCCGTCTCGGTGAAGAACACCACCGGGGGCCGCTGACCTTGCGCCAGGTCGAGCTCGGTCAAGCTGCGCAGCTGCGCGCGGGCGCTCGGGTCAGACTCCTGGAGCGCCACCACCAGGCAGTCGTACCGCGTCTGCGTGCAGCGCTGATGGACCTCCTGCAGGGTGTGCACGGTCTCCACCGTGGTGTTGGGCTCAGCGAGGATGGCTTTGAGCCCGATGAGCTGATCCTTGCGCGGGTCGAGCACCAACACCGCCCGGCCCGAATCGCCCGCGTGTTTGGCCACCCGAGAGAGCACCTGAGCAAAACCTTCCGGCGTCGGCGGCATCACCCCAGCCGCACCGCCCGCCAACAGACGCGAACGATCTTCATCGGTGGGCGTGCCCAGCATGAACACGGGCAGGTGGCGCACCGAGACGTCGCGTTTGAGCCGATCGAGCGCGATGAAGCCGTCGCGGCCCGGCAGGGTGAGGTCGACCATCAGGGCCACGATCTCCGCGCCGCGCGCCGCCTCGATGATGCCGTCGATGTGATCGACGAGCTGCAACCGAAGGCGGTGCGCCAGGGCCAGCTCACGCGCGGCCACCGCGCCTTCCGGGTGTTCGGTCACCATCAGCAACGACTTGCCCGCGGGCTCAGCCGGAATCGCGGCGCGGCGCAGGCTGTCGAAGGGCGTGCGCGGCGCCTCGCCCCGCTGCTCGGCCAGCCGCGGTAAAGGCGCAGGCCCGAGCAGCTCGGGGGTGCTGCGCTCCTGACGCGACCGGTACCGCTCGGGCAGGAAGAGGGTGAAGGTGCTGCCTGCGCCCACTTCGCTCTCCACCGACAGCTCACCGTTGAGCACCTGCGCCAGCTCGCGGCTGATCGACAGGCCCAGGCCCGTGCCGCCGTAGCGCCGGCTGGTGGTGCCGTCGGCCTGTTGGAACGCCTCGAAGATGAGGCGGTGCTTCTCGCGGGGAATGCCGATGCCGGTGTCGGTGACGCTGAAGCCGAACACCGCACCCCCACCCCCGAGCAACGAGGCGTTGTCGTGCGAGAAACCGCCCTGTGCGGAAAACACCTTGAGCACCACGCTGCCCTTGTCGGTGAACTTGAACGCGTTGCTGAGCAGGTTGCGCAACACCTGCTGCAGGCGTTTGAGGTCGGTCAGCAGCGTGGGCGGCAGCGAGGGGTCGAGCTCGGTGCGGAAGGTCAGGCTCTTCTTCTCGGCCAGTTGACGGAAGCTGCGTTCGACGAAGTCGTTGATGTCGAGCAGGCGCACGGGGGTGGCGTTGACGACCACGGTGCCCGATTCGATCTTCGCCAGATCCAGGATGTCGTCGATGAGCTCGAGCAGCTCGGTGCCCGCCGAGTTGATGGTGCGCGCGAAGTCGACCTGCTTGATCGACAGATTCCCATCGCCGTTCTCAGAGAGGTACTGCGAGAGCAGCAGCAGGCTGTTGAGCGGCGTGCGGAGCTCGTGCGACATGTTCGCGAGGAACTCCGACTTGTATTTGGAGGCCAACGAGAGCTGCTCGGCCTTCTCTTCGAGCGCCGCCTTGGCCTGGCCGACTTCGCGGTTCTTGTGTTCGACCTCTGTCTTCTGCTGCTCGAGGCGCTTGTTGATCTCCGTGAGCTCTTCGGTGAGCGCCTGGCTCTGCTGCAACAGCGTCTCGGTGCGCATGTTGCCGCCGATGGTGTTGAGCACGATGCCGATGGACTGGGTCAGTTGCTTGACGAAGTCGACGTTCACTTCAGAGAACGGGCGGAAGCTGCCCAGCTCGAGCACGGCCTTGAGCTCGCCTTCGAAGAGCACCGGGAGCACCAGCAGGTGCGTGGCCGGCGCGCTGCCCAGGCCCGAGCCCACGCGCGCATAGTCGTTGGGCAGGTTGCTCACGAAGATGGGCTGGCGATCGGCGGCGCACTGACCGACCAGGCCCACGCCCGTCTTCACGCGCATCACGCCCACGCCCGCTTCGGGGCCCGCGGCATAACCGGCGCGCAGCCGCAGGAACTCCTGGGGCCCTTCGTGTTCGGCCACGTAGAAGGCGGCGTACGGGGCGTTGATCAACGGCGCGAGCTCCGAGAGGATCACCTTCGAGACGGTGGCGAGGTCACGCTCTCCCTGCAGCATGCGGGTGAAGCGGGTCAGGTTGGTCTTGAGCCAGTCCTGCTCGGTGTTTTTGCGCGTGGTGTCTTTGAGGTTGCGGATCATCTCGTTGATGTTGTCTTTGAGCGCCGCGACTTCGCCTTGCGCACCGACCGTGACGAAGCGGGTCAGATCGCCCTTGGTCACCGCGGTGGCGACCTCGGCGATCGCGCGAACCTGGGTGGTCAGGTTCGCGGCCAACTGGTTCACGTTGTCGGTGAGGTCACGCCAGAGGCCGGCCGTGCCGGGAACGCGCGCCTGGCCGCCCAGCTTTCCTTCGATGCCGACCTCGCGGGCCACCGTGGTGACCTGGTCTGCGAAGACGGCCAGCGTGTCGATGAGGCCGTTGATGGTGTCGGCGAGCTCAGCGATCTCGCCCTTCACGTCGAGCACCAGCTTGCGCTTCAAATCGCCGTTCGCGACGTGCGTGACGACCTTGGCGATGCCGCGCACCTGGGTGGTCAGGTTCGAGGCCATCGAGTTGACGTTGTCGGTCAGATCCTTCCACGTGCCTCCGACACCCTTCACCACCGCCTGGCCGCCGAGCTTTCCTTCGGTGCCGACCTCACGGGCGACGCGCGTCACCTCAGAGGCGAACGAGTTGAGCTGGTCGACCATCGTGTTGATGGTGTTCTTGAGCTCGAGAATCTCGCCGCGTACGTCGACGGTGATTTTCCGCGAGAGGTCGCCCTTCGCGACGGCCGTGGTCACCTCGGCGATGTTGCGCACCTGGGTGGTGAGGTTGGTGGCCATGGAGTTCACGTTGTCCGTGAGGTCTTTCCACGTACCGCCCACGCCCTTCACGTCGGCCTGGCCGCCCAGCTTTCCTTCGGTGCCCACTTCGCGCGCGACGCGGGTCACTTCAGAGGCGAACGAGCTGAGCTGATCGACCATCGTGTTGATGGTGTTCTTGAGCTCGAGGATCTCGCCGCGCACGTCGATGGTGATCTTCTTGCTCAGGTCACCCTTCGCGACGGCGGTGGTCACCTCGGCGATGTTGCGCACCTGGGTGGTGAGGTTCGACGCCATGGAGTTCACGTTGTCCGTGAGGTCCTTCCAGGTGCCGCCCACGCCCTTCACCACGGCCTGCCCGCCCAGCTTTCCTTCCGTACCGACTTCACGCGCGACGCGCGTCACTTCAGCGGCGAACGAGCTGAGCTGATCGACCATGTCGTTGACCAGCCGCGCCGTGCGCAGGAAGTCGCCCTTGAGCGCCTGATCGCCCACGGTCAACGAGAGCTTCTTGCCCAAATCACCCTTGGCCACCGCGCCGATGACGCGGCCCATTTCATCGCTCTGCTGGGCGAGCGCGCCCACCAGGGCGTTGACCGACTTCACCTTCGCAGCCCAACTGCCCGGAGCGCGGCCCAGCTTCGCGCGCACCTCGACGCGGCCTTCCTTGCTGACGGCGGTGGCCACCCGATCGAACTCGGTGGCCGTCTGGTCGTTGAGCAAGATGATGTCGTTGAGCGCGGCGGCGACCTGCTTGTTCGCCTTGGTGCCGCGCACCTTCATGCGGCTGCTGAAGTCACCGCGTTTGACGGCCGAGAGCACGGTGAGCAGGTCTTCGCGGTCGATGCCGCCTTCATCACGTGCCTCGGCAACCATTCAGCGCTCCTCTCGTTCAGTCACCGCGGGCGGGGGGGTCCCCGTCAGGTCGGCATCCGAGATGCCGTAGCCCTTGAGCTTCTCCCAGAGGTTCTTGCGCGAGATGCCGAGCAACTGCGCGGCGCGCGCACGGTGACCTTCTGACTTCTGCAGCACGCGCTTCAGGTACTCACGCTCGAACGCGCGCACGGCCTCAGGCAACGAACGCGAGTCGTTGACCTTCTCGCCGTCACTTTGAGGCGCCTGCTGGCCGGCGATCTCAGGAGGCAGGTGCGCGAGCTCGACGCGGCGGCCACCCGAGACCACCAACGCGCGGCGCAGGGCGTGACCCAGCTCGCGCACGTTGCCGGGAAACGGATAGGCCGACAGCGCGGCGAGGGCAGCCACCGAGAGCTCCGGGGGGGAAGACGGCGCGGCCGCGCGGCGCAACAACTGCTCGAGCAGCAACATGAGGTCGTCGCCCCGGGTGCGCAGCGCGGGCACTGGCAGCTCGAGCACGCGCAGGCGCTCGCCCAGGCCCTCGAGCAGATGGCCACCGGCGACCAGCTCACGCAGGGGCACCAGGGTCGAGGTGATGATGCGCACGTCGGGCTGCTTGCCGCGGCCGGCCTCGCGCTCCTTGAGCGAGCGGAGCAGGCGCACCTGCGCGAACATCGGCAGCTCGGCGAACTCGGTGAGGTACAGCGTGCCGCCTTCGGCCGCGTTCGACTCTTCGGCGTTGAGCAGCTCGACCGCTTCAGGCGTCGTGGGGAACCCCGCGCAGCTCAACGCCACGAAGGGCCGCGACGCGCGCGCGCTGCGCTGGTGCAGGGCCAACGCGACCAGCCGCTTGCCCGTGCCGCGTTCACCGACGATGGACACCGGCTCGTCGCTGGCAGCGTACTGCTCGATGAGTGAACGCAGGCGCTCCATCGGCGGCGAGGTGCCGAGCAGCTCGTCACCGGGCTGCGGCGCGAGGCGCTGGGCGACGAAGTGCTGGCTGAGCGAGCGCTCTTTGGTGATGCGCTCGAGCAGCTTGAGGAGCACGTCGAGCTCGAAAGGCTTGGGCAGGTAATCGACGGCGCCGAGCTTCAGCGCGGCGACGGCGTCGGGCACCGTGGCGTACGCGGTCATCAAGATGAAGCTGGTGCGCGGCGACTCGTGGCGCACTTTCTTGAAGAGGGTCAAGCCATCGACGCGCGGCAGGCGCACATCGCTGATCACCACGTCGAAGACCTTGCCGGTCAGCGCCGCCTGAGCCGAGAGGCCGTCCAGCGCGGTGGTGACCGCGTACCCCTCTGCGCGCAGCGCTTCATCGACTGATAGAAGAATCGAGGGTTCGTCGTCAACCAACAGGATGTTGAGCATGGACCCCACAGTGTGGACCGATCGCCTTCGAATCAACCACCCAGGCAGTGGGTTACGGGCCGGTAACGTCAGTTCTGGTCAGGAAATGAGGGTGGAGCAGGGCGCCTGAAAAGGCAGTTCCTCCCCCCCCAGTCGGGTGAAGAGAACACTCCGCCTGTCACCCCTGGCCGGGTAAGGTCACGGCTCGGTCAAATGGGCATCCCCTTCGGGCGCTACCAGCTGCTGAAGAAGATCGCGTCCGGAGGGATGGGCCAGGTCCTGCTCGCGAAGAAGGGCCAGGACGACTTCGAGAAGCTCGTGGTGTTGAAGCGCATCTTGCCGCACCTGGTGGAAGACGAAGAGTTCTTCACCATGTTCCGGGACGAGGCCAGGATCACCATGCGGCTCGATCACCCGAACATCGCGCGCATCAACGAGTTCGGCGTAGAGGGCGGCGTTCACTTCATCGAGATGGAGTACGTCGCCGGTGAAGACGTTCGACGCATCGAGAAACGCGCTGCCTCGGTCGGCAAGGGCATCCCCATCGGGGTCATCCTGAAGATCATCGCCGACGCCGCGGCCGGGCTCGACTTCGCCCACAAGGCGCGCGACGCCAGGGGTGTGCCGCTGGGCCTGGTGCACCGCGACGTGAGCCCGCAGAACGTGCTCATCGGCTTCGATGGTTCGGTGAAGTTGATCGACTTCGGCGTGGCCAAGGCGGCCGGCCGCTCGCAGCACACCGCCACCGGCATCTTGAAGGGCAAGTTCCCGTACATGTCGCCCGAGCAGGCGCAGGGCGAAGAGCTCGACTGCCGCAGCGACGTGTTCGCGCTGGGCATCGTGTTGTGGGAGCAGCTGACCGGCCGCCGCCTCTTCAAGGGCGAAAACGATCTCGCCACGCAGCGCCTGGTGCGCGCCTGCCAGGTGCCTGCGCCCTCGAGCGTCGAGCCGTCGGTGCCGGAAGGCCTCGACCCCATCACCTTGAAGGCGCTCTCAAAGGAGCCTTCGGAGCGCTACCAGGACGCCGCCGAGCTGCGAAACGCGCTGGAAGATTTCGCGCTGCACAACGCGATCCCCACGTCGTCGTCGAGCCTCGCCGCCTTCATGCAGGATCTGTATGCCGAGCGCATCGCGAAGGAGGCCGACCCGCGCTTCTTCGAAGAAGACTCGGGCCTGACGGACCTCGACGTGGGCGGGCTCTCCAAGCCGGTCACCCTGCCGAGCGGCGCGACGGTGGTCGATCGCAACAAGCTCCCCGCGGCCAATGCCACCCAGGTGAACGGCACGCAGGTGTTGGCACCGCCCTCGACGTCGTCGCCGTTGCCCAAAGTGGTGGCCGCGGTGGTGCTGGTGCTCGGCCTGAGCGTGGGTGGTCATCTGGCCACCCGGCCCGACGTGAAGAAGGGGGTCGAGGTGGTGCCCCCCCCCGTGACGCTCACCGCTGAGCCCACGCAACTCAAGCCGCTGGTGGTGCACATCGTCTCTGAGCCGAGCGGGGCGAACCTCGAGCTGGCGGGCGCCAACGTGGGGCAGACGCCGTTCTCTGCGCACGTTGAAAAAGTGAAGTTGCCGGTCGCGGTTCGCCTCTCAGCCGAAGGCTACGAGCCGGCTGAAGCGACGCTCACCGACATGACCGGGCCCACGCTTTCACTGGCCCTCAAGAAGAAGGTCGCGGTGGTCAAGCCGCCCACCGCGGGGAACGGCGGCAAGAACCCGGACATCAAGACGTCGCGATGAAGCGGAACCGGAAGCAGCGGACGACCGAGGTGGAGCGACCCAGAGCATGAAGAACCCCAACGTGGTGCAGCGGTGCCAGCGTCACGGCGCGGCGGCCGGCTGGGAATGTACGGTGTGCCACGAGCCGCTGTGCCCCGACTGCGCGGCGCTCAAGGTGGTCACGCCCGTCACCCTGCTCGCGTGCGGGCGCTGCGGTGAGATGGCCGAGCCGCTGCTGCGAAGAAAGAGCGCGACCGCCACCCTGGCGCAGCGGCTGCCCGGCGCGTTCACGTTTCCGTTCAAGGGCGAGGGCCTGCCGGCGTGGCTGGGCATCTCGATGTTCTTGTGGCTGCTCTCGTTCCTGGGGCTCATCGGTGCGGCGGTGGGCTGGGGCGTGGCGCTGGCGAGCTTCTTCGGGTTGACCCGCTCGACGGCGCGCGGCGGCGACCACCTCGAGCTGTCGGACTTTCAGGATCCGCTGCAGTCGATCGCCATGCCCATCGTGCGCTTCATGCTGGTGATGTTCCCGGCCTGGGCGGGCACCTTCCTCGCGGGCTGGTTGCGCCAGGACTGGCTGATGTGGGTCGCGGCGATCGTCACCGTCTTGTGGAGCCCCACCGCGTACATCGCAGCGGCCGCCGGCACGAGCGTGGTGCACATGCTCAACCCCTTCCGGGTGCTGGGCGCCACCGCGCGCATCGGGAAAGACTTCGGCGTGTACCTGGGCGGCATGTTCGCGGTCACCGTGACGATGTTGATTTGCGGGCCGCTGTCGAGGCTGGTCGACGAGTACGTGGTGGTGCCGGTCATCGGCGGCATCCTCACGCAGATGATCCTGGTGTTCGGGCCCTTCGTGGCCGCGCGGGTGGCGGGCCTGGTGTTGATGCTGCACGGGCCGGTGTTTGGGTGGGGCGAAGAGGTCGACCTGTGGGAACCGCTGCTCGGCCAGACGCAGCCGCGTGGTGAGTTGCCGGTCAAAGAGAGCACCCTGCCCCGGCATCTGCCCACGTCGATCGAGCTGGAGCCCGAGCCCATGCCCGAAGCGCAGCCGGCCCGCACGCACGATCGATTTGCGGCGCTCGAGCTCGATCCACGCTCGGAAGCGCCGCCCGACGTCGCGCCGCTCGACGTGGCGTTGCTGCCCAGTTTCTCAGAGCAGTCGGCCGTCTCGATTCGCAAAGCGATGGCCGATGGCAACCGTGAAGTGGCGCTCGACGGGTTCCGTTCCACTGGGCTCTTTGCGGCAGCGCAGCTGAGCTTCGAAGAGCTGATGTGGTTGGGGCAGACCGCGATGTCTCACATCGACTACGAGTCGGCCGAGCTGGCCTTCGCGAAAGCAGCCGAGCGCACCGCCCCACCCGAGTCGACGGGTAAAGCGCGGGTGTTGTTGGCGCGCCTGCTCGCCGAGCGCCTCAACCGTAAGGACGACGCAGTGACCCTGATGCGCCGCGTGTTGGAAGAGCACGCCGGCACCTCGGCGGCGACGTACGCGAAGACCTGGCTCACCTCGAATTGACGCCTCAAACGAACCCGGGGCCAAGCTACCCCTTCGACAGGCGCTCGTTTTCGAGCAGGTTTCGCAACCGATCCTGCTCCTGCCGGGCGATCTCCAGCTCGCGCCGGAGCCGCTGCACGCGGGCATCCCACTCCTCGCGCACCTTGTCGGCCTGCTCGAGCCGCATCCTCAGCTCGCCGCTGCTGGCCTCGAGTTCATGAACGCGAGCGAGCAGCTCCTCTGGCTTGAACGCCATGAGTTCCCCCACCCGGCCACGCAATTCTTTCGCCTCGTGCTGTGCGTTCTCCAACGCGGAGCGCAGCTCTTTCTCCTCGGAGGAAGACATGGCCGGAGTCTCGCGCGTGGCACACAGTAGGGCCATGGCTGATCGCATCGCCGGATTTTTTTCCGAGAAGACCGCGCGCCGGGCCGTGGCGCTGCTGATCTTCCTCTCGTTGATCATCGCCTTCCGCCAGTTGGCAGTGCTGCTGGTGTTCTTCGTGCTTTCCGAACGCGCGCTCTTCTTCACCGCGGGCCTGCTCACGCGGAGGCTCAAGTGGCAGCGGCTGCCGTCGTTGTTGCTGGTGCTGCTGCTCTCCGGTGGTGGGCTGGCGCTCGCGGGCTGGGCCTCTGCAGGGAGGCTCAAGGCCATCGCCATCGACACGCGCGACAAGCTGCCCGAGCGCATGGCTGCGGTGCGCGAGCACCCCTGGTACGTCGCGCTCGAGGAGTACCTGCCCGACTCGGAAGACCTCGCGAAGTCAGCCGAGCACTACGCGCAAGACGTGGCAAAATCGGCGGCGGCGGTGGGGCGCGTGCTCATCGCAGCGGTGATCGCCTTCATCCTCGCGGTGGTCTACTTCCTCGATCAGGATCGCATTCGCGCCTTCCGCGATGCGCTGATGCCGCGCTCGTTGTTCGGCACGTTGGTGCGTTGGTTCGAACACCTCGCAGAGTCGGTGAGCCTGACGGTGCAGCTCCAGTTGGTGGTCGCAGGGTGCAACGCGGTGCTCACGTTGCCGGTGTTGTTGATCATCGGGGTGCCGCACGTGCCCGCGTTGATGGCGTTCATCTTCGTGACGGGGCTCATCCCCGTGGTGGGCAACATGATCAGCGGGTGGGTGCTGATCGTGATGGCCTTCCAGGTGAAGGGGTGGGTGGGCGTGGTGATCTTCGTGGTGCTCACCTTCGTGCTCCACAAGATCGAGTCGTACTATTTGAACCCGCGGCTCACCGCGCGGCACGTGGCGCTGCCGAGCTTCGTGCTCATTCTTTCCATCATCGCGTGGGAGCACCTGCTGGGCTTCGCGGGCCTGTTCATGTCGTTCCCGGTGCTCTACCTCGCGAACAAGCTGCGCACGGAGTTCGACGAAGAAGACTCGCCGGTGATCGAGGCGCCTGCTCCGGAGCTCCTCAAGCCGCTCTGACGGAGCGTCCACTCGAGACGAACGGCGCGAGCCACGCGAGGAGCGGGTCGGGCATCAGCAGCCGTGCATCGGCGACCGGCGCTGCGCGCGATGAGCACACCGACCTGTGGATCCTCCGAGACCTGGAGCGGCGCGCCGGGTTGAGCGCGGGCGCGCCAGCCAACCTTCAGTTTGTAAACAAAATCCATGAGCCGGCGATCCCCCTAGGGGGGGGCGCGACCTCAGGGATTTTGTTTACAAAGTGCGGGTTAGCTTGCGGCCTGCGCAGGGACCACTCACGTGCTCGACGCCAGCTTCAGCCTGTGCACGAAAGCCGACGCGCCGCGAGGCCAGCTCGTCACGAAGCCGGAGCAAACCCAGAAGACCGGCCGCCTTACCCTGAGCAGAGCCTGTGCATCACGCCAGCACGCCCTGGTCATCGTGACGGCGAGCGGATCAGGCCGCGGCTGCTGATGACACGCACCAATCTAAAATCTCGTAGAGCAGGCGTACCCTGCGCCGTCCGGTCCGACGTACTTCCCGCAGGCAGCACCTTCACCGAGCAGGCCTACGCAGAACTCGTTCGTTCCGCAACCCATGGTGCAGGTGCCGCCGGCGGTCGTGCTGCACACTTCATCTCCGGTGCAGGAAGCGTCGGACGTGCAGGTTCCCCCAAGGGTTCGGCCGCAACTCAGCAAGAGAAACCCGAGCACGATGAGTGGGCGCATGCGGAAAGCGTAGGGAGCGGGAGCTACGCCAACAAGCGAGTCAGCTTGGCGACCGCCGCCGGCAACGCACGGACCAGCAGCTTGCGGCCAGTCTCATCGAACTCTTCAGTGACCACGCGCGCGTTCTCATAAATCTGCGCGATGAGCGCCTGCTGCGCGTACGGAACCACCAGGTGCGCATCGACCATCGACTTCTCGAAGTGATCGATGATGGTTTGCCGAAGCGCGCCCACGTCATCGGCCGCGTGCGCTGAGAGCACGATGGCGTCGGGATACTTCTCGAGCAGCTCGGCGCGCCGTTTGGGCTCGAGCCGGTCTGCCTTGTTCAAGAGCAGCAGACTGGGCACCGCCTCGGCACCGATCTCTCGCAACACGCCGCGGGTCACTTCGAGCTGCGCTTCACACGTCGGATCCGCCGCGTCGACGGTGTAGAGCAACAACGACGCCTCGAGCGCTTCATCGAGCGTCGACTTGAACGAAGCGACGAGATCATGCGGCAGCTTCTTGATGAAGCCGACCGTGTCGGACACCAGAATGCGAGGCCGCGTCTCGGGCTGCAGCGCACGCACGGTGGTGTCGAGCGTGGCGAAGAGGCGGTCTGCCACGAACACTTCACTGCCGGTGAGCGCGCGCATGAGCGACGACTTGCCTGCGTTCGTGTAACCGACCAGCGCCACGCGCAGCTGATCCTTCCGGGCGTACCGGCGCTGATCCTGATCAGCGTGAATGAGCGACAGCTGCTCCTTGAGCTCAGCGATGCGGTCGCGGATCTTCCGACGATCGAGCTCGAGCGACGACTCACCGGCGCCCCGGCCCTGCTGCCGCTCGGTGCCACCCGTCGACTCGCGCATGCGGGGGGCGACGTAGTTGAGGCGCGCGATCTCGACCTGCATGCGCGCTTCACGGCTCTTCGCGTGCCGATGAAAGATGTCGACGATGACGCCCGTGCGGTCGAGCACCATCGCGCCCGTGGCCCGCTCGAGGTTCCGCGCCTGGGCGGGAGACAGCTCGTGATCGACCACCACCACCGTCGCCTTCGCAGTGGGGTCACCGTCGTCATCGAACTCTTCGGGTTCCTCTTCTTCCAGAACCTCTTCGGTTTCGTTCTCTTCGGCCCACTTGTCGCGCGCCTTCGACTTCCGCTCCGGGGCACCGGTGAAGGTCTCGCCGCTGCCGCCGGTGAGCTTCGCCAGTTCCCTCAGCTTGCCTTCACCGACCACCGTGCCCGAGGCGAGCCCGGCGCGCTTCTGGCTGATCTTCCCCACCACCTCGTACCCGAGCGTGTGCACCAGGCGGCCCAGCTCGGCGAGATCCCCTTCGTGGTCCACGTCGGAGACGCTGGGCAACTGAACCCCCACGAGGACAGCACGGGGGGTGGCGGCGATCGTCTTCGGCATTCCGCGCTCGTACCACCCTCTCTTCCAGAGCGCGGGAGACAAAAGGGTAGGCTCGCCTTCATGGTCCGCGACGCCGTGAGCGAAGAGCTGCCAGCCACCTGCGAGCGCGCCTTCGAGCTGGTGCACGACTACCGGCAACGCCTCAGTTGGGACACTTTGCTGCGAGAGGCGTTCGTCGAAGGTGACGGGCCCGCGGCCCACGGAGCCATCGCCGTCTGCAGCGGCAAGTGGCTTGTGGGGGGAGTCACGCTGCGCACCGTCTACGTCAGCTTCCAACCCGGCAAGGTCGCGGCGGTGAAGATGCTCAACACCCCGCCCTTCTTTGCCAGCTGGGCCGCGTCGATTCGCCACGAGCCGCTCGAAGGCGCCCGCAGCCGAATCATCTACACCTGGAACTTCAGCGCGAAGCCGGCGGGGCTCGCCTTCCTCTTCGAGCCCGTGCTGGCGCGGTTCTTTCGTTGGGAGACGCGAAAGCGGCTGCGCGCGCTCCAGCGAAAACTCATGTTGCCAGCTCAGCCTTGAGCAGCGCAGTGGCCTCGATGCCGCCTTTGATCTTCGAAGCGAACGCCTTCTTGTACGGCGCCGAGCTGCAGGTCGTCTTCACCGCGTAACGAGGTGAACGGGCTGCGTGTACCCGCCCGCCTTCGCAGCTTTTGCACCTCCCCTCGGCCTCTCCGCCTCGCAGCGGGCCTTCTCCCGAAATTGCACAGCCGACCGACATGTCGCCCAAGAGCTGGGTTTACGGCCTCGATGAGCTGCCGAAGGTGCAACGCGTCGCCGGCGAATGGGAAGACGTGCGCTCGTTGCTCGGTGGCAAGGGCGCGAACCTCGCCGAGATGACGCGCCTGGGGCTGCCCGTGCCCCCGGGCTTCATCATCACCACCGAAGCCTGCCGCGAGTACCTGCACAAAGACGCGGTGCCGAAGACCCTGTGGGTGCAGGTCGAGGCGGCGCTCAAGAAGCTCGAGAAGCGTGCGGGGAAACGTTTCGGAGATCCAAAGAACCCGCTGCTGGTGGCCTGCCGGTCGGGGGCGAAGTTCTCCATGCCCGGCATGATGGACACGGTGCTCAACATCGGGCTGACCCCCGAGGTGACGCTGGGCCTTGCGAAGCTCACCGACGACGCGCGCTTCGCGTGGGACTCCGCCCGCCGCCTGGTGCAGATGTTCGGCACGGTGGTGATGGAGGTGCCCGACGGCCTCTTCGAGGCGGTGCTCACCGACTTCCGCGCCCGCCGCAAGGTGGAGAACGACGCCGATCTCTGCGCCGAAGATCTCGAAGAGATCACCCTGCGCTTCAAGGCGCTGGTGCGCGAGCACGCGGGCAGAGCCTTCCCCGAAGAGCCGATGGAGCAGTTGCGCCTCGCCACCGAGGCCGTCTTCCGCTCGTGGAAAGGCAAACGCGCGCGCGACTACCGCCAGGCGGCCGGCATCCCCGATGACCTCGGCACCGCGGTGAACATCGTGATGATGGTGTTCGGAAACAGGGGCGCGGGCAGCGCGACGGGCGTGGCCACCACGCGCAACGTCTCGACCGGCGAGAAGGTGCTCGAGGGTGACTACCTGCTCAACGCGCAGGGTGAAGACGTGGTCGCCGGCACGCGCTCGACCAAGCCGCTTTCCCAACTGCGAGTCGATCTCCCCGAAGCGGCCGACGAGCTGGCGGCGATCGCGCGCAAGCTCGAGCTGCATTACCGCGAAGTGCAAGACATCGAGTTCACCGTGGAGCGCGGCACCTTGTGGATGTTGCAGACCCGCGACGCCAAACGCACCGCCCGCGCCGCGGTTCGCATCGCTGTCGAGCTCGCGAAAGAACGCCGCATCACCAAGAAGGAAGCAGTGCTGCGCGTGAAGCCCGAGCACGTCGACTTCTTCCTCCACCCGCAGTTCGACCCCCAGGCCATGAAGACCGCGCGCGCCGAGGGCCGGGTCATCGCCATCGGGCTCAACGTCTCACCGGGCGCTGCTACGGGCCGGCTCACCTTCGATGCCGACGAAGCGGTGCGGCTCTCGAAGGACAAGCGCGAGGTGATCCTGATCCGCGCGGAGACCAAACCCGACGACGTGCACGGCATGCTCGCCGCCAGGGGCATCATCACCAGCCGCGGTGGCCGCACCAGTCACGCCGCTCTGGTGGCCCGCCAGTTCGGGAAGCCGGCGGTGGTGGGCGTCTCTGCGCTGGAGGTCGACGAGAAGAAGCGTGAGGCCACCCACACGCTGACCAAGGTGGTGCTGCTCGAAGGCACCGAGGTCTCGATCGATGGGAACACCGGCGAAATCTTCTCGGGGCGCATCGATACCCGTCAGCCTTCGCTGGAAGACCCCTGGCTGCTCGAGCTCTTGAGTTGGGCCGACGAGTTCCGCACGCTCGCGGTCTACGCGAACGCCGACTACCCGCGTGATGCAGAGCGGGCGCGGGCCCTGGGCGCCGAGGGCATCGGGTTGTGCCGCACCGAGCACATGTTCTTCGAGACCGATCGCCTGCCGCTGGTGCAGCGGTTGATCCTCGCCAAGGAGAGCGCCGAGCGTGACGAGCTGCTCGCCAAGCTTTTGCCGATGCAGCGCGCCGACTTCGCGGGCCTGTTTCGCGCGATGGATGGAAAGCCGGTCACCATTCGTTTGATCGACCCGCCCCTGCACGAGTTCCTGCCCCGCAGAGAGTCACTCATTCACGAAGTCGCGCAGCTGGAGATCCGGGTGCGGCTGGAAGACGGCGACCCGCGGGCCCTGGCTGAGCTGCTCTACGAGAAGCAGACGCTGCTGCTGGCGGTCGACTCGCTCCACGAAGAGAACCCGATGCTCGGCCTGCGGGGCGTGCGCCTGGGCATTCACATGCCTGAGCTGGTGGCGATGCAGGTGCGCGCGCTCTTCGAGGCCGCGTGCGACTGCGCGAACGAAGGCCTCACCGTGCTCCCGAAGGTGATGATTCCGCTCGTGGCCCACCTCAATGAATTGAAGGTCGAGCAGACGCTGCTCGTCGCGGTGGCGCGCGAGGTGATGGCCGAACGAAAGACGAACGTGCCCTACCAATTCGGCACGATGATCGAGATTCCCCGGGCTGCCCTGACGGCTGATCAGATAGCAGGCGAAGCGCAGTTCTTCAGCTTCGGCACCAACGACCTCACCCAGACCACCTTCGGCATCTCGCGCGATGACGCCGAGAGCGGCTTCCTCACCGAGTACCTGCAGAAGGGCATCCTCACCGAGAACCCGTTCAGCTCGATCGACGAGGCGGGGGTGGGTCAATTGATGCAGTTGGCCATCAAGCTGGGCCGCAAGACGAACGCGAAGCTGAAGGTGGGCATCTGCGGCGAGCACGGCGGTGACCCCCGCAGCATCGCCTTTTGCCACCGCATCGGCGTCGACTCGATCTCCTGCAGCCCTTTTCGCGTTCCGGTTGCAAGGTTGGCGGCGGCACACGCGGCGTTGGCTGACGGCCGGTGACCCCCGTTGAAGGCGCCAGCCAGGGCGACAAAAGGAATCGGTTTCGGTCACGGCGCAATCGACGTAGATGGAAAGATTCACCCCCGCCCTCAGGCCCCATGATCGTTGCTCGCTCTGCCGTCGTCTGCTGTCTCGTGTTGCTCTGTGCATGCACCGAAGCGCCCGGAACCGATGGCGGCGCGCCCGGCACCGACGCAGGCCCCGTGAAGTTCACGATGGGCACCGACAATTTCCCCTTCGAGAACTACACGAACACCGCGGGCATCGTGAACTTGACTGAGGTCGAGATGGTGCGGCTCTTCGGCGACGCGGTCTGCG
This sequence comes from Archangium sp., assembly GCA_043773025.1. GTDB lineage: Bacteria > Myxococcota > Myxococcia > Myxococcales > Myxococcaceae > Archangium_A. The sequence continues at coordinate 85,980 of JAYVFP010000160.1, forward strand.
CTGCCCCCGATGCCGGCACGTGCACGCTGACGCCGAGCGCCGCCAACTTCATGCAGGGCACTAACGCGGCGATGAACGGCGGCCACTGCGAGGGCATGGCGGTGCTTTCGGTCTTCTTCGCGACCGGCCAGGCGAAGCCCTCCGACTTTGGCGCGGCGACGGGCAACGCGCTGACGCTCGTGGGTAACGAGAAGCTGCAGCGTGAAATCGCGTTCTGGTGGGCGACGCAGAGCACCAACCCCACCAAGGCGGCCGACTCGAGAGGGGTGCTCTCGCCCAACGAGGTACTGGCGCTCGTCGAGAGGTCCTTCACCGTCGGCGGCGAGTCGTACGCTTTTGGAATGTACAAGCGCGACGGCAGCGGCGGTCACGCCAACACGCCGTACCTGGTGCGGGAAGTCGACGCCGGCATCAAGGAAGTCCTCGTCTACGAAAACAATTTCCCCACGGCCGTGACGGGCGTGACCATCAACACCATCGCCAACACCTGGTCGTACAGCGCGACGCCGAACCCCACGACGCCGGCCGAACTCTACGAGGGCGACGCGACGACCAAGTCGCTGACGGTCACGCCGAACTCCGCGCGAATGCAAGTTCAAGTGTGCCCCACGTGCGGCTCGGTGACGGCAGACGGTCGTGGCGTGAAGGGCAACGCGGTCAGCTTCCGCACCGTGCGGTTGCAGGGTGACGCGCAGCTGCGCATCGCCGACGGCCTCGGCAACACCATCGCCCTCGACGGCGGCAGCTACGTGAGCACCATTCCCGGCGCGACGCTCATCGCGGGCAAGTCGGCCCCGAGCACCTGGGACGACCGCGAAGTGCCCGCCTTTCAGTTGCCGTTGACCATGCCACTGACCGTGACGCTCGACGGCGTGGGCATGACGGCGGCGACGCAGGCCGCGGTGCGCTTGACGGCGCCCGGCTACACCTTCGCAGTCGAAGGCGTGGAACTCGACCCAGGTCAAGTCGACACCATCGTGTTCTCCGCTGGCGCTGACTCGGTGAGCTACACCACGAGCGGCGTCGAGACGCCCATCGTCGAGTTGGGCATGACGCTCGATGGCAACGACTACCAGTTCGAGGTGGCGAGCGGCTCAGAGGCGAACGGCGTGACGGTCGAGCTGCACACCGACGTGCCGGGCCAGCGGCTCGGCGTGAAGATCAACTCGAGGGACGGCATGGCGAGCTACGGCGTTCGCGTGCACGTCCTCAACGCAGGCGACGTGGTGTTCGCGCACCAGGGCAACACCATCTCGGCCACCGCCATCGTGTGGCTCGAGTACGGCACGTGGGCCGGTGACGGGGCGCCGATGACCGTCAGCATCGACGACGACGGCGACGGCACCATCGACCAGACGGTCATGCTGACCGACGACGGCAACTAAAACCCGCCCCCCCTCCTCTCGATGCACCCGATGAGAGGGGGGTGAGACAGTGCGCGTACCGCCCTGTTACAGAGCTGCGCCATGCTTGCTGCACGCCCCCACATCGAACCGCGCCGCGTCGCCTCCGCCGATTCGGTGATGGTCAAGGAGATCTACCTCTCTCTTCAGGGTGAGAGCTCACACCAGGGCCTGCTCTGCGCCTTCGTGCGGCTGACCGGCTGTCACCTGCGCTGCACCTACTGCGACTCGGAGTTCGCCTTCCGCGGCGGCACGCGCATGAAGAACGCCGAGGTGCTCGGGCAGATCCTCGAGCTGAAGACCCCGTGCGTCGAGGTGACCGGTGGCGAGCCCCTGCTGCAGCCCGGCGTGTACCCGTTGATGCAGTCGATGCTCGATGCGGGGCTCAAGGTGTTGCTCGAGACCAGCGGCGCCATCGACATTCGCGAAGTGCCTGATGCCGTGCACGCGATCGTCGACATGAAGACGCCGTCGTCTGGTGAGGTCTCGCGCAACGACCTGCGCAACTTCGAGTCGATGGACTCACGTGACGAGCTCAAGTTCGTGATCGGCTCGCGCGAAGACTACGACTGGAGCGTCGGGCTCATCCGTGAGCACCACCTCGCCACGCGGCCGTTCGGCATTCTGTTCTCCACGGTCTTCAGCAAGCTGCAGCCCACGCAGCTCGCCGAGTGGATCATCGCCGACCGCCTGCCCGTTCGCTTTCAGCTGCAGCAGCACAAGTACCTCTGGGAGCCGAACGCGCGCGGCGTGTGACCTTGTCTTCCCTGAGGCTGAGGGCCTCACCCCTCTGCGCAAAGACCTGCGCAGGCCCGGCAGCAAAATCAACCGCGCGCAGAAACCCGAACGCGGAGTCCTCACACGAAGGGAATACGACCCGGCGCACGAGCCTTGGAGCGTGCATGCGATCGATCCGGAACGTGCAGTTCGCTGTCGCTGAGCGCATCGCCCACCTCGACTCCACCGCGTGGAACGAGCTCACCCACCACGCCAGCGTCTTCATGCAGGCGCCCTTTCTCACTGCGCTCGAGCAAGCGCTCCCCGCGAACGTCTCGCCTCGTTACGCGCTGATGTACCGGGGCGATGAGGCGATCGCCGCCCTGTGCATGCAACTGGTCCGCGTCGAAGGCCGCGCGGCCGTCGCAGCGAGCGTGCCGTTGAGCGGGCTCACGCAACTGCTCGACGAACGTGCGCTCGTGCTGGGCAGCCTGGTGGGTTGGGGCGACACCGGTCTGGTGCTGCGGCCTGGCGCCGACGCGGACCTGGTGTGGCGGGAAGCGATGCGCCTGATGGACAGGCTGCGCCGCTTCGAGAAGTCCGAAGGCGTGGTGAACGTGTCCTTCATCAAGGACGCGGTGACGAAAGAGCACGAGCTGACCCTGCGGCGACAGGGCTACCAGCTCGCGCCGTCGGGCGCCGACATGCAGCTCGCGCTCGAGCCTCAGTGGAAGTCGCTCGACGACTACCTCGCAAGCCTGAGCTCGAACCCGCGCCGCGCTGTGAAGAAGACGCTGCAGCAGCTCGAGGCCGGCGGCTACCGCGCGCGGGAGCTGAGCGTGGCCGAGCTCGAAGCAAACGAAGCGCGGCTCGATGCGCTCTACGGCCAGGTGTGGGCCAACGCCGACGTGCGGCCGCTGCGGTTGTCGGGGAAGTTCTTCGTCGAGCTCAAACGCAGGCTGCCTGACGCGTGCGCGATGTTCGGGCTGGAAAAAGACGGCCAGCTCGACGCGTTCGGCGTGTGCCTCAAGAGCAATGGCGTCTGCGTCGGGTACTACCTGGGCTACGACAAGAGCGTGGAGGCGCCGCTGTATCTGCGGCTGCTCATCTCGGTCATCGAGCAAGCCATCGCGTGGGGGAGCGCCTCGGCGTCGATGGGCCGCACGTCTGAGGAGCCCAAGGCCCGGCTCGGCGCCGTGGCAGGCCCTTCGTCACTGTGGGTCAAACATCGGGTGCCACCCCTCAACTGGGCGGTGGGCGCGGTGCTGGGCACGCTCGAAGAAGCGGCGGTGCCCACGCATCGGGTGTTTCGCCAGTCGTGAAGCGGCTTCGCCGGCGACTTCACCCGAAGGAACAACCAACCGGTCATCCCGAGAGGGTCTTTGGAAATGGGAATCGGGTTCCATCGCCGGTCTCCCCGAGAGGGTTGTCGGAAACAGAAATGCCTTCAATCACCGGTCTCCCCGAGCGCAGTCGAGGGGGCACTTGCCGCTCGAAGCCGAGGTGACCCCTCGACGCCGCTCGGGATGAACGGTGAGCGCTCCTTATTTCGAAAAAAACCTGCGCTGCGAACGGTGGGGAGCAGTTCAGCGGCGCGCGCGGGCGGTGCGTGCAGACGCACGGGTCGGCGCGGAACGGCGAGCGGTGGTGCTCGCCTTGGCGGGGCGCTTGGCAGCCGCCGCCTTCACGATGGGCTTGGAGGCCTTCGCTTCAGGAGCCAGCCGAACCACCGGCATCTGCGAGACCGACACGCGCTGCTTCATGCGCGCGGTGCGAGCGACGAGCTCGGTCTTCACCTGCTGAAAGTATTCGCGGCCACCGGGCACCACCGACTGACCGTCGATGTACTCGGGCGCGGCCTGCACCACGATCGGCCACGCCGGCGTGCGCGTGTCGAGCTGCTTGAGGCGCTGCGTGAGCAACTGACGAAAGGTCGTGAGCGTCTCGAGCTCGGCCATCTTCCCGGGCGCGAGGAGAACAGCGGCGAACAAACCCGGTCGCCCGGCCTCGTCGATGCCCTTCATGGTGAACGCGTCAGCGATGCCGAACCCAGGCACCAACGAGCGAACCATCAGTTCTCGTGACAACTCCAGGAGCTTTCCGTCCAGCCGGGTGTCATCCAACATGGCGCGATGTGTACCTGAAAATGGGTGAACGATGCAGGGACCCCGTGCCGAATAGTCGGAAGCCCATGATTTAACAGGCGAAACGATGCGCCCCGGACTCAAGGATGGAGAAGCTGGTGGAGCAAGGCTGCTCCGGCGCGGCCCAGCGGCCCCCGGGTGAAGACCTGCGGCTCGAACACATGCACCGCCCCACGCGCCAACTGGAGCGGCCGCAGCTCACCCTTCTCGAGTTCACGTTCAATCAACCACTCCGGCAGCCAACCAAAGCCGATGCCTTCGAGGATGGCCGATTTCTTCGAATGAAAATCCGGCAGGTGCACGGTGCTCTGCGTGTCGAGCTCGGCGGTCGCGAGGTGAAGTCGCGGGTCACTTCCACGCACGGTGAGCAAGACGTGCTCGCTCAGCTCATCGCGGGTGACGCGCGCGAGTTTGCTCAGAGGATGACGGCGGTGCGCCACCAGGCGCGCCTTGAGCCTCGGCAGCTCGTACCTGGTGAGGCCGTCGAGCGTGGTGTTCGGCAACACGCAGACCGGCCGAAAAAGCCGTTGCGCGCGTACTCTTCTTCCACGGTGCCTTCGGGCAGGGCCACGTGTGCCTGCGACGTCACCCTTCCGCGGATCCAGGGAATGTCCATGTCGTGCTTCGTAGGAGTTTCTGCACAAGGGCCACCCCGCGGTGCTCTACGCGCTCAAACAAAAAGGCATGCTCGGTCAGCACGCGTTGTTCGACCCCGCGGTGCTGCAGGTGCCCACGCCAGAGCCCTCGTCGCTCCCGCCTGGAGCTTCCGGTGAATGGGAGCTGCGCGTACTGCACGCGGGTGAGGTGACGAGAATCTTCTACCCGTTCAATCCGCACGACGTGGTCGGGTGGAAGGGCACGCTTGCGGCCCTCAAGCTCAACGTGCGCGACATTCGACCCGTGCTCTCAGACCGGTTTCATCTTCCGCCGTCGGCGCACACCACTTTCGTCATGCACGGCGCGGTGGTCTGCAGCTTCTTGCCAAGGCCGCTGGAGAACGGCGACCCACTGGCGTTGAAGGTGCCGTTCTACCACTCGAACATCGACTTCGATGAGGTGCTCTTCTACCACTCGGGCGAGTTCTTCAGCCGCGCGGGCATCGCGCCGGGAATGCTCACCTTTCATCAACCGCGAACCGGGCTCGTTCGCGGAAGCTTTCGGCAAGCTGCACGGGCCGAGCATCTGCTCGATGGGTTGGCGCGTCAAAGACGCGAAGCGGGCCCGAGAGGTGGCGGTCATTCGGGGTGGGCGCAGCTTCGATGGTCAGCCGCTCCCTGCGATCTACGGCATCGGCGACAGCTTGATCTTCTTCGTCGACACCTCCGGCCGCTCCGATTCGTGGACCCTGCGCGGCTTCGTGCCGCTCGAACGACCGGAGCTCGTGCCCGACAAAGGTTTTCTCGCGCTCGATCACCTCACCAACAACGTCGAGAAGGGCACGATGGGGCAGTGGGCCACCTTCTACAAACAGGTCTTCGGCTTCGAGGAGGTGCGCTACTTCGACATCCGCGGGGCGAAGACGGGGCTGACTTCGTTCGCGCTGCGTTCACCGTGCGGCCGCTTCTGCATTCCCATCAACGAGGCCGACGAAAAGAAGTCGCAGATCAACGAGTACCTCGAGGAATACAAAGGGCCGGGCATTCAGCACCTGGCCTTCATCACCGAGGACATTCTCGAGTCGTTGCGAAAGCTCGAGGGTTCGCCCATCGAGATGCTCGACATGGACGACGAGTATTACGCCGACGCGTTCGCCCGCGTGCCGCACGTGACGGAAGACAAGCAGGAACTGCGCAGGCGCAACGTGCTCGTCGATGGTGATGATGAGGGGTACCTGCTGCAGATCTTCACGAAGAACCTGGTGGGGCCGATCTTCATCGAGCTCATTTCCCGCAAGAACCACGCGTCGTTCGGTGAAGGGAACTTCGGGGCGCTGTTCCGCAGCATCGAGAGGGAGCAGCAGAAGAGGGGTGTCTTCAACTAACGACCTGTCCTCTGTGTTCTCTCCAGCCTCCGCCTGTAAGCTCGCACGCGGGGGCAGTGAATGGCTCAGTGCAAAGGCCTCATCCTCACCTCGCGGCTGCGGTACGTGCACGAGGTGCATGGTGAAGAAGCGTCGCAACGCCTCACGCGGGAGCTCGCTCCCGAGACGCAGGCGCTGCTCGAGAGGCGCGTGCTGCCCCATGAGTGGGTTCCGTTTTCTGCGTTCATCGACGTGAACGTCGTGGCAGATCGCATTCACGGGCGCGGTGATCTCGCGTTGTGCCGCGAGATGGGTGCGTGGGCCGCCACCGCCACCTTGCCGCGCGTGTTCCATTTTTTCTATCGGTTCGGCTCGCCCATGTTCCTGTTCGAGCGCGCTTCGAAGCTCTGGGGCGCGCACTACGACACCGGGCGCATGGAGACCCATCGCGATGACGAGGGCTCGGTGCATCTGAGCATTCATGAGTTCGGCATGCCGCACCGCGCGCATTGCCTGTCGGTGCTCGGGTGGTTCACCCGATCGATCGAGATGTCGGGCGCGAAGGTGAATTCGTCGGTCGAGAAGCGGTGCCGGTTGAGGGGCGATGCGTGCTGCGAGTTGGTTGCGAACTGGACTTGAAGAAACCTGTCCCCGCCTTGGAGAGCAGGGGACCTTCGATTCCATCGAAGGAACAGGCGCTCCTCACACCGGTCCTCCCGAGCAGGGGACCGGCTTCGCCGGCGATTTCTTGCCGAAGAACAACCGGTCCTCCTGAGCGAAGTCGAAGGAGCACTTCCGACTCGCGCAGCAAGTGGCATCTCGACTGCGCTCGATGCGAACGGTGTGGGCTGTTCCCCAGGAGCGGAGTCGAGGGATTGCCTCTCCTTCGCACTGCAAGTGCCCCCTCGACTGGGCTCGGGGAGACCGGTGATGGAACCCGATTCCTATTTCTGCCGACCCTCTCGGCAAGTGAGGTCGGCACACCTCAGTCTGCGGACTTCTCTCCACGCGCAAAGCACCTGCCTCTCGTTGCATACTGCACGACATGTTTGCCGCACGACTCGGGTTGATCAGCGCGCTCGTTGCCTGCTCCGCCTTCGCTCAAGACCAGTGTCAGAAACCACCGGTCTCCACCGATCCTCCGAAGGATCTGCTCTCCGACACGCGAATTCTCCGCCGCGTCTCACTCGCGCTGACCGGCATCACGCCGCCGGTCGCGAAGTACGAAGCGCTGGTCGCCACCGCCCCTGACGCGCGCGCGGCCGCGCTCGACGCTGAGATTGACGCGCTGCTCGCGTCACCCGGCTTCTACGAGCAGATGGTGCGCTTCGGTCACGACTGGCTGGCGGTGCCCGCGTACACCAAGGGCGCGCAAGGTGACGCGTACCAGGGCGACATGTCGGGCCACCTCTTTCGGTGCGGCGGGGCCACCGCGCACCCCAGTGCGTTCTACAGCGTCGGTGAGAACGCCTCGCCCGGCGCGCAGTGCGATCTCGCTGCGCCTGAACTGAACATGGTGGAGCCCTGGTGGGCGCCCGGCACGCTGGTCACGGTGCTCGGCAAAGCGGGCAGCGCAGTCACCACCGTGATGGATTCGATGGGCCGCACGGTCGACTGCGGCATCGCGAACGGCGGCTACTACGACCCCTCGATTCCCGGCGGCTGCGGCTGCGGGCCGAACCTGGTGTGGTGCTCGCCGCTCTCGGGCCTTGGCGCAGGCAGCAACCACGACCTCTTCAACAGCCAGCGCCGTCACCCCTTCGAAGAGCCCGCGCGTCTGCTCGCGCATCTCGCGTGGCACGATCGCCCGCTCTCCGATTTGATCGTGGGCAACTACTCCGTAGGCACCAACTGGCTGCGCGCGCTCTACGTGCGACAGGGCCGGCAACAGGGCGCGACCGACGTCACCACCAACTGGTGGAAGGGCAGCGCCAACGCGAGCCCGCGCGACCCGCTTCATCCGACGCCGGATGATCCGCAGGCCTGGCGCGAGTTCACCGTCGAGACGCTCAACCCGTATCTGCTCGCGCGCCGCGACTATCAATTCGATCCACGCACCACCACGGCCGCTCCTGAGGGGCTGCCGGCCGCGGGCGTGTTGACCATGATGGGCTCGCTCTCTGCGTTCCCCCGAGAACGCGTGAGAGCGGCGCGGTTCCTCGAGATGTTCGCCTGCTCGAGCTTCAGCCCGCCTCCGGCCACCGCGATGTTCCCTCCGTACACCGGAGACCCGGCCACGGGCGGTACCTGTCTGCACTGCCACCGCGCGCTCGACCCGGCCGCCATCTTCTTCAAGCGCTGGGACTTCGGAGCGGGCAGCTACTACGTGCCCTGGCCCTTCATGCCGGGCATCGGTCGCTTTCGCATCACGCCCGCGTGGGTCTCCGGTCAGTACCCGCACAGCGCTGCCGACAACTCGCCGGGCTTCCGTTGGAAGAACGCCTTCGTGCCCGGCACGGTGATGACGCCGACCACCCCCGCCGAGGCGATGACGAACACCGAGGCGTTGCTGCTCGACACCATGCCGCCGGGCTACTCGCTGCTGGGCGCGACCAGTGACGGCACCATGGGCCCCCTGGGCTTCGGCAAGTTGTTGATGAGTTCAGGTGCGTTCGACCAATGCGCCGTGCGCAAGATGTACTCGCGCTTCGTGGGCCGCGAGCTCGACCCCGCGGTCGAAGGCGCGTACCTCGAGGTGCTCACCAAAGAGTTCGTCGTGGGTGATCGCAAGTTGAAGCCCTTCGTGAAGTACCTCTTCACGCAGCCTGAGTTCCGGAGAGGCCTGTGAGAAAGCTGCTCTTGCTGGCGGCGTTGGCGCTCGCTGGTTGCGAAGGAAAACTCGGCGGTGCTCCCGGGCCCACGCCTGTTGAACCCGAAGCCGACGCAGGGTGCCCGCCCGAAGGAAAGAACGACGAGATCCGCGCGGCGCTCGCTCCGGCGTGTGCGAGCTGTCACACCGGCGGCAACAAGCCCTACTTCGCTTCGCTCGACGCGTTCGAAAACGGGCTCGTCTACGACCCGAAGTGGGTGAACAAAGACGACCCAGAGAACTCGGGCCTCATCTTGCTGCTCCAGGGCACTGCGCCCGGCAGCTACCCGCAGATGCCTCCGGGTGAGCCGTACACCGCGCTGGAGGCCGATGGCCGCGCGAAGATTTCGCTGACCGAGTTGAAGGCGTGGATCCGTGAATTGCCCCCGCGTGGTGCGGTGAACGATGGGCCTTCACCTGAAGCCTTCACGGTGCGGCGCCTGCGCGCTGACGAGATGATCCTCTCGTTGATGGATCAGCTCGGCTTGAGCCCGGCTGACTTCGTCGACACGTCGCGGCCGACCTGGCGCGATGAGGAGTTCACTGTGCGCGGTGGCCGCCTCTTCACGTGGCCGACCGACTGGGCGCCTGGCATTTCGCAGCAGTACGTCTCCGACAAGCGCGCCACCGAGCGGTACGAGACGCTGGGCGGCGCGGTGATTCTGCAGGGCCGGAAGAACGACTTCGGGCTCGGGCCTTCGTCGGTGCAGACGCTGGTGCAGGTGAGCCAGGCGTGGTGCCGCCTCGCCATCGAGAAGACAGGGAACACCTCGGTGCTTCGTCACGTCACGCTCGCCGACAAGAGCGCGACGAAGTCCGTCGAGATTCGCCAGAACATCGCCAGCCTGTCGTTGCGCATGTTGGGCGAGGTGCCGACCGCCGCAGAGATCACCGAAATGTACGAGCAGGTCTACCTGCCGCTCGAGCCTGCGAGCACCAAGGCTGCGTGGACCGGCGTGTGTGCCGCGCTCGTTCGTCACCCCCAATGGCTGAGCTACTGACCCATGAATTCATCACGACGAACGATGTTGAAGTGGGCTCTGGGTGCAGGCCAGGTCGCGTTGCTCGACCGCTTCGGGCTGCTGCGTTCAGGCGTGGCGCGGGCCGCGAGCCCTGATGCGCCGAGCCGGATCTGCGTCATCTACGTGCCCGGTGGTTTCCGGCCGCAGTACCACTTCTGGCCGATGGAGGACGCCGACGTGGAGTTCTGCGTGCCCGCCCCGGGTGGTTTTGCGAGCGAGCCCATCTACTTCCGCAAGGAGCAGTTGGTGAATCTTGGGCCTGCCAACGGGCCGTACAAGCCGCTGCGGGTCTGGCAGTCGTGGGACCCGATGAACCCGGCCAATCGCGGTGCGGGGTTCTCGCCGTCGATGTACGGCTACACGCACTTCGGTCTGGCTGATCAGGTCGCGGTGCTGCACGGCGTCGATCAAGGAACGGCGGATCACGCGAGCGCCTTCGTCTCGGCGATGTGTGGTGTGGCGAGCCCCGACTTTCGCGCGCCGGCGTTGCACTCGGTGGTGGCGAATCATCTTCACTCGCGGTTCGCCTCGACCCGGCCGCTTCCCTTCGTGGTGGTCACCAGCGAACGCGGCATGCCGGTGGCGCAGGGGCTGCCGTCGCACGCAGCTCCAGTGCGGGTGCCTTCGATCGAAGCCCTCACGCCTCAGATGTCGGACGACTCGACCAAGAACCCCTGGTGGACCGACCTGAACGCGCGCACGGAGCGACCCGAGACGAACGCGAAGGGTGAGGCGCTCGGCTCGATGCTCAAGACCACCACGCTCGAGCAACACACGCTCAAGCAGCCCGGCAAGTATCTCGGCCGCTCGAACAAGAACGTCGATGGTTTCCTCGAGGGGCTGCACGGCTCGTTGCGCAGCGTGAGCCGCGTGCTGGCAGCCGACGTGGTGTCGGTGCTCGAGGCGCAGAAGGGCATCGACACGCTGATCAGCAACCGGCCTGCGTACCTCTCGAACTATTTGCCGACGCCGTTCAGCTACACCTTCGGCAGCGCGAACTTTCACATGACGGGGCTCGAGCCTCGCTTCGACATGGCGCTGCGGTTGCTCAAGTCAGACCTCACCTCGGCGGTGCACATCGGGTTGTCGCCGCTCGACTTCGATACGCACTCCGGGCTGGGGCACGCGTTCAGTTGTGCTCACGGGCGCGCGCAGATGGATCTGGTCGCGCGGTTCCTGGGTGAGTTGAAGGCGAGTCCGGCGCCGGGTTTGCCGGGCAAGACGCTGCTCGATGACACGCTGGTGGTGGTGATGTCTGAGTTCGGCCGCTCGTGGGCGTCGCCTTCGAGTGGGGGCGGCTTCAACCTGCCGGACGATCATCATCCGTACACGAGCGTGATGTACGCGGGCGGGAACGTGGCGGGGAACCGGCAGGTGGGCAGCTACGATCGCCGCGGCTTCGGTGTTCCTGCGACGATCGTCGAGGAGAACAACCAGCCCGCCCAGCGTGTGCCTCGCTCAGCCGACGCGGTGGCGACTGCGATGCGCATCATGGGGCTCGATTTCCACGAGTTCTTCATCCCCGGCGGGTACGGCGAAGTCGTCGGGCTGCGGAAGAGCTGATCACTGAACTGCGCCACGCACTGGTCTCCCCACCACCGTTCGCATCGACAGGGTTGGCCGAAATAGAAATGACTCCAATCACCGGTCTCCCCGAGCGCAGTCGAGGGGGCACTTACCGCCCGAAGGCG